>JALNXN010000021.1 GCA_023230325.1 archaeon | reverse complement strand
TAATCAAGGGGCTGTTTTGTTAAAAAAAGATTGAATTAGAACATCAATCTTAATCATTAATATTTGCGAAGGGCGTTACCTCACGATACAATTGCGCACCCCTACCGAATTTTACGCACCCCTAAATATTGTCTTTATTAAGCCATCTTCAAAATTTGTTTTAATAAAACTATTAATAATTGTTTTTTAAAAATCTATCATAAACGTCTCTATTAATAAACTTTCTAATTCAAAAATGCTGGCTTTGTTCACTGTTTTTGGAGTTTGTTTAGCTTAGTTTATTAAATAATTAATAAATAATCAAACATTAGATTTGATTTCAAAAACTCTTTTCAGAGTTATTCTATTATTAAAATCCAATTCATATTGATTTTAATCTGTTTTAATTGCTGATATTTTTTGTTTTAATCCTTCCTTAACATCTTCATTAGTTATTTTTAATTGTAATTGTTCTCTAAAATACTCATATTGCCTTTTAGTATTCCTAATAATATCTTCCCACTGCAAAACCTTAACAGTGGATTGGGGGTTAGTAATTATAACACCGTTATCTTTTTCTTGCATTTCAAAAGAAAGATCCTTGTCAAAATTTTTCCCTAATAATATAAAATTCCATTTATGCCCTTTGTTTTGGAAAGGAGGCTGAGAACTAATCGTTGATGCATACTTTTTTATTTGATTTAACTCGTTATGCCCTAAAACCTTTGTAGGTCTTTTTATTTCTACAACCAAGTGTTCATATTGATTATCTCCAATTGGCTTGGTTGTAAACAAACATATATCAGGTATTAGTTCACCATCTTCTAATTTACCTGTTTCTATATCTTCTCTATTAAATATATAAGAAAAATTATTGAGTACGTTTTTTATACTCCTGTCAACAACACTAAATGCGTATTGTTCTCCAAATATCCATAATTCTTTCTCAAGAATTTTTTGAAATTGGCTTCTCTCTTTTACATTTTTTCCTAGGTCTGTATATACTAAATCATAAATTTCTTCTAAAAAAGAGATTCTTTTTGTAACTGAATCAATTGTTTTTATTATTTGTGAAAGTTCTATTTTGGTTAGTAACTCCGCGAATCTATCCTGGTCTTCTTTAGTCAAATCGACAACTTTTGACATAATTATAGTTAAACTGCTTGGGCTACTCTTTACTGTTTCATATAACAAATTGTTAAATAATTTTTGTTCTTTTTTTCCTCTCGTGCGAATCGAAGGTACAGTCTTATTAATCTCAACAACAACAGAATCAAAAATTGCTTTATTATGCTTATCACTAATTGAAATAGGATCATCATCTATAGGATAAACTCCATCTTTCTTCAAATCTTCTATTAATTGTTTTTCATTTTTAGAAATGATGCTCTTCTCGAAATCATTAATACACTGTTCAAGAAATTCTAAAACTGATGATAATTCTTCTATTAACATGTCCGAATCTAGAAATATTAGCTCGTTTTTATTGTCTCCGATTGCTTTAGATGAAATATATACCGATATATCATGCTTTGATTTTATTGTTTTTTGTTCAATTGGGATTTGTTGTTCATCACAATAAAAAACAGTGGGTGTTGTTTTTTCAGTCCATTCAATTGCAGTTACTTCCACATTTACATCGTTGATTACTTTTGAATATTTTTTTCGAGACTTAATGTTTTCCTCAATGCTTAACCGTGAGCCATCATAACTTATATTTATTTCTGGATAAATAAATAAACACGTTGCAAATTCTTTTAATAGTTCTGATATAACATGATTTTTTCTATCTAATTCTTTTTTACCCTGTTCGGTAATATTTTTTATTATAACTGTCAATCCGGTCTTTTGAGGATTTTTATTCACTTGTAAAATATCAATAGTTTTACCATGATTTTCTTCACTAAACTTTGCAACAAAAGTTTTATTATCTTTTTGATCTTGATAGTTGGATTCCCACGATATTTTTTTGCCAATAGAAAATAACGAATACCTTCCTTCACCCTTGTTACCATGCATTTTTCTCCCTAACGGTGATTTATTATTGCCATTTGATTTCGCTGAGTATCCAAATTCTTGAAAGGCTTCCTGAGTTTTATCAAGATGTAGTCCGTGACCATCATCTTCAATAATAACTTTAGAGACAATAGGTGTTCCAATTAAATCATAATTATCGCGTATAATCTTTACAACAATATTTTTTGCGTCAGCATCATATGAGTTCCAAATAGCTTCTTTAACAGCATTGATTGGTTTAAATCTAGCAATTCTTTCAAAATGTCTTTCATGTAATTGAAGGTTTATTTTCATTCTATCATCCTATCTTATTCTTATTCTATTATAGCATGTGTATTCGGAAATTTGTAACGTTTATATACATGTATATCTTGTTCACTATTTAGAATTAAAAATCTTTGTTGCCTAATAAAAAACGATATCTTGTCTAATTCACAAAATATCGATTTAACTTCCGTTTTATCATTAAGAAAATTATTGTATACAGCAGTGCTTTTTAAATTATAAAATTTGATCGTCTGTTAACTTTTCCTTAATTAGTTGGATGTTTGCTTGTGTTGGTGAGAATTTCACACCTTTTTCAAGCAACATAATTACTTTATTTGCTTTGTTTAAAATTTCTTTTTTAAGATTTTCTGATGTTATTCGGAAATGATTAGTTCCTATTGTATATTCTCTTTTAATAAATCTCTTTTTAGTTGGAAAAATATCACCTATCAAAAACACACTTTCATTTCCATCATCTAATACGGCAATATGAAAGATATCATTAGGTTTCCCTTCTTCGGTTCTCCTGTTTATTATAGAACTATATTTGCTTATTTTACTACTCATTGGAATCATCCAAAGAAAATCATCTCTCTCAATGCAATAGCAGTGAGGTCTATTTTCTCTATCGTTTCCTTTAAGGTACGGATCATTTACAAGTAAATAAAAGCTATCATCAATAATGTAGAAACCTGCTTCAACCATATAGTTATCTCCTATTAAAAGAAACCCCCTCATACAATGAGGGGTAAACTTTCAACCCAACCATTTATATACCGCATATTGGTCAGCGGTAATCTTTCAACCCAACCTTTTGTATACCGCATATTGGTCAGCGGTAATCTACTTAAATAATACTATATCACAAAACAATTGTCAAGCTATACATATATTTTAGTTTAAAAAGTCTAAATATTATGTCTTCTATACTTATGATACTTTATTTTCTTATTTTTATTGTAATTATATTACTAAAGTATGATTTACCAGTTGTGCTAATTAATCTTGCTTGAACAAAGTGATTACCATAAAAGCTTGTTTGTTCGTATTTTATGAATGTATTTGAAACCCCACTACCAAAGGATCCATCAGACGATTCAAAATTTTCACCCCTTAATTGATCTTTTACTCTAGCTTCATATCCTGAATTGCATATTAACCAGCTTACACTTTTTATTTTAATACTATTTGGTACAATTGCAATAAATTTCAAATTTAAACCATATTCAAGTTCTGTAGATTCATAGATTTGATTACTAAATGTTTGATCTTTAGAAAACCAACCCGTAATCGAAATTATGCCAAATGGTACTATAGCAGAAGTTGGAAATTTAACAAGAGATGAATGCCCTTTAGCAACACTTATATATCCTTCGTTAATATCATAATTTTGCCCCATAATACATTTTCTTATCGTTATTTCATCATCCGTATATAAAGCATCTCTTAATTTTTTTACTTGATTACGGATTGTTGAAAACTCAAAGTCATTATGTATTATCATTATATCATTATTACTGTTAGCGGGATCATTTACTTTTTTTACCCCTATCAACTCATACATATCACAAAATTTTATTAACTTATCAAATAAATTATCTCCGTCTTCGTATTCTGGTTCAACAATGCTTATAACAAAATTCTCTAGAAAAAAAGATTTGAATTTAAAATTGTTAAAATCCCGAAAAAGTTTTACTATTCTAATTACTTCCTTAGACTTTGATTGTTTCACCATTTCTATTTGTTTTATCGGATTTGTTTTTAGTTTGCTATTACTTTCATTTCTCCACAAAAATACATCATCCGTGTTATCGTTGGAGGAATATTTACCAGGAACTACATCTACAGTGATGTCCCACATATTTTCATTGGTTCTCCCATATACTTTGATAGCACTATTTTTTCTTTCTATCCAATAACCTTCTTCTGCTAGAGCTTTTACTGCAGAATCATATATTTCCTTTAGTGTTAAATTGCTTTCAGAGGATAAATAACACAATAGATCAATGTCACAAGAATCAATATTAGCAGTTCCTTTAGCCAACGAGCCACCATATCTAAATTGTATTTTTGCACCATCAAAGGCATTAGAAAGCGCCTTTTGAATATCTAAACGATACTCTTGACGAATCTCAGTTTGAAAATCACGATCAATCTTGTAATCGTTTAACAAATTGTTTAAGATACCCATGTTAACCCTCCTTTATTATTTTTGAATTTTGAATACTTAGCCCCCAAGTATACTTGTTATTTTCAAATTCATAAACTATTACCTCAGGATGGTGTGACTGAACGGCGGTTCCAATAATGAAAGAAACCGGTTGTCTTGATGCGCTATGTATATGGACTTTTTTAACTCCCGATAATCTACAGTGATCCAAAAAATCAGAAATAAAATAAAATACTTTTGATAAGTAATTAGAATCTATTTTATCGTTAATCAAATAATTAAAATTAAAGTGAGTGTCAGTTTTTCCATGGTTATTATCTACTTGAAACGAGCTCGAAACAAATAAGTCAACTTCTTCAGAGTTAATTTTTTCAAATGTATTATTTTGAATTCTTTTTTTTGAAAATTCAATTTTGTACATTTTATTTTTGTTTTTTGTTGTGTCAAATAGTTGATAATCTCTATTATCCCCTAAACAGTACCCATCAAAAACTGCAAATGGAACGCTTGCATAACCAGCATACGATATTTTAGAAGTCTCGCCGATATTTCGTTGTATTTGATATAGTGAAATTTTCATTTTTCTAAAATGATTTTTTACAAACTTAAATCCTATTTTATGTGTTTTATTTTCAACGATTAAAAATTTAACCCCTTTTGTTGGAATAAGTTTATCAATTCCAGTAGTATCAAATCTTTTTTTTGTCGAATTAATATATAACAAATCTTTTTTCTTCCAAAATAATGAGAATAGATAACCGATTATTTTTAACATTACACTGATTTTATCCATATTTTCTCCCTCCATTTTTTCTTATAAAACAAAATACTTAGATTTTTGAATTACTGTTATTGTTGCGCTGTTCTTCAATATTATTTAATTGACTAACAGCCTTGTCATTAATATCCTTTGAATCTTTTTTGAAATTATCTTCCTTTTTGATAAGAAATCTTGAAAGTATCAATGGAACTAAAACCGCAACTAATACATTTTTGAATAAATCAACAGTTTCATAAAATCTTAATGAGTTGTCTACATTCAGAAATGACCACTCTCTATCTATTATAAAAAACAAAGCAAAAAATGAACTTATAGTAAAAATGGTAAGAATATCAACTATTTTCGTTCTTGCCTTTGCCACCTTTTTACTTTTGTCAACTATGTAATATAATCCATTAACAAATAAATAAACGTTAGTAATCACTAATCCAATGATTAAGACAGGTATTAATATGCTCAATGTGAAAGCGAAATTTGTGCTTTGAAGAAATATTTTTTCAATTGTTTGTTCCAATGGAAATAAAGAGCCATACATTAAAAATATCGAGATTAGAATAAAAAAAGTTATATATATGGATTCCTTAATTATTGCTCCTTCTTTTATCACAAATTCTGGTACATATTTATTGTATATCAAAATCATAAGATAGGATAACAGAGCCAAAATTAACATAAATGAAATTAGTGCTATACGCCAATTAAAGACAAAAAGCATTGTTAATGGAATCCAAATAATTGAAGAAACTAGTGCTAAAACTATAATCAATGCAATAATTGATAATACTATATATACAGCTTTTCCTAATTTTTCTTTTGGTATACTTTCTTTGGACTTATCGTTATTCTTCTTACCCTCTTCTTTAATTTTAGAAAGCATCTTATTTTTTGTAAAAGCTTCTATAGACACAGCATAATGAAGAATTAATATTAATAAATCAATAGACATAATTATCCAAAAAACAATATTCATATTATCTACCTCCCACTTTTAAAAAAATATCTTTGTATTGTTATTCTCACCTTAAATTATATCATAATTTATATGCTTAAACGAAGGTTATTTCTAAACTTTAATAAATAAAAAAACTCCACATATCAATCTACATGGAGTTCCTTACTTGTTTACTATTCCATCATAAAACTTAAACTTAATTCTTTTATCTCTATAAACTGTTGCAATTTCAACTGTTAACATCCAAAGTTCACTATTCCAATCTTTTAGTTTATCAGTTGATTTTTCTAAATTAGCGATAAACTTTTTTATTCTATAAGACTTAGCAGAGTTTTCTCTTTTAAGATTTGATAATTCTTCTTTTCTTGTTCTTAAATCATCATATCTAATTCTTAGTTCTTTAAGTCTTTTATCAAATTCATCAATACCACTTTTTGTTTTTGAATTATCTTGAATGAGTTTATTTATTGATTCTGTTAATATTATTAGTTCTGCATCAATTTCTTTAATCTCTTTATCAATACCTTTAGTGCTTGTTATTAGTTTTAGAACTTCCTTTAAATCATTTTTAACTCGTTCTCTATCCTTTATCGTAATGTTGTAAGCATTTAAGAACTTTTCTTTTATTTCTTCTTCTGATAGATGTGGTGTTTTACATTTGTCTTTTCCTTCTTCATATTTCTTATTACATCTATAAATTGATCTACGGTATTTAGAATTGGAATGCCATGTTTTTCTACCGTAATAACCACCACAGTCTGCACATTTAATTTTACCTGCAAATATATTAGCTGATGAAAAACCACCAACCATTTCTCTTCTTCTTTTAATTTCAATTTGGACCATTTCCCACATATCTTTATCGATAATAGCTGGATGACTATTTTCTACATAGTATTGTGGAACTTGGCCGGTGTTTTTAACCATCTTTTGTTCTAAGAAGTTTTCAGTGTATTTCTTTTGAAGTAGTGCGTCACCTTTATATTTTTCATTAGTTAATATCGATAAAACAACATGCGCTCTCCAAGTAGCGTTAGCTGCACTTTTAATACCTTGTTCTGTTAAATAATTTCTAATTGCTATCGGTGTTTGACCTTCAACTAAAAACATCCTATAAATTAATCTTACAACTTTCGCTTCTTCTTCAACGATTACTATTTTACCGTCTTTCTTTTCATAACCTAAAAATCTACTATAAGCAAATGACACTTTACCATTTTGAAATGATACTCTTTTACCCCATGTAACATTCTGACTAATAGATCTTGATTCTTCCTGTGCAATAGATGCCATAATGGTTAAGATTAATTCACTCTTAGAATCAAGAGTCCATAAGTTTTCTTTTTCAAAGAATACTTCAACACCTTTATCTTTTAACTTTCTTACAAACTTAATCGTATCAAGTGTATTTCTCGCAAACCTTGAAATTGATTTAGTAATGATTAGATTAATTTTACCGTCTAATGCATCTTCAATCATTCTATTAAAGCTTGCTCTTCTTTTGGTATTTGTTCCACTAATACCTTCATCAGCATAAACACCAACAAAGGCCCATTCATATTTATTTTCAATATAATTTTGATAATAACTGACTTGGGCTTCATAACTTGAGTTTTGTTCTTCGGTATTTGTAGATACTCTAGCGTAAGCTGCTACTTTAATTTTCTCTTTACTATTACGAGGTAACTGTGTTAATGGATCAATTGTTGATGGTATTACTGTTACTTTAGTTGTCATTTACTGTTACCTCCTTTGCCTCTTTTTAAATAGTGGACTCTTGCTTCATCTTTCATTTCTTTTGTCCAACTATTACTTCTTGGTTCATATTGCCACTCTAATATTTGTTCCTTGCCACTAACTATTTGAAACAAGAGCTTATTATTAGGTAGGACGACTATTTGTTTAACTTCCTCTTCAAAGCGTTTTAAATCGAAAGTTTCTAAATTTAATAATTTGTTAGATGCTTCAATTATTTTAGACTCTGGCACTTGTTTAGCGTCGCATGCACACTTACCTTTAGTTCTTAAAGTGGAACACATCCAAACAACATTATATGGTGTTTTTTTGTAGGTGTATGCCCTGCCACATTTACCGCATTTGATATAACCTTTAAATAATGTCTTTTTCGTTTTATCTAAGTTAATATCTTTAGTCTTTAACCTTCTCATCTTTTGGGCATCATCAAATATTTCTTTACTGATAATCGCTTCATGAGCATTTGAAACAAGATATTTATTATACTCACCATTATTAATACACATGGTTTTACTTAAGTGATTATCTCTATAAGTCTTTTGTAAGATAAGGTCTCCTGTATAGTTATAATTGGTAAGGATTTTAATGACCGATGAACGATTCCATTTCTTTGTCTTATATGGTTTAATTCCTTGATAGTTTAAGATATCGCATATATGTTCATCGGCATTTCCTTCTAAGTATAGCTTGTAAATTAATCTTACAGTTTCTGCTTCATCTTCTACTACATAAAGCTTCTTATCTTTAAGAGTGTAACCAAGTGATGAATTACCACCCCATATTAAACCAGCCTTAAAATCTTTACTTATTCGCCACTTCATGTTTTCCGATACACTTCTTGATTCTTCTTGTGCGAATGTTGCTAGAAATGTTAGGATCATCTCTCCTTCACCACTGTTGGTATGGATGTTTTGTTCCTCAAAGTAGACATCAACATTTAAGTCTTTTAATTCTCTTACTACTTCAAGTAGTGTTACTGTGTTTCTAGCAAACCTAGATATCGACTTTGTAATAATCATATCGATCTTTCCAGCTCTTGCATCTTTAAGTAAAGCTTGAAATTCGTCTCTTAAATCTTTAGTTCCTGTTATTGCCTTATCTGCATAAACGCCAACAAAATCCCAATTATGTTTACTTTGGATCAACTTCTTATAATATGAAACTTGAGTAGCTAAAGAATTAAGCATCGCTTCTTTTCCAGAGGATACTCTAGCATATGCAGCTACTCTTATTCTTTTAGGTATTATTGGTATTGCTTCAATTTTGGTAATTATCATATTCATAAAGTTTCCTCCTTCCTTTTTTGCGGTACTATATACATCACTTATTAGCCTTCTTTAGTCAAGTCTTTTTCGCTATTAAGTGGACAATCTTTGATGCAATTTAAATATCGTTCTTATATCTTTCTACTTTTTGTTTATTGTTCCAATAATCCCATCTACATCTATCACTACAAAATTGTTTTATCTTCTTACCCTTTACGGATGTAATCTTGGAATTACACTGCTTACAGTTTCCTTTTAACAGTTCCACTTTATCTACTTCTTTACAAATGGATCTAACCTCTTTAACTGAAATAGATAGAGTGTTTGCTATTTTTACGAAACCATAGCCTGCTTTTTTTAATTTGATAACTTCTCTTTTTATTGTTTCCATAATTTAAACCTCCTTTTAATTACTAATGGCAACATTTATTAAATCCTAAATAACCCCCAACGATTTGTTTGATTTTTAAAGACAAGTATTCATTCACATTTACTTAATAAAACGAGCATTTCAAATCGTTGAGCCCTTTTAGCAAATAATTAAAGCACTTATCATCTAACCTTAAACCAATCTCAAAATGTAAAATCAAATTTTCAAAAATTCTCTCTCCCATTTTTTAAAGGCCCCCCATGCGGTACCCATCGCAACTATCTAAAAGCTTATGAGGGGGGTATGGTACTTAAAATTTTTCAAAACCCTATAAATTTGTTGTAAAAGTTAACCGGTTTTAGAGTTTTTAAGATTTTTGGTTTAGAAAAAAGGCAAGGGCTGACGTTGATGCATTTGTTTGGGATAGGGCAACCTCAAAAGCCCTATCCTACAAACGATGCGTCAGCGAGTTGTGAACGAACAACATATATATAAGCCCTTTAATCACTTTGCGAATATAGGGTAATATCCCTATCTTCTTCGTTTTGCGAATATAGAGAAATTTCTCCTTTATTCATTTTTTGAATTTCTGTTTTTCTGTGTTTATTTCATTTTCAAATTTAATTAACTTCTCCATTTCTAATTTTTTATTTGGTAGAAAGGCTAGTGCTGACGGATGAGGCATTTGTTTGGGATAGGGCAGGACCTAAAGCCCTATCCTACAAACATGCGTCAGCTGGTTGTGGCAACAACTATATATAAGTCCTTTCTGCCAGTTTTTTTGCCAGCTGGTATATAGGATGTTTTCCCCTTTCTGCCAGAAGGTAGCTTTTTACTGGTATCATCCTTTTTTACCTATCTACCAACCACTCATAAATTTACAGACTTTCTTGGATTTTAATTTTTTTTTGAAATAAAGGTAAATGCTGATCGGTGATGTATTTGTTTGGGATAGGGCAGGACCTAAAGCCCTATCCTACAAACGACATACGACATCGGATGGAGGAACATCTATATATATAAGCCCTATTATCCGCATTTTTATCCGAATGGATTAAAGGAGATTTTTCCCTATTATCCGTTTCTTTAATTTTTAACGGATTTACGGATTTTTTCCTATTATCCATGTTTCCGTTTAACAACTGTCTTTCATAAAAACAACCATTTCTAATATCCTCCTTTTGATAAAAACTTTCTATTCTACATAGGTTAATGGCAAGCAAGTAGTGAAATTCCTTAGTTTTTTTAAAAAATTCCTATATTTTCACATTTTTAGTAACTAAAACAGATAATCCAACTACCTCTTCAATGGTTAATGGCAAGCAGGGTACTGTTTTGCCGGTTAATTTTGAATTTTTGTTAATTTTATGTGTTTTAACGACTTAAATAGATAACTTCACCACTTCCTCAATGGTTAATGGCATGAAGATTGTTGTTTTGCCAAGATTTAGTGAATTTTGTATGTTTTTCACATAAAAAGCGCATAAACAATAAAAAAACGACCTTTTTAATAAC
>JALNXN010000020.1 GCA_023230325.1 archaeon | reverse complement strand
CAATGTCTTTTAAAAATTGTTTTCTCTCAAGGCTGTTTTTTAAAACATAACCTCTTACTTTTTTAAGAATTTCAGAATTTTCTGTTGGTGCTCTTAATATTTTAGGGATCCATTTTGTATCTCTAATAATTGATTTAGAAACATCTCCTAATTTTCCAATAACAACTCCAGGTTTGTCAGCTTCAATTACAACTTCTGAAAAAACTGCATCAAAGAAAATGTTTTTTACTCCAGCATCTTTTGGGATAATTTTTTTTAAAATTTCATTTGCTTCTACTGGGTCCATTAAAGCAGACTTTTCTGTTCTTACATTAATTCTTTTTTTAAAGGTTTCTGCAAGATAACCCACAATACTTTTATTTTCAAAGAATTCAATTGGGTTTGTTGTGTACACCGCAATTTCTGAACCCTCTGCTTCAACTTTTGTAAAATTAACTTTTCTTTCAGTTAAGGTTACACTGATTTGTTTTTTTATATCTTCAAATAAATCCATAATTTTCACATTTATAAATAGCTAACAATAATTTAATTTAAAATTTAAATAAATATAGTGCATAAGAATAATTAATTAGAAATCTAATTATATTTTTCAATAGGTAGTTCTTCAACAGAACCATTTTTTTTAATAATTACAAGCTTTATACCATTTCCGCCTGTATAGATATCTCTTTTTTTTGCAGAGGTAATTGCTTTTTTTGCAATTTGTATTGCCTCTTTTATGTTTAGTGTTTTTTTATAATCACTATCTAGAACACTTAAAGCAAGTTCTGAACCTGAACCTGAAAATGCAAATTGTTCTTCTTTGTTAAGTCCACCAGCCATATCCATAGAGTATAGATCACCATCAGTTCCTGCAACTATAAACTGAGTAAAAAAAGGAACCATCTTATTTGAGTTTAGAATATTTGACAAAACAGTTACGCAAGCTTTTGTTGATAAATTTTTTTTATGTTCTAATTCATATAAATTTGCATGGTTTTGTAAATGTCTAACTAAAACTAAAGCATCTCCTTGGGAGCCTGCAATTGTAATTGCGATTGAATCGTTTATCTTGTAGATTTTAGTAGTATCATTATTTGCAATTAAGTTACCCATGGATGCTTGAGTATCAGCTGCTAAAACAATTCCTTCCTTTGTTACAATTCCAATTGTTGTTGTTCCAGTTTTATAAACATTATGTGTATTTGTCAAACTTATTCACCCTTTTTATTTATTATTATCTTTTCTTGTAAAATTTTGTGAGAACTTAACTAAGTCTAAGGCTGTTGAGTCAAGAACCATTTTTGCAAACAATTGTTTAAAGTAATCTAATTCCTTAGGGATTCCTAAAGGTAATTGTACATCTATTTGTTTTAATTTCTCATCATAAACATATTCTAGTTGCTCTTTTGGTATAAAAGAAAATGCTTTTTCTATAATTGATGGTATTTTTTCTTCATCTTTTGAAAATATTTTATTAATTGTAATTGTATATTCTAAATCTCTTCCAGCAAAGATTGGGTTAAAGTCAACCTTTACTCTTCCACCAGAAACACTTATTACTTTTGCTGATTTTTCACCAACATTTACATACATTCCTGGCATAGGGTTAATTTTTTCTTTTTTAAAATCTAAAAGAGGTAAGATTGTTATTTTTTTATCATCTCTTTCTCCAAAGGCTTCTGTTTTTTTTAATATGAAGGTTTTTGACTTATTAATTTCTAAATCAATTATGTTTTTCTCAACATTTTTTAAAAGCTCTCCAGTTCCTACAATAAAAGTTAATGATTTATATTCACTTTTTATATTTAGATTATTTTCTTTTGCAATCTCTGGAAAGGTAGTATCTAACATTTCTTTTGAGTTTGCATCCTTTAAAATCAAATCAAGTTCTATTATGTCTTTTTCTTTAATCATATATTTTCACATTTGTAACTAATATTTATAAACATAAGTAGGGTTATTTACATTTTTAAAAATTATAAAGATATTTGAATTTTTTTTATTCATTTAAGATCAAAAGTAGATATTTATTAATATTATTAGTGAACCGAATATCTTATAAAGGTTTTTGTTTTTCTAAATTTATGTAGAGTTGAGAAAAATCTTTTAAATTTATTTATAAAAAATATTAACTTACTTTTTAAAAACTTACTTAGGCAAATCATTTATATATTTATTAGGAACTTTTAATTTACTTAATTTTTCAAAGCTTTTTGCAAAATATTTGACTCTGTTAGACAATTCTAATAAAGAGGTTGTTTGTAAAAGAGACTTGTTACAAATATTAATATTTTTAATTACAAACTCTGCTTTATCAAAAGTCAACTCTATATGGTTATTTGCAATATCAAATAATGCTTTTTCAAAGCGCATAAAATCAATCTTAATGGACTTAGCTACAAGTGGTTTTGCGGAATATTCTTTTAATAACATTATTAAAAGATTTGCAGAATATCTTTGCCTTAAAAGAATTTGATTTTTTTTTACAGAATTAAATTTTTGTGCATTTGATAAAAGAGAAAATATCGGATTTTTAAATTCTTCTTTTTTAATCTCCTTAATTAATTGTTTATTTCTTTCAATAAAGGTAAGAGGTTGTTTTGAATGAGTGGGGTCTTTGAAAAAGAGTATTCTATCTAATTTTTTTATAAGTTCATCAAGTTCTTTTCTTCTTCTTTTTTCTAAAGTTAATCTTAATTTAGTTTCCTTCTCTTTTTTTAAAGATTTATAATTAATTACTTTTGCTTTAACTTTTTCTTTTATTTGATTTAAATTTAATTTTTTAAGACCCATATTAATTATATAAAAACAAACTTTATTTAATACTTCTTTTATATAATATATCTTAAGATGCTTACACAAAAAGAAATAGTTAATAAAATTTTAGAAATAAATCACTATGAAAAATTAAACCCAGTCCAAGAACTAGCTAAAGATCATATTGGAAAAAACACATTAATCTGTACACCAACTGCTTCTGGAAAAACAACTGTTTTTGAAATGTTTCTACTTGACTGCCTTGTTAATAAAAAGAAAAAGGTAGTGTATATTTCTCCATTAAAAGCACTTACTTTTGAACATTATACAGAGACTAAAAAAAAATTTGAAAAAGAATTAAATATTAAAATTGGAATATCAACTGGAGATCTAGACTCTAGTGTTAAACATTTAGCAAATTATGAAGTTTTGTTTTTAACTTTTGAAAAATTTGATTCGATTGTTAGGCATTCCCCTGATTGGTTAAAGGATGTTGGGTTACTTACCATTGATGAGATTCATGAAATTGGAGGCAACAGAGGTGCAACATTAGAAATTATAGTTACACAAATTAAACAAAGTTATAAACATATAAATCTGTTAGGACTCTCTGCAACTATTGGGAATTCAAAAGAACTCGCTGATTGGCTAGAGGCTACTCTTGTTAAAACCAATTATAGACCAGTACCTTTAGAAATTGGAATATTCTACAATAATGAAATTCATTTTGAAAATCAAACAATTGATCTAAATAAATATGCTGAGAAAAATTTAAATCTCTCTTCAATTATTAAAGACACTTTAGAAAAGAAGAAACAATTAATTGTCTTTTGTAATTCTAGAAAATTAACCATGTCTTTTGCAGAAAAATATTCTAAAATTATTAAAAATTATTTAAGTGAAGATGAAGAAAAGAAATTAAGAATTGTATCTAGAGAGATTGGAGAGGCTTTAGAACAACCTACAAGCCAGTGTTTAAAATTATTTAAAAGTACTTTAAATGGAGCATCTTTCCATCATGCTGGGCTTGTCTCTAAACAAAGAAAAATTGTTGAAGAGGCTTTTAAAAAAGGGTATATTAAAATTATCTTTGCAACACCTACACTTGCTGCAGGAATTAACTTGCCTGCTTATAGAGTAATTATCAATAACATATTTAGATACACTGATAAAGGAATGACCCCTATTGGTGTTAATGAATTTATGCAGATGGGGGGAAGAGCCGGAAGGCCCAAATATGATTCTTCTGGGCAAGCTATCTGTGTGGTTAATAAAGAGACAGACATTTCTAAAGTTTATCAAACATATATTCTCTCACAACCAACTGATTTAGAATCTCAATTATCAAAAATTAATTTGCTAAGGATGCATTTACTGTCTATGATATTAATTAATAATATTAATTCTGTAAAAGAACTAATAACTTATTTTTCAAACACATTCTATTATTTTATATTTGGAGATGTTATTCAAATTAAAGAAAATATATTAGAAATTATTAAAGAGTTTTTTGACTCTAAATTTTTAAAAGAAACAAAAGAGGGGTTTGAAATTACACAGTTGGGGATGAAAATTTGTTACTTGTATATTGATCCTCTTTCAGCAAACAATATTATTACTGACTTAGAGATTAAAAAAGGAAAAGACGAAATTACAGATATTGAACTATTGTATACTGTTGTAAACACCACAGAAATTAAGCCCTACACACAGTATAAGAATGAAAATGAAGACGAACTTTTTACTTTATTTGAAACTGTAAAAAATAATATTTATTTTGATTATGAAGATCTTTACTTACTTTCAAAACTATATGAATCAAAGATGCTAAGTGACTGGATAAATGAAGAAACAGAGGATAAGTTAATTGAAAAATATAATACTACACCTGGACAATTAAGGGATATTATTTCTAGAGCTGAATGGATGGGGCATTGTATTTGTGAGATTATAAAATATACTTCTAATAACTTAGAGACTTTAAAAAAGTATAAAAACCTTAGACTTAGACTTACCTATGGAATTAGAAAAGAATTAGTTACACTTGTTGAACTTAAGAATATTGGAAGAATTAGGGCTAGG
The DNA here is from genome assembly GCA_023230325.1 of archaeon. Taxonomy (GTDB): domain Archaea; phylum Iainarchaeota; class Iainarchaeia; order Iainarchaeales; family CSSED10-239; genus Forterrea. The sequence continues at coordinate 6,417 of JALNXN010000020.1, read as the reverse complement.
AGACTATTTGAAAAAGGAATTAAAACAATTTCAGATATTAAAAATAACCCAAATAAATTTATTGAAGTTGTTGGGAAAATTGGATTAGAAGCATTAAAGGAACTTAAAATTGAATATGACTTTGCAGGTACAGAGGAAGAAAAAGAAAATACCAAGAATGAAAACAAACAAATAAAAGTTCAAAAGAAACTATTTGATTTTTAAAAATAATTGTTTACTTGTAAACACTTTGTTCAAAATTTATTATTAAGAAATATGAATGATAATTAAAATAGATTTTCTAATTTAAAATTAACCAATCATTTCTTTTTTTATAATTTCTCTTAAAACAACTGTTGCATATTGGCCTTTATCTAAAATAAAACTTAAAGATGCTTCTAGGGGACTAACTAGAGCGGTATTGTCTTTGTCATCCTCAATTGATATAATTTTTAAATCATTAACAGATGTTTTTATTTTTCTAAAATCACCTTTAGATGAAAGCACAGAATATTCTTTGTTATAAAAATCCTTAAAAGAAATATTTTCTTTTTTAATAATTTCTTTTTCAAGCTCTCCTGCTAATCCTCTAGAAAACTCAGAGTGCACACCAAATAAAGGCAAATATACTTCTCCGTCAATAATCTTATCCCCCTCTATTGGGTTTAAACCATAACCATTATCAATTCTTAAATTAATTAACTCATTAAACAAATACGATTGGTAAGCATGGATAAAAAGAAATTGAATTGATTTAGGTAAGATTTTAAAAGCACCTAAAAAATCTGTTGGCTTATTTGCAAGGTAATTTAGAATTGCAGACTCATAACCTGTCTGGGTCGGGAAATTTGCAGCATGCTTTCTAAAGTTTAAATCTTTTTTTAGATCTTCTCTTGCAAGCTTTATATCCTCTCTTTCAAGGTCAGAGGCTTCTGTTAGATAAAGAATTACTGCTTCTTTATATCTTTTTAAAAGTAATAACTTTCCGACTTTGTGAGTGATTTCTCTTACTCCTCCAAATCTTTGTTCACCAAAATAATTAATAAGTCCATTTTTATTTATTTGTGAAATTGTTTGGTCAATTAAGATTTTTAAATCATCTTTTGAAAAGTCAGTTATTTGTCTTATCTTAATTGTGAATTTGTTTGCTTTTAAATCACCAATATCAATTTTGTCTTTAGACCAAAATGGATTATATATTTTTATGTTTTTAAAATTAAATTTTGAAAGCCTATCTTGGCTAGGTTGATAAATTGAAATCCTTTGTGAGGTAATTGCTCGTTTATCTTTTAAACCAGCAAACGAGAATCTTTTTTTAGAGGTTTGTAAAAATCTTGCTAATTGATTTAGGGCGGATGTTGTTGCTAGATTATTTTTTTCTAAATCCACTATTAGATAATCTGTATCAGATTTCTTTTTTTCAAACACCTCTTGCCAATTTATTTCTGCTTGATTTTTATTTGACAAATAATTTATTTTTGTTTGGTAATTAACACCAATTTCTTCAACTTGAAAGTCAGTGGGGCTTTGTTTAATTCTTCCACCTACTCCTTTTGTTTTTGTAATATATCTAAAATCCATAAGTTATCCACAACTTCTTTACACAAATTATTTTTTTAAAAAGTTATATTATTTATAAATAATTATTTTATAATTAACTTCATTTATATCTTAAAAAAGCACCAATTCCACCAAAAGTATCTAAAAAGGATTTACCTTCTGGAGTCTCAACTGAAACAAGAATTACTTCTGAACTTGTTTTTTGGGATTGATCTAAAAAATAATCAAATAAATCTGATTCTTCAATTAGCTCTGATGGCAAGTCTTGACAATCCTTTGAACTTTGCTCAACAGAATTAATAATGTTATTTACTTCATCTTTTGTTTTTGCAATCTTAAAAAAGAACTGACCTGTTTTTAGACATTTAAACTTTAAAACAAACCACTCTAGGCCTTCAGAAATTAAAATTGTTGAAACTTGCCCATAATCTAAAGCTTGTTGAACTTCTTTAAAACCATAAATACCAAGATTATTTTTTGCAATTTCAGAAATGAACTTCTCAATTAATTTTTTTTCTTTAACAATTCCTACTTCTTTTAAAATTTCTGAGGATTTATCTAGAATCTCTTTAATTCCAGATTCATCTGTGTAAGAAACATCAACAGTTCCTAAAATTTTATCTTTTATTCTATGATCTAAGCCTGCATGCTCTATAAATTCATGCTTAGTTGTCCCTGGACCACCAATAATCATGCCCTTTAATCCTTCAATTGGAACAAATGCAGCATTTACTTTTGCACCAACTCTTTTATAAAAATCTTCAGCAGCTTTTTCTCTAAGTCTTTCAAATCTATGTGCAGAATTATGAACAACTAAACTATTTGCTATAAAATTTTTATTTATAACTGAAATATCAACCATATTACTTTTTTCTTTAATAACATTAATTTTATTTATCTTTACAGGCAATATAGAATAATCTAAAATATTTTGTAATTCTTTTTTTAATAGTTTATTTTTAATATTATTTAAGATTGAATTTTTGAAAGTTTGTTTACTAATCATTCCTTTATTATTAAAAAAAGAACTTACTTTTGGAAATTGTTCTAAATTAAGTTCGTGTTTTTCAATAATTTCTTTTATTCTTTTACCTGAAATTAAAATTTGTCTGGAATTATTTTTAAGGGATTTATTTGTAATTAATTTTAATTTACTTATTTTTTTAGTAGACGTAAAAGAAATATATTTAGTAAATAAATCAACTGATTCTTTTTCACTTATGTCGATTGTGAATTTTTTATTTTCTGTATATTTATTTTTATGATTATCAAACTCAATTAAAGAACTAATAATTGAAAATCTTAAAAGTAAAAGCTGAATCTCTTGAGCTAACTTTTTATTATTTACATTAAGAGAAATACTTTTTCTACTTAAATTAATAGCCCCTTTGGCATCATAAATTCCTTTTAAAAAACCAGAAACAACTTTATTTGAGGAAAGAAGAACTTTTTTTGGAACTTTTGAATCTAATGTTTTTCTTATTTCTACAAATTCATTTTTTATTAATCTTACAAGTGGGCTACTTATAAACCTTAATTGATGATAATTTTTAGATGGTCTGAATTTAAGACTTGAATTTAATTTAAATAAATTATCAAATTTTAATTTATAACTTAAAGCCACATTTTTATCTTGTTCAAAAAAAGTAATTATATCTTCTTCAATTGACCCATCTACTATTAAATAACCTAAAAATTGAGAAAAATTATAATCCACTTTAGTTGGCAAAACTACATTTTTATAAAGTATCTTTTTTGTATATTTTTTTAAAAATTGAGAAAAATTAATATTTAACTCTATACAAACATTTTTTAAAATATTTAAACTTAAATCTTTTTTGCCTGTTTCTAAATCTGAAATCTGTGCCTGACTAATATTTACTTTATTTGCAAGATCTCTTTGATATAAATTTTTTGATAATCTAATTTTTTTAATATAATTTTGACCATCTTTATTAATTTCAAAAGAATTATAATACTTACTTGAATCAATTGATTGAACTTTGCCTAAAATATCTATTTTTTCAGGCATAATTAAAAAGTCACCAACTTTTAATTCTTTTGCAGTTTTTTCAACAATTCCTAATTCAGAATTGACATATAAAAGATGATCTTCACTACATTTTATTTCTAATCTGGGGAATTTTGTTGAAATTATATAAGTTTTTGTTTTAGTAATATTCCATTTATTTTTAATTTTAGAATCAATTAATTTATAATTATTTAAATTTGCAGAAATTAAAGATTCTTTATTTAGATCTTCTATATTTAAAATATTTCCATCTGACAATTGAACTATTGCATCTTTTAGACATTGCCCTCCAGCCCTTGTCTTACCTGGAACCCCTGAGGTTTCATGTCCAACAATTTCTCTTAACTTCCCTCTAATTACTGCAATTGTTGTCTCTCTTTTATCAACTGCAATCACACCATAGATTTGATCTGTTTCAACCATCTCCTCTAGTGGCACAATATGGAAAGAAGAGTCGCACCAATATAGTTTTGTTGTTAGCCTTTTTGGAGGTTCAATATCAATCAATGTTACATCTGATTTTGAAGGGTTTGTAGACACATCTCCTGAAAATAAAATTAAACCATTTTCAGGCAATTTGAAATCAATTTGTTTTAAATAATTTACAAGTCTTCTTAGAGCTGATTGAACATTTTTTCTTGTTTGTGCACTTTTTATGTTTGAGGATTGACTAATTTCATCTGTTAATTGTTTATTAACTGTGCTTCTATCTACATCTGGAGGTAGGTATAGACTTATCAATTGAGTTCCTTGCCCTTTATAGGCACTTAATTCTTTTATTTTTCTTTTTAATAAAATTAATTTTATTGATTCGTCCATATTTTCTACATATTATTTTCATTTATAAAAATTAAAAAAAGGAATTGTTAGTTAATATTTCCAACAAAGAATAAACTTTTTACTATGTCTGATTGATAATTGTAAACAACAATTAAATTATTAAATTCTAGAACATAATCATTAATTTCAGGATATAAGAAATTATATTTACTTAGGTTATTTTCACTAAAGGCAAAAGAATATTTTTGTTTATATTCTAGGAAATTATCATTTGTTAATTGATAGCTTAAAAATGGTTCTTTTAGATATTGCTTGTAATCACTTAATCTGTCAGAAGAATTGTTTTTTAATTGCAATAGAATACTTTCTTTTGAAATTGATTCTAATTGATTATCTTCATATAATTGCTTATAATTATAATTTTTAATAAGTAAAAAAATAATCAATAACATTAAAACTGTAAAAATTATTGTAATTGCAATTTTATTTTTATTATTTGTTTTTATTTTATTTTTTAAACTCATTTTAATTTACTCCATAAATAATTTATAATTTTTTTGTAGTGCCATTTCCTGATAAGGGAAGATTAAAGTCATCTCGTGCTTTATTTTATTAAGAGAGTAATCTGGTTTGAAATTATTTGAATTTTTATAAAAGATACTTGCAAGGGTAATTGTTTGAACTTTTGAGTATTTACTTTTTATTTTTTTTTGAATTAATAAAGCATTATTATCCATTAAGTCATCAACTAACAAAACATTTCCTTTAATTTCAGAAAGACAAGAAATATTATCTGAAATTTTATAAGTATCATTTATTGTTTTTGCAAAGATAACACCTAAGGGAAGCTTTAAAAGAGAAGCTAAAATCCGTCCAAGTAATAACCCACCTCTTCCAACAGTTATTATTAAATCATATTTTTTATTAGAGAAATCTATATCTTTTGCTAAATTTAAAGCTAGAGATTCAAATTCGTTCCAGGACATATAATACATACATATATATTGTGTAAAGAAAGTATTATAAATTATTAGTGAAGAAGATATTTATAATAGTTAATTTGTAAAAAAAGATAATCCTAAAAAAAGAATCGATATACAATATACAAGTATTATAAATTAAAAATATAATGGAGGAGTTACATGAAACCAGGAACTTTTAAAAAAGTAATAAACAAAAAAAAATCTGTAATATCTAGAAGTCCAATAACTGGAAAACTTAAAAAAGTAAAAGAACTTAGTATTTTAGAACAACAGAAAATCACAGCCAAAAGAGATAAAGACAGAACAAAAAGACAAATTGAAATTGTTGAAGAAAAATTAGATAACCTATTAGGCGCAGATTTTAGAGAAAGGGGTAGAAACATTATAACCACTAAAAATGGGCGCTATAAAGTTGAAGATAAATTATATTATTCTGCACTTTTAGAAACATATAGAAGTTATCTTAAAATTAGTAACAAATTAGCAAAAGATTTAAAAAAATCAGATGTAGTAAATATTAAATTACTATTAATAGAAAATATAGAAAATATGCACAAATGATGTGTGATGTGACAATATGAAACTTAGAAACATATTCCAGAAAAGTTCAAAGCCCTGTAGAAAAAAGCTAAACAAGATAAAGACCTTATCAGCTATAGAACAAAAGAAAATACAAACAAAAAGAAATGAAGAAAGAACAAAAAGACAGTTTAAAATTGTTGATAAAAAATTAGAAAAAATAATAGGAGAACCTATAAAAGATCCAATCACAGGACGAATTACAATTGGAAATAAAAGCTACCCTCTAAGTGGAAAATTATATGAATCAATACTACTGGAAACATATAGAGAATATCTTACAAAATATAAAAATTCTGAACTTAGGTCAAAAATTAAACCAACTGACCCAAGATATAAACTATATAACTTTAAACTTACAAGAACAGATGTAGAAAAAATTAAATTAATGCTAATTACAAAAGCACAGTCTCACAAAAAATAAAATTAAATAAAAGAATCAATATCTTTTTCTACATCTTTTTCTTTATCTTCAAAGGTCTTTGCAAGACCTGTTAAAGTTAC
>JALNXN010000008.1 GCA_023230325.1 archaeon | reverse complement strand
TAGTACATATTATATTTTATATATAGAAGAATAGATTTATAAATATATTTAAAAAATTAAATAAAAAAAGAAAAAAGAAAGTTAGTCAAACTTAATCTGACCAACTGAATTTTTGTTTAACAGAAGTTACAAATTTACCGTTTTTCTCTGTAGTAATTTCTGCCCAGTAAGAGTCACCACATTTTTGATCTAGACGTAAATCAACTGTTACACATGCAGGAGTCTGACCAGTAATATTTTTATTAGGTATTTCAACCCCACTTGCTTTATCGTAAACCTTAACTGTTTGTTCATTTCCTGAATAATCAAATACTTTTAAAGTATACACTCCAGAATCACCTAACTCTTGCCAATTAAGCTTTATATGATTAGTAGCACCAGATGTACAGTTAATTGGAAAAAAATTAACACAACCAGTTTGTGCGGGTAGATCTGTTGCATCTAAAGCTTCAATTGCAACAATTGATGCTGGTTGAGGCATATCTAAACTTTGTTGAGCATTTTCTGCTTGAGTGTTTGCTGTTTCTCTACTTTGACCACCCATACCAACAAGCAATGCAATTACAATTACTGCAATTAAAACTGCACCACCAATTAACAAAAGGTACTCTAAAGCACCCTGTCCTTTTCTATTTTTTTTAAACATATAATTTCACCTATTTAATTCCAATCAACTTTATATTTTACAGATGTTACAAATTTACCATTCTTTTCAGTTGTTATTTCTGCCCAATAACTATCTTGTGGATTAAAACCAGTAGGTATCCAAGCATAATTTGTTTGTGATGTAGAATCTAAATCTAATTTGTAAACTATAGGCGCACCTGGTATAACATCTTCTAATGTTAGAGAGTTATCTACTGGATTTGATGAATCATCTGAAGCATCGAAATCTGCACCAGTCTTTAAAATAAGCTCTTCACCTTGATAATTATATAACTTCATAGTGTATGTTCCTGAATCACCCATACCTTGCCAATTAATTGTAAATTCACAACTTTGACCATTAGTTAATAGATTAACAGCAGCACAATTTGCGATGTCAGAAGTTACAGCAACAATTGATGCTGGTTGTGGCATATCTAAACTTTGTTGAGCATTTTCTGCTTGAGTGTTTGCTGTTTCTCTACTTTGACCACCCATACCAACAAGCAATGCAATTACAATTACTGCAATCAAAACTGCACCACCAATTAACAAAAGGTACTCTAAGGCACCCTGTCCTTTTCTATTTTTTTTAAACATATAATTTCACCTTTTTTATTTATATAAACATTCTTTGTTCATTAAGATCAATAATTTATTTTGTGAAATTATATTTTTTTGTTAAAAATATTAAATATAATATCACACAAAACTATTTTATCTATTCAAAATATTATAACATTGTCTTTATATAGTTTTCTATTTTGAAAAACTAAGCCCCTTTTTTAATAATCAAACAAACATTAATTTATTTTTAAAAAATAATGTTCAATTTATGATAGTGCATGATCTTGGATTGTTGTTACGTCTGCAACTTTCTTTGCAGAAGCTTGCTTTAAATATAGACCAACTAATAAAGCTACAAGAATAACCACACCTAAAATAACTAAAAACTCTAAGGACAGTTGTGCTTTATTGTCTTCTTGTAAAAGGCTTTTCTTCACATTTAATTTTTTTAAAAAAATATTTAATTTCTTTTTTTTATAAATCATATCTTATCAAATTTTTAATTTTTATTTCTCTTTCCAAAAATTACTTCTCTTATTTTTTATCAAAACATTACTTCTCTTATTTTTTATCAAAACATTACTTCTCTTATTTTTTATCAAAACATTATTTCTCAAAAAAAATTTAAAAATAATTATCTTCAAAATCTTTTCAAACCTTTACTTTTTTAACACACTATAACATCATGTTAGTTAAAACCAAATATTTCCTCTAAATCATCCCTGACAACATTGTTGTTAAAATAAATTGAGAGATTGCGTACACAATATATGCAATTGTTAATAGTGCAGGAAAGTAAATTGTAACATTTGTTAACTTACCTTCCCTCATCATCGCTATCATTGCTGAAGCTGCAAGTGTCATAATTACAATATAAATATCTAATAATAAATAAATTGAACTTTGGGCCTTTATAGCAATTTCTAATGCCCCTGCAGCAGCTATTCCACTATCTATTGCAACCTGTGAAAGAAACTGAGTAATTACTCTTGTTAATCCAAAAATAAATGGAGCAATCACACCAGCAGCAGCAACAATAAAAATTGTTTGTAACATTGTTTTTGTTAACCTTTCTTTCTTTACTCTAAACAAATATTTTGTATCATTTGCAATCTCTTCTAAAACCTCTGCCAACTGAGCACCTGTTCTTAAAGACTCTTGAATTAATGTTACTGTCCTTTTTATAATTTTAGAGTCAACCCTTATTGTTAAATAGGTAAGAGCAACATGTAGGTTGTCCCCCATCTCTAATCTCCTAATCACACCATTAATCTCTTCAGAAAGATCTCCATAATCAGAGGTTGCAACTTCCCTTAATGCAAAATCAAAAGAAGAGCCTGCTTTCATAGTGTCTGCAATTAGTTTAAGAGCATCTGGCCAATATCTTTCAATATTTTTAATATGATTTAAATATTTATAAATTGGGATACCTATCCCTAGATCTAAAATAATAACAAACAATAAAATCCCTACCTTTATATTAATTAAAAAACCAATTACACCTAATAGTAAAGATGCAATAATTATTGCTAAAAACCAATAGTTTGCTGGGATCTTTATCTTTAAAGAATAAAGATATATTTGGTATTTTTCTAAAAATTTTGATTTCATTTCATAATCACAATTTTGGTTCTATCATTTTTATATAATATACTAAGACTATAAAGATTATTGGCATAGCTACTAAAAAAATTAAACTTAAAGTTGTTGGAGTCATTATTCCTGGCAAAAATAATTCCCCACCTTGCCCTAAAGGAGCATTTGCAATTGCACCTAAGATTGCTGCAAAAACAGGAAGAACAATTGCCATAAAAATAAAAATTACACCAAAAAAGTTCATTTTCTCTCCAAACACTTTTGCTGACTCTAACAGATCAAAGGAAACTGCATCTGCAACACTGTTAATTGTGTTTGCTAAGTTACCACCTGTGTTTAATGTTCTTACAATATGTGATAAAGCAATACTATAGTTTCTTGATTGACTTCTTAAAGCTGCATGCCTTAAGGCAGTTTTTGTATCTGTTCCATTTTCAATTTCCAAAATTGATCTTGCCATCTCTTCAGACAAAACTCCATAATCGTTTTTTGCAACAGATTGTAGAACTTTATATAGTCCGATACCTGCTTGTAACTCTGTGGCAATATGTCTTAGAGCAAAAGGCAACTCTATATCAATTAAGACCCCTCTTGATTTTGCTTTCTGCATTGGTATAAAGTAAGCAAAGACTACCATTAATATTATAAAAATTAGCACTAAAATAAAAGGTATAGTTATTAGTAAAATAGGCTTTACTAAAGAAAAAAGAACTAATAAAAAAAATGAGAAAAAAGCTGCCCCTAAAACTGAAAAAATTGCAGAAAAAATTAAGTGTTGAACTAAGGTTCTTTTATTATTTGCAGAGGTTAGGTAAAAAGATATCTTTTTTGCAATTTTATTTTTTAAAATTATTAAAACAATTTTGTCTATCAATCCTTTTAGAGGTTTATATAACTTAACTGTACTTTTCTCTAAATCTGAACTTGAATGCCCTAAGATTTTTGTTTCTGCATCAATATCTAATTTTGAAAGTTTTCCTTCTGAAATGATGTCTCTTAATTCTTTTAGATGTCCTTCTGACATGGCTGATCCTGTACCATCTAAGCTTGATTTCTTTTTCATCTTAGACACAATATTTTGCACAGCATCAAGATCAATGTCAAGTTCATCTTTTGACTTACTATCATTTTTTTTAAGTGTCTTTAAAGTTTTTGAGTCAACCATATCTTTTACCTTAAATTTTTATTGTAAATATTTGCATTAAACTTTTCTTGGTTTGTAATCTTTTAGTTGTAAATTTATATTCACATCATTTTTATTACTTTATATGATATGTAAACTTATATTATATTTTGGTTATTATTATTTATATATAACCTTTGTCTTTAACCTAACTTTTACTTTTTATATATTCTAATTGTATCTCTTTAGACACATCAGAAATGCTTCTAATATTTTTTGTAATCAAATTATTTAACACATTAATTTTATTCTCAATTTGTTTTTTAATATCTTGGTCATCAAAATTTGTGTAAGCTTTAACTGTTTCAAAAAACTTAATTGGTTTTTCTGTTCTTTCAAGAGTGTCTGTTTCTGGGTTCCATTTAAAGATAATATTTACTTTTGCATCATTTTCTAAAACATCTAAAATCTCTGCAATTGCAGTTATTCTTCTTACTTGCCCTTTTGCTGATCTTAGCCTTTTTTGAATAATTATAAAATCTACACCTGCAAGCATCAACGGAGGAACACTCATTGGAGGAGATGTAATTCTTACAATTGTTTCTTTTGCAGAATTGGCGTGAATTGTCCCCATACATCCATCGTGACCTGTGTTCATGGCGGTGAACAATGTTGTTGCTTCTGTGTGCCTAATTTCACCTACAATTATTCTGTCAGGTCTCATTCTTAAAGTGTTTTTTGTTAAAATCTCTAAACTTAGTTCTCCTTTTCCTTCTAAACCAGGAGGCCTTCCTTCAAATCTAATTACATGCTTGATTGGAAGTTTAAGTTCTGCTGTGTCTTCAATTGTTAAAACTCTATCAGCTTCTGGAATAAAGTTTGCAAGAACATTAAGAGTTGTTGTTTTTCCTGAACCTGTTCCACCTGAGATTAAAACATTTGCTGGCTTTGCTCCAAATCCTTCAACAGCACACCATAAAAAGGCTGCAACCTCTGCGTTTAAGGTTTTAAAAGTTATTAGGTCTACTATGGTGTAAGGATCTTCTCTAAACTTTCTAATTGTTATTGTTGAACCATCAATTGAGGCTGGAGGGTAAGTTGCATTAACACGGGAACCATCTGGAAGTCTTGCATCTAACAAAGGTGTTGAAATGTCTACTTGTCTACCAAGGGTTCTTGCAATTTTGTCAACAATATCTTGGATACCCTCATCTGAATAAAAGGTAATGTTTGTTGTCATCATACCATAAGAGACATGATAGACATACACTGGTTTTTTAGGACCAACAACCATAATTTCCTCTAACTTGTCATCATCTAACAAAGGTTCTAAGACACCATAACCAGTCATCTCTTTAACAACTGAATTTGCATAGAAGGGATATAGGTGTTTTGGAATATTAATTTCTGAAGCATTTTCTAAGATATCTATGATCTTTTGATAATATATGTTTTTTCTTTGTAAAGGATCTCTTATCTTGTAAGGATCTGTGGATATTAGTCTTGTTGTTGCTTCCTTTAAAGTATTAATTATTAATTTTTGAGAAGGTGTTGGTTTTGGAACTGGAATCTTATAGTGAAGTAGTGATTGGTTTTTTAATCTATAAATTTCTACATCTCCATACTTGGTTATCAAGTGAGCAGAATCATCTAACAACTTATTTTCAAATTCTCTTTCTGGAACCTGGGAGATGTCTATTGGTTTTTTAGTTTTTGTTTCTGAAAAAGAGTCTAACTCTTCAAAGGAAGACTTTTTATTTAAAGAATCAAAGTCATTATCTTTAATTTCTTTTGATAATTTTGAAGATAAACTATTTATGGAGTTGTCTTTAGAATCTTCTTTGTCAACTACAAAATTACTTTTAGTATCTTTATCGCTTTTAAAATCATCTTCAATATCTTTAGAAATATCTCTACTATTTTGATTTAAAGAAATATCATCAATTGACTTAACTTTAAAAGAATCTTCTTCTGTTTTATATTTTTTAATCAAATTATCTAATTGTGACCCTGCCAAAAAAAACACCTACTTTTTATTTATTAAAATTATTTGAGCTAAAAGTGCTTCAAGTTGAATTCTATCATTTGCACCTTCAACTAATCTAAAATTTATTTCTGCAATAATTGTAATTATTTTTATTTTTGTTTTAATATCTAATTTTTCATCAGGAAAATTAACTACTTTTTTATAAATTTGAGAAATTATATCTTCTCCTGACAACCCCTGTTCAAAAAGTAAAGTTTCTAAATAACCTCTTGCTTTTAGATAGTTTCCATTTAGACATTCGTCAATTAAATTAATTATATCTTTTGGTTGTGCTGAATTTGAAACTTCGTAGATAATGTCTTGAGTAACTTTGTCTGTCATTGATGAAGCAGCTTGTAGATAATTGATTGCAGTTCTCATATCTCCCTCACAAACATCATACAAAGCATCAATTGCATCCTCATCAATTGAGATATTTTCATTTGCAAGTATTGGTTCTAAACCTTTTTTTACATCTTCTTTTCTTAGAGGTTTAAATTTAAATAAAGAACATCTACTTTGAATTGGGGCAATTAATTTTGAAGAATAGTTTGCATTTAATATAAATCTTACAGTCCCTGTGTATTTTTCCATGGTTCTTCTTAGAGCTTGTTGAGCATCTGTTGTTAAAGCATCAGCTTCATCTAAAAAGATGATTTTGAAATTTGCACCTAAAGGAATTGTTCTTGAAAAATCTTTTATTGCACCTCTTACAACATTGATACCTCTTTCATCTGAAGCATTTAATTCTAAGAAATCTTGAGAGAAATTACTTCCAAATAATTCCTTTGCCATAGCCACTGCACAACAGGTCTTTCCAACACCTGGTGGTCCTGCAAACAAAAGGTTGGGCATGCTTTTTTTTTCCACATACTTTTGTAGCCTTGGAACTATGTGTTTTTGACCTACAACTGACTTTAATAACTTAGGTCTATATTTTTCTGTCCAAGGAAAAGAATTTTCTACAATTGCCATAATAAAACTACTTTTAAATATATATTATAAATTAACAATAAAATAATAGTCCAATATATTTATAACCCTTTTTATAGAAATAATATATAAAGATTAACAAATATAAAAAAGAAAAACATATGAAAAAGATAAAAATAAACTATAAAGTAATTATTTTATTTATAATTGCAACAATAATATCCCAAGCACTAATCAAAGTACTATCCCCTAGTAATTTTTTAAAAAGTCCAACATATATATTTTTACCAATTGTTGGTTTTTTTGGAATGTATTATTTTAGTGCAGAAATAATGAAATACGTTAGGATAAATAATAAATTTACATTTGCTGGTTTTTTTATAGTAATTGCCTTGTTATGTTTTTATATTGCTTTGTTTATGTTCTATTGGAATGCGTTAAAAGTTTTAAACAACCAACCAATTGCTTTCCCTTATTTTAAGATCCTCTTAGATTCTGCATTTTTAGAATTTATAGTTTCTGGAGTTTTTGGAATTTTTGCAATTAAAAAATAAAAAATTATTTACTTTTGTTTATTTTTAAAAAGGTAAGTGGTTATGTCAAAAATATTTATAAAAACTTTTGGTTGCACCTTAAACAAGAAAGATAGTCTAAACCTTGTTTCTAATTATGATTATAGTGAAGATGAAAAAGATCTGCTCTCTGCAAATCATATTATAATTAATACTTGTGGAGTAAAAGAACAAACAGACACAAAAATTATAAACTATTTAAAAAAATTAAAAACACAAAATATTTCTGAAAAGAAAATAATAATCTGTGGTTGTTTAGTAACCATTAACAAAGAACTACTAACAGATGTTTTTCCAAATGCAAAGTATTTTAGAATTGAAGAAACTAAAGAATTACAAAAATTATTAGAAGATTTAAAATTGAAAACTAAAGATAGAAAGATAAATCTCTCAGAACCAATAATACTTTCAAATGGGTGCCTTGGGAATTGTAATTATTGTGCAGTAAAGTTTGCAAGAGGTAGACTTAAAAGTAAAAGTGTAAATGAAATTGTTTTAGAAATTAAAAACGCAATTGGAAATGGAAGTAGAGAAATATTATTGACTTCTCAAGATAATGGTTGTTATGGCTTTGATATTAATACTAACATAATAAAGTTGTTGTTAGAAGTTATAAAAATAAAAGGAGATTTCTTAGTAAGGTTGGGGATGGCAAACCCACAACACCTAAAAACCTTTAAAAAAGAATTAATTGAAATTTACAAACACAAAAAAATATATAAATTTTTACATGTCCCAATCCAGAGTGGGGATAATGATGTTTTAAAAGATATGAATAGATATTATAAAATTGAAGAAGTGTTTGATATTATTAAAGACTTTAGAAAAGAAATTCCAGAAATTACAATTGCAACAGACATCATTGTTGGATACCCTACTGAAACTGAAAAACAATTCCAAAACACAATCAAAGTTATTAAGAAAATAAAACCTGATGTTGTTAACATCTCTAGATTTGGGCAAAGAAAAGGGATTGAGGCAAACAAACATGAAGATCTCTTAGGTGCAATTAAAAAGAAAAGATCTAGAGAACTTACTGTTCTTTGTAGGAAATTGTTTTTAGAAAAAAATAAAAAATATTTAGATAAAGAAAAAGAAATATTGATTACTGAAGTTGGAAAGAATAACACAGTTATGGGAAGAACCATTGAATATAAACCTGTTGGAATTAGAGGGAATTATTCTCTTGGAACCAAAATTAAAATAAAGATTATAGATTGTAAAGCTAATTTTTTAATAGCTAAAAAAATGTAGAAAAAACATAGTTTGTATTTCTAAATAAATGGTCATTTAAGTTAAGTATATAAACTATTTGCTATTTATTTATATATATTAAATTGAATTTGAAAAAATATGGATTTGTTTCTTACTTTTAAAAAATATATAGAAAATTACAAGATTATTCTATCTCTTAGTGCATTATTTATATTTTTATTATTTTTAATAAACCCTGTCTTTAGTCTTTTTGGAGGAACCTTAAATATAACATATAATATCTTAAATTTTGAATTAGGAAATGTTGTGATAAGTTTACTTGCTTCACTTATATTGTTATTTATATTTAGTTTAGTACAAACAATTATAATCTATAAAATAAGTAAAGACTATAGTGTTAATGAAACAGTTTATTTTAAAGAAATTAAAAAAATGTTCTATAAGTTATTAAAATTTAATTGGATTTTCTTTTTAGTAATCTTTGGGGTTTCTGTTTTTTTATATGATCTTAATCTTTTAAATAATATTATTACACAAATTATATTTTTTATAATAACAATTTCTCTTTGGTTTGTTCCACAAATTATTGTTTTAGAAAATAGAGAAATACCTTTGGCAATGTGGTATAGTGCAAGATTTTGGAAAAACAATTTTGGGCATTTGTTAACATTATTTTTATGTGGTTTTATTTTAATATTATTAACTAGTTTGATAGAGGTCTTAATAGCTGGGATAATTGGAATTATGATTTCTGTGTTATTTTTAGTTTTATTTGTAATACCTTTTACAGAGATTCTAAAAACTGAAATTTATTTAAATAAATATAAACTATTAAAGCCAAAACACCAATTTAAATTAAAAAGGTAGATTGAGAAAATATGCAAGTAATAGATAAAATTGATAAACATATAATTGAAAAATTAATTGTAGATGGAAGAATTTCTTTTGCAAATATTGCTAAAGACATTAACTTAACAGATGTTGCAATTAAGAAAAGATTAGATAGACTTAAACAGAAAGGAATTGTTAAAGCTATTTTTGCAGAAATAGATTATAGTGTTATTGGATTTATTGAGATGATTGATATTTTAATCTGTATTGATCCTTCTAAACAAAAAGAAATAATTAGAAAATTAAAAGAGAATGACGATGTTATTAAGCTAACAGAAGTTACAGGAGAATATAACTTTATAGCAAAAGTAATTGCTGAAGATAAAGAAGATCTTAAAAAAGTCTTAGATAATATTTATACTGTAGATGGGATTATTAAAGTAAACATACTTACGACTATTAAAGAACATAAAAATACAAAAAATTTACCAGGTAAAATTATTCAAACTACTTTTTAATTTTAAGATTATAGGACATTTTATAAATGAAGTTAATAATTTCAGAAAAAGCAATAGCAGGAAAAAAGATTGCAACAATTCTTTCTAAAAATGATTTTGCAACAACTAATGTTAATGGAGTTTCTGTTTTTGAATTTAAAAAAAATAATGAAACATATTTGTTAATACCTTTGAGAGGACACATTAACACAGTTGACTTTGTTGGAGAAGATAGTTATTGGAGTATCTTTACACTTAAGGCTTTGGCTGATAAAAAGTTTGTTTATAAAGAGGTTGAAAAAAAGATAATCTCCTTACTTAAAAAAGAAAGAAAAGAATTAACACAAATTATAATTGCAACTGATGCTGATAGAGAGGGAGAAGCAATTGGGCTTGAGGCATACAATTATGTTCAACTTAAAAATAAGAAAGCTGATCTTAAAAGAGCATACTTTAGTGCATTGACTGAAAAGGAAGTTACTGATGCTTTTTCTAAACTTAGAAATTTGGATTTTAATTATGCTCACTCGGTTTTTACAAGACAAGAAATTGATCTTTTGTGGGGTGCAATACTTACTAGATATTTGTCTGTGATTGCAAATAGGAAAGGTAAAATGTTTCTTTCTGCTGGAAGAGTGCAGACCCCTCTTTTAAATCAAATTGTAGAAAGGGAAATGGAACGAAATAAGTTTGTGCCTGAAAAGTATAGAGTTATTAATATTATTTTTAAAAAAACTAAAATTAGATTTGAAGGAACACACAAACTTGGAAAGATGTTTGATATTAATAAAGCTGATCTGATCTACCAAAAAATAAAAGATGAAAAGACAGGTGTTGTAAAAAGTATAACAAAAACTCAAAAGATCTTAAAAAGACCTGATCCTTTTAACACCACTAGTTTTCTAAGAGCAGCAAGTGCTATTGGCTTTGGAACTAGTAAGGCAATGTCAACTGCTGAAAATTTATATCAACAAGGTTTTATTAGTTACCCTAGAACAGACAACACTGGGTATCCTCCAAGCTTAGACTTTAAAGGTATCTTAAACAAATTGCTTGGTTTTAAAGAACTTGAAAAAGATATTTTACAAATATTAAAAAAACCAATCAATCCTTCAAGAGGTAAAAAAATAACTACTGATCATCCACCAATACACCCTGTTGAATTTACACAACAATTGAAAGGGGATAATAAAAAAATTTATGAATTGATTGTTAGAAGGTTTTTGGCAACATTATCAATTGATGCAGTTACTGAGAATCTAAGTGTTTTAATTGATGTTAAAAAAGAACCGTTTATTGTAAATGGACAAATAATTATTGAACCTGGTTGGAAAAAAATATACTATTATTCTAAACTAAATGAAGTTATTTTGCCTCACTTGGAAAAAGAGGAAATAATTTCTATAGTTGATAAGAAACTAGAAAAGAAAGAAACAACGCCTCCTCCTAGGTTTACAGAAGGAGCTTTGATTAAGTTGATGGAAGACCTTAATCTTGGTACAAAATCTACAAGACCTGCAATTATCCAGAAATTAAGAAATAGAGATTATATTCAGGGTGGAAAGTCAGTTGAGCCAACAAAAATTGCAATCTCTGTTTGTAGTGTTTTAAATAAAAATGCAGACATTATTACCCAACCTAAATTAACAGCAGACACTGAAGAGGAAATGGAACTTGTTGCAACTGGAAAAAAAGAAAAAGACGAAGTTGTAAATAACACAAGAAAAAAACTTCATGAAATTATTGACCTTTTACTTAAAGAAAAAGATGATATTGCAAAAGAACTTAGAGGTGGAATAATCGAATCTAATTATATTGCAGTGTGCCCAAAATGTGGAAAAAAATTAATAATTAGGTATGGAAAAACTGGAAAACAATTTGTTGGATGCTTAGGCTTTCCTTCTTGTAGAAATACTTATCCTTTACCACAAAGAAGAAATATTAGTGCAACAGACAAGTTTTGTGAAGAATGTAAAGAACCAATTGTAAATGTGTCTGGCGGAAGAAGTGCTGACTTTGAAATGTGTTTAAATCCTAATTGTAAAACTAAAGAAGAATATTTGAAAAAAATTGAAGAAAAAAAACAAGAAAAAGAATCTGTGGAAAATTAAAAAAGCACAGTGAGATCTATGAAAAAATAATTTAATTATATAAAAATAAAAACAAATATAAAACTTCTTACAAAAGCCTTTTAAAATTTTTCTAACACCTAATTTATATACACAAATATTATGATTATGAAACATAAGATGTGAAAAGCATGATTGAAAAAATAATCTTAACTGTAAAAGAAACAGACTTTTCAGAGGTTGGGAAAGGTAAGGCAAAAATTGATCCTCTTGTTTTTGATAAAATGAAACTATCTATTGGAGATGTTATTTTAATTGAGGGGAATAATAAAAAAGCCTTAGCTTACGCAACTAGAGGGAGTGAGAAGGAAGCTGGATTAAATATTATTAAAATTGATGGTGTTATTAGATATAATGCTGGAGCAACAATTGATGAAGATGTTTTTGTTGAAAAAACAAATATTCAAAATGCACAAACAATTAACCTTTCTCCAATCATTGATAAAGATAAAAAAATTAATCTTACAAATGATATTGAAAGTATGATTAAAGACAAACTATTAAATTTAAATGTTATTGAAAAAAATATTGTAAAAATCCCTGGACTTCCTATACTTACTGTGGATGGGTATAGAGACCTGCAATTGATAATTACAAAAACAATTCCGAAAGGAGCTGTAAGAATTTCAGAAAACACAAAATTTAATATTTCTGAAAAATCAGAAACAACAAAAACCCCAAACATCACTTATGATGATATTGGTGGCCTTAAAAAAGAAATTGAAGCAATCAGAGAAATGGTAGAGTTACCTATTAGAAGACCTGAGATTTTTAAAAAGTTAGGAATCTCTCCACCTAAAGGTGTTTTACTTTATGGACCACCTGGAACTGGAAAGACTCTACTTGCAAAAGCAGTAGCATCAGAGACAGATGCTAACTTTACAATCATTAATGGTCCTGAAATAATTGGGAGTGCTTATGGTCAATCAGAAGCAAATTTGAGAAAAATATTTGAAGATGCAGAAAAATCAGCACCCTCAATAATCTTTATTGATGAGATTGATGCTATTGCTCCAAAAAGAGAAAATATACATGGAGAAACAGAAAAAAGAATTGTTGCACAACTATTAACACTTATGGATGGACTGACTGCTAGAGGACAAGTTGTTGTTATTGCTGCAACAAACATCCCTGATGTTATTGATCCTGCTCTTAGAAGACCAGGAAGATTTGATAGAGAACTAGAGATTAGTGTGCCTGATAAAGTTTCAAGAAAAGAAATATTGCAAGTTCATCTTAGAGGTATGCCTTTAGAAAAAGATATAAATGTAGATAATATTGTTGAACTTATAAATGGTTTCTCAGGAGCAGACATTAATGCACTTGTTAAAGAAGCTGCACTTAAAGCAATTAAAAGGCTTATGCCAAAAATAAATAAAGAAACTAATAAATATTTGTCTAAAGAAATTTTAGATCAATTGATTATTAAAAAACAGGATTTGTTGGACGCACTAAATGTTGTAGAACCATCAGCACTTAGAGAAGTACAAATACAAGTGCCTAACGTTAAGTGGGAAGACATTGGTGGCTTAGATGAACAAAAACAAACCTTAAAAGAATTAATTGAATGGCCTATAAAATATAAAACGAAATTTGAAGAAATTGGAATTGATACTCCTTCTGGAGTTTTACTTTATGGACCTCCAGGAACAGGAAAGACATTAATTGCTAAAGCCATTGCTACAGAATCAAATGCAAACTTTATATCTGTAAAAGGTCCTGAGATCTTTAATAAATGGGTTGGAGAATCTGAAAAAAAGATTAGGGATTTGTTTAAAAAAGCAAGACAAGTTGCACCCTCAATAATTTTTTTTGATGAGATTGATTCTATAACAAGATCAAGAACTGCAAATGACACTAATGATGTTTCAAATAAAGTTGTTGCTCAGATATTGACAGAGATGGATGGAATTTCACAACTTAAGGATATAATCGTTATTGGAGCAACAAACAGAATTGATATGATTGATCCTGCATTTTTAAGACCAGGAAGATTTGATGTTAAGTTAGAAATACCTTTACCAAAATTAGAAACACGTGAAAAAATATTTGAAGTGTATATTAAAAAAATGAATGTTGACAAGAAAATTAAAATAAAAGAACTTGCAAAAAAAACAGATGGAGCTTCAGGTGCTGATATTGAGGCTATTTGTAGAGAAGCTGGGATGTTTGCAATTAGAGAAAATATTGTTTCTAAAGAAAAATTAATAATTACTAGTAAACATTTTGAAAAGGCAATTGAAAGAATTATGAGAATTTCGGAAAGTAAAAGAAAAGAAGATAGCCTTGCTAGATGAAATTTATTTAAAATTATAAATTGAAATTTTTGTTAGAGATAGTTTAGAAACATTTTAAAAAAATATAAAATAAAAAAAGTGAATCTGAAAAAAGTTAAAGACCAGAAGACCCAAAACCCTTTTCTCCTCTTTCTGTTTCATCTAAATCTTCTACTTCTAAAATATCATCAACATAAATTAGAGTTGGAATAATTTGTGCAATTCTGTCGCCTTTCTTGATCTCAAAAGAAACTTTAGAAGAATTAAATAAGCACACTTTTATTTCTCCTCTGTAATTAAAATCAACAACCCCTGCAAAGACATTGATTCCTGCTTTTACAGCTAAACCACTTCTTGGAGCAATCCTTAAGTATAGAGATTGATTTTTTAAATTTAAAAAAGGTAGAGAAAAACTTACACCTGTAGAAACTAAATTTCTTTCAAAAGGTGCTATTGTTATTTCTTCATCTGAAAATAGATCAAAACCAGCATCACCTTCATGTGCTTTTTTTGGCAAAATTGCAGTGTCTGTTAATCTTTTTACTTTTATCATTTTTTAAAAACCTCTTCTTTATTTTAGATTATATTTTTCATTTAGAATTTTAATTGGTTGATTATATTTTTATATTTTATCTTTTATTTAAAGAGCTTAAATTTTTTATTTTTAAATTACTTTAAATCACAACTACCCTTAAATCCACAACCTGCAGAACATTCTGTACACCCACCTAACTTGATCATCTCACCTTTTCCACAATTTGGGCAAACTTGTCCAGCTTGATCACCAGTATCTTTTGGAGTTAGTTCTGATTTTGGGTGTCCAACAAATCCTGTGTTCTTATTATTTGAATTATTTCTTATTTTTGTTTTTTCTGCAGTTTGTCTAGAAATTGCATTTTGGTTTTTTGTTTCTTGATCTTTGTTTGTGGAAAGTATTTGTTCATCTCTTGAAGAATCTCTATAAATGGTCACACCTTTACATCCAAGTTCATAAGCTGTTTCATAAAGTTCTTCTGTTTGTTTAATTGTAAAATTAGAAGGAACATTTGCGGTTTTACTTATTGATGAATCTGTCCATTTTTGAATTGTTGCTTGAACTTTAATATGTTCTAGAGGTGTTAATTGCATCGCAGAAACAAAAAAATCAGGTAATTTTCCATCTTTATAATATTCTTCTGCTAAAGGTATGTTTACCTCATGGAAACCTAATCTTGATTGTCTGTAAAACTTAAAAGCAAAATATGGTTCGATGCCTGTTGAGGTTCCAAGCATTGTTCCTGTAGAACCTGTTGGTGCTTGGGTTGTTAAAGTTACATTTCTAATTCCTTTTTCTTTAATTTTCTCAATAACTTCTAAAGGCAACTCTCTTACAAATCTGCTATTTAGATATTTTTCTTTATCAAACTTTGAAAAGAAACCTTTTTCTTCTGCAAGTTGTGTAGAGGCAATATACATTTCACTTGTAATTGTTTTGTAAATTTTGTCAATAAAATTTATTGATTCTAAAGAACCATACCTTATCCTTAATTTAATTAATAGTTCTGCAAGACCTAATGTTCCACCACCAATCCTTCTTTCTGATTTTTGAATCTTTTCATTTTCTTCAAAAAAGTAAGGTGTCAAGTCAATTACATTATCTAAAAATCTTGTTAAAACTCTTGCAGCTTTCTTTAATTTTTCCCAATTAAGTTCATAGATTGGACCAACTTCATCAGTACCAATCTTCTCAGCAAAAGAAGCTAAATATAGGTGTCCAAGATTACATACACCCCAAGCTGGCAGTCCTTGTTCTCCACATGGGTTTGTTGAAATTATTTTATTATAATAATAGCTATTACTTAATTTATTGTACCGCTCCATAAAGACAACCCCAGGCTCTGCAGATTTCCAGGATGATTCAATTATTTTTGTCCAAATTTCTTTTGCTTTAACTGTTTTATAAACTTTAGTTGGATAACCTTTTTCTTTCCAAGACCTTAAATCTCCGTCCCACTCTCTATCATATATTTCTGAATAGGTTGGATTTTCATAATCAGGAAACTCTAGTTTCCAATAATCATCATTTTTAATAGCATCCATCAAAGAGTCTGAAATTTTTACAGAAATGTTTGCATGTTCTAAAATTCCTGTTTTTGTTTTTGAATCAATAAATTCAAAAATGTCTGGATGCCAATCATCAAGCATTAACATCAACGCTCCTCTTCTTGATCCCCCTTGTTCAATTAAAGCAGTTATAAATGAATAAAGACCACCCCAAGAAACTGAACCTGATGATCTACCATGTACACCTTTAACATATGCATAGGCTGGTCTTAAAGTCGAAAGAGAAGTTCCTACACCACCTCCTCTTGAAAAGATCTCAACCATTGAGTATAAGGTATCTTTTATAATTGATTTTCTAGAATCTTCAGGAGAAGGAATAACATAACAATTGTATAATGTTAGATTTGAAGTGTAGCCAAGTTCATCAATATTTGCACCGGTTAAAATTCTTCCACCTGGAGAGATGTGATTGTTTTTTAACATATACAAAAATTCATCAAACCATTTTGTTTTGTTAATGTCATCTTTTTCTACACTTGCTACTGCTTTTGAAATTCTTTTGTAAGTATCATTTACTGATTCTTTTGGTTTTTCACATTTACTTCTTTCTTGCTTAAATTCAAAGTTATTTGTTTTATCTGCATAGATTCCTGTTAACATATACAATATACAATTATCTTGATTATCAATTGATTTAACTACACCTAGATCTTTTTTTGGATATTTTTTATCTTCTTTAGAGATTGTTACAACTAAGTCTCCAGAAGTAATATCTTCTTTTTTTGTTTTTACAGAATATCTATCTAAAAAAATAATTAAACCTAAGTCTTTAAATTGTTGAGAATTATTTAGAACATTGATTGCTTGTTTACTTAATGAAATACCTTTCTCTTTAAGATCAATAACTTCTTTACAATCTTTTGTTTTTTCTTGACTATCTCTTATTTTTCTTCTTTCTTCTCTATATAATATAAAAGATTTAGCTATATCTGCAAGTTCAGAAGCAATTAAAACATACTCAATTGTATCAGATGCATCTTCAACAGAAGGAATTTTGTTTATAAATTTAGATTCTAAAACTAGGATTACTTTATCTACTAGATTTTCTGCTAAATTTTCATCATACTTATCTACTGACTTCATTGCTTTTATTATTGCAAATTTTATTTTTTGTTTATCAAAGTCAACTATTTCTAAGCTTCTTTTTTTTATTTTTGTAATTTTTGTAATTTTAGTTAGCATGTTCATAAGTTATTACCCCTTGTCTTAAAATTAATACTTCTTATTTTAATAATTAATATTCTATACCTTCTCTTGCTTTTGTGTTTTTATAATAATGTTTAATTTCTTTAAATTCTGTAACTAAGTCTGCTTTTTTAATTAAGTCTTTATGTGCAAATCTTCCTGTTAAAATTAATTCAATATTTTTTTTATTACAGATCTTTATAATATTATTTATTTCTTTTTTTGTAATTATTTTATAGAAATATACTAAATTGATTTCATCTAAAACCAAAATGTTTATTTTTTTTGTATCTAATACATTAAATAAATAATCTATTCCTTTTCTAATTATTTTTTTATTTTTATCTGTAATCTTATTGTTGATTATAAATTCATTAATTCCAAATTTTTTAAAAGTAATGTTCTTTAAAGATTTAAATGTCTTTTCTTCTCCTGTTTCTCTAAACTTTAAAAATTGTAAAAAATATATTTTATTGTTATATGCTAAAGCTCTTATACAAAGTCCAATTGCAGAACTAGTCTTTCCCTTACCTTCCCCAGTGTATATTTGTAATTTTACTTTTTCCATATTTTCATTTAAACCCCTTTAAATCATAAAAAGTGGAAAATTTTTGTAGTGATATAGTATTAGGTAATTACATTTTTATAAAGGTCGGTTTGAATTTTGATTTTTTGATATAAGGCTTTGTTTGATATCTTAAATTTATGTATATGTTTAAAATTAACTTATAAAAATTAAAAGAAAATATATATATATAGTTCGGTTTAATTTATTAATATTATAATATAGATAAGTTAAATTGTGTGATTGATATTGTGGTTATTAAAAATATAAATTTAATATTTACATTATTTGTTGGACACCTTGTTTAAAAAATACTTTATTTAGATTGAAAAAAATGAATGAAGAAAATAAGAATTCAGAAATTTTAAAAAAATTTAAAAATGAATTGAATATTGAAGGGTATAGTCAGAAGACTATTGAGATCTATATTTTATATTTATCTTTATTTAATACATTTATTAAAAAAGATTTAGAAACTGCTACTTCTGATGATGTTGTAAATTATTTATCTTATTTAAAATCTGAAAAGAAAGTTGGTTCTGCAACATTAAATTTATTTTTATCAATTATTAAACATTTTTATAATGGGTTTTTAAAAATTAATTTAGAAATAGATATTAAGCTACCTAAAAAATCTAAAAAGATACCAACTGTGTTAACACCTAATGAAATTAAAGAACTAATTAATGGTACTAAAAGTTTAAGAAATAAATTAATTATTAAATTTATATATTCTAGTGGTGTAAGGGTTTCAGAATGTGTTAGTATGAAAATTAAAGATCTTGATTTTGATGAAAAGACTGGAAAGGTTATTAGTGGAAAAGGAAATAAAGATAGAATTATTATTCTTTCAACTAAATGGATTGATCAATATAAAAAATATTTAGAGAAAAGAAATAAAAAATATATATCTGAATATTTGTTTACAAACAATGTAGGTAGACAACTCTCAGTTGACACTATTCAAAAGTTTTTAAAAATATCTGCAAGAAATGCAAACATTCAAAAAAAGGTAAGTCCACATACTCTAAGGCACTCTTTTGCAACAGCATTACTTGAAAATGATGTTAATATAAGATATATTCAACAGCTTTTAGGACATGCTAACCTAAATACTACACAAATATACACAAAGGTTAATACTAATAAATTAAAAATAATTAAAAACCCTTTAGATAATATGTAATATATAAATAAAAAACATATATCTTATATTAAAATAAAAAAGAATTTAGAAATAAAAAGGAAAAGTTATGAAGATAAATTTAAATCTATTTAATAGAAAAAAAAAGCCTGTTAAAGTATCTAAAAAGTATAAAGAAATTATTGAAATTTCTAAAAAGGATGTGGCAAAGGCAGAAACTGTTATTAAAAAAAGACAAAATAAAATAGAAAAAACAAAATATAGTAATGTTAAGGATAATATGGTTATTGGTAAAATTAAATGGTACAAAAAATTAGCTTTAAAAGTTCATTTAATTAAAAGTAAAAAAGAATTACAATTTCTTAAAAAACAATTAAACTTTGAAAAAGGAAGATTTAAAATAATTGAAAGTAATTTGACTAATAAGATTCAAAAATTATTAAGTAATGTTGATTATAAAACAACAAATAATAGAAAATTTGAACAATTAAAAAAAAATGTAAATGCTGTTAAAGAAATTATTGATATAATAGACCAAACTATTATGAAAATTGATAAAAAGTTATAGACCCCCTATACTTCCTGTAATAATTTGATTCAAAATATTATGATTTAGTGAAATTATGTTAATTTTTGTATTATTTTATAATTTATTATAAAACAAACTAAAAAGAATATATGATTTAATAATCAAAATAAATAGATATATAAATGTTTTGAATAACTTTTATAGTATAATATTAAAATAATGTTTATTTTGGAGGAATTAATATGACAACAAGAATTTCTAAATTATTTGGAATGGATATCTATCAAACAGATGCAACTTATAGAGGTAAAGTTCATGATTTAATAGTAAATTTAGAACAAGGTATAATAGAAACTATTACTACTCAACCATTAAAAGTTAATTCTAAATTAGAAGCTAAGAAAATCATAACAGATCATAGTATACCTTATAGTAAAGTAATATCTGCAGATGATATACTTCTTATTAATGCAGGAAACATACCAGTAAGTGAAAAAAGAAAAATTGAACCTGAAATGGAACCTGTAACCAAAAGTAGTAAAGATGCTTCAATTAGAAAGAAGTATATAGGTTATAGAAGTAAATATAGTAGTTCAACAAGAAAATAATTAAATTTTAATTATTTTTTTCTTTTTACTTTTTTTAATTAATAACATTAATAATGATAATATTTTTAATAGTATATATATAAATATATTATACATTATATTATTATATACATAACATAACGTTTATTTTAAAAAACACACAATACAGGAAGTGAGGGGTCCTCTTGATACAAGTTAATTATATAAAATATAAATTTACATTTAATAATAATATAAAACATTCATCTTATCTTTATCAAAAGATATTTAGATCTATTTATGGTTATCAACAAAATGTTACTAAAAGTAATAAAAAAGTATATACTTATAAAAGACCAGGTATAATATCAAACACACCCCATATCAAACCAGGTAAAAATAGTATAATTTTACCTATAGGTTGTGAAGCAAATTTGATCGAATTTTTTAATACAGGCAAAAATCCTGCACATAATTGGAGAAATAAAGGTGATTGGGAAGTTAATTATTCAATTAATAAAATAGATGTTCCAAAAGAAAGTATAATTATAGAATTAGAAGAATATATTAGAGATTATAAAGTAATTAATTTTGAGAATAAAGAAAGTACAATTTTAATTGAAATTAATAAAATATTAAATAAAGAAATAAATGATGTTAATTATATGAAAAATATATTAAAGATTAGTAATAATATAATTTTATATGATTGGTTTAAAGATACATATATTTATTCTGATTTTTTAAATAAATTTCATTCTGATTTTTTAAAATTAGATGAAGTTGTTAATATTAAATGAATTTGTTAATATTCTAATTAATATAAGAAATTATTATTATTTTAATTTTTATCTTTAATAATTATTATATTTTTTTTCCAAGTTCTTTTTTTTCCTGTATTATTTATTTTTATTAAATGTATGTCAGTTAATGTTTTTAAATATGGATAAAGACTTTTTTCGTTTTTATATTCTATATTAAATTCTAATTTTATATTTTGTCTTAACTCATCCATAGTAGTCCATTTATCAGAAGGTAGAGATTTTATTATATGTTCTGCTTGTGTGTTTTCTTTTATTTTTATCAGATCCCAAATAGTGTTTAGTTCGTTTGTTAATTCTTGAACAGTAACTTCTTTTATTTTTGTATTTTCATAATTTAATTGAGGTTGTAGAGTTTTTATTTTAGTTTCTGAAATATTTGATTTTGAATAATTATTGTTTTCTAAAATGTTTGTATTTTTGAAGTTATCTATAGTTTCTATTTTTGTATTTGTTTCTAAATTATGAATTTGATCTTCTTTTTTATTTATATTTTCAGTCTCTATATTTTCTTTATTTATATCTTTTTTAGAAAATATATTTTTTATAATTTTAAATAAGTTCATAAGTTATCCTTTTATTATTACATCTATTATATAGTAATTACCGTAATTATTTTAAAGCTTTCGGTAATGACTGTAATTATATTTCGTGATAATAGTAATTACAGTAATTATTATGCTATTTATAAGTAATTACCAAAAAAGTAAAAATTAACTATAAATATTATGTATATAATTTGTATTTTAAAACAAATTTACATCAGATTTTACTAAAGTTTAGGTAATTACCCAATAAAAAATATAGTAATTATCAACTTATTTGAATAAATTAAGTTCATTTTTCAAAAATATAGTTAAATAAACTATATTATGTTAAATAATACAAATTTTAACCTTTATTTTGTTTTTAAAGGTTAGTTTATCTTTTTAAGCAATCATTTTTAATTTAACAAATATGTCCTACATATACTGAAAATTGAAAACTAATTCTAGTAATTACCACTCTAAAAAACATATAATTAGACAAAAAGGATTTATTAAAATAACAAAAATAGCAATTGAATCTTAATTTAAAAATAAGTAGCGAGGGTAGGATTTGAACCTACGACCTTCGGGTTATGAGCCCGACGGGCACTCCAGGCTGCCCCACCTCGCTATAAAAAATATGTAAAATTTACAAATAGTAATTTAATTTATATACCAAAACATATTTAAATCATTCACAAATGTAACCTTTAGTATTATCTTTAATTTTTTCTAATAAATTTTCTAATTTTTTAATGTTTAGTTCTATTTTTTTAAGATCTTTATTTAGTTTAGTAATTTTTGCTGTAGAATTTACAATTTTCAAATTAGAGTTACAATTTGTGCATTTAAAATCATATGCTGCAGCAACTTCAAATGGAACCTCTATACAGTTTTTTGGACAAACAAAAAAATCATGTATTTTTTTATCACTAATTTCCATTTCAATTTTTTTATATTTTTTAATTTCTTGAATCATTAATATCTCAACAATTTTTTTATGTTTAATTTCCCACAAAAACACATACATATTTTTTTCATTTCTTTTTTTCTTATAACAAGCAATCCCTCTATAATGTAAACTATTTAATGTAGATCTAACTGTTGTTATTTTTTCATTAAGTTTAGAAGATATTATTTCAGGAGAGAGTTCAGAGCCATTCTTAAACAATTTAACAACATCTGTAGCAATTGGTCCTGCAATTTGTTCTAAAAAAGTAATTGCATTTTGATCAAACAATAATTCTTTTTTTAATTTATTCATAATTAATCTTTTCCCTTAATAGAATAATATAGATACAAAACTATTTTAAGTTGATAACATCTTTGTAAGTGTTATTTGGTATTAATTTAATTTTATTATTTTTAAAATCTTTTTCATTTAAAGCATCAGGATTAAGTAAATATAAAATGACTGCTAAAGCCCCAACTTCACTTTGTGGTTGATTTGTAACTGACACATTATAATCTGCTAATTCATAATATAGTTTAGGGACTTTAGGTCCCCCAACAACAATAAGTAAATCTAATTTTTCTATATTGATTTTAGAGCTTACATTATTAATTATTTTAATAATCTGTTCTCCATACATAGTCAAATGAATAATTATTGTTTTTTTTTCTTCTTTTACTTTTTTAATAAAGGCACTAGGTTTTTCTACATACTCAATTTTAAAATCTCCACCCCATTTCTCCTTAATATTTTTTATATTTTCTTCAATTCTATAATCTTCTATCCCAGAATAATAAAATTCTTCTGCACAAAATGCTCTTGCAACTAATGCACAATGAGTTGTAATCCTTTTATCTCTTTCAGGTCTGTGATCTAATTTTAATATTTTTATCATATTATCATCTTTTATATTTTTTTATGAAGCAATCAAGATATTAGTTTATAAATCTTTTCTCTAATATAATATATACTATTGTAACATTTTTTATTTGTTGTTTTTTTAAATAATCTATAAAAAGGATCCGTAGCTCAGTCTGGCAGAGCACTGGACTTTTAATCCAGGTGTCGGGGGTTCAAATCCCCCCGGGTTCATAACATTTTATCTGAGTTATTATAATCAAGGGCTCGTAGCTCAGTCTGGTTTAGAGCACTGGACTCTTAATCCAGGTGTCGGGGGTTCAAATCCCCCCGGGCTCATAAAAAAGGTACCGTAGCTCAGTCTGGGAGAGCAATAGGCTGAAGACCTATGTGTCGGGGGTTCAAATCCCCCCGGGACCACTTCTTTATAATTTCTAATTTCTCTTATTTTTTAAACATTTTGTTACATAATAGTTATTATGGATCCAAAGTTATTAACTCCAATGATGAAACAATACATTGAAACTAAAAAAAAACATCCTGAAGGTATACTTCTATTTAGAGCTGGAGACTTTTATGAAATGTTTTTTGATGATGCAAAACAAGCTTCAACCATATTAAACATAACTTTAACAAAAAGAGGAAAAGGCTTAACAGAAGCACCATTAGCAGGAATACCTTACCATTCAATTGATCCATACATTTCAAAATTAATAAAAGCAGGGAAAAAAGTTGTAATCTGTGAACAAATTGAAGATCCAAAAAAAGCAAAAGGTTTAGTTAAAAGAGCAGTTACAAGAATAATAACTCCAAGTACTTTATTTGATGATAATTATGAAAATAACTTTTTGTGTTCAATTTCAAAATTAAAAGAAATTTTTGGTTTCTCATTTATAGACATCACCACTGGAGAATTTAAAACAACTATCTTTTATAATTTTAATGAACTGCTAAATGAACTTAGTTCTATTAAACCAAAAGAACTAATAATTACAAAAAATATATTAAATAATCTTGAATTAATAAACTTAATTAAAAAGAGTACAACAAACACAATCATCAATTATTCTGAAAATCTAGACTCTAGTTTATCTTCTGAACAATTAAAAAAACATTTTAAATTAAATTCATTAGAAGTTTTTGGTCTAAACAATAAACCTGAGTGTTTAGTTTCTGCATATAATGCATTAAAATATTTAAAAGACACTCAATTTAGTGAACTTACTTATATAAACAACATAAAAGACTACACACAAACAAAATATTTAAAATTAGATAGAAAAACAATTAGAAATTTAGAACTTGTGTCTAATTTAAATGATAGTTCCACAAATAATAGTTTATTTAGTTTAATTAACTTTACAAAAACTCCAATGGGATATAGAAAATTATATTTTGATATATTACATCCAATTCTTAATAAAAAAGAATTAATTTTAATAAACAATTCTGTTGAAGAACTAATCAACAACATCTTTTTACAACAAGAATTAACACAACAACTTTCCTTTGTTGGAGATATTGAAAGAATAATTAGTAAGGTTGGTTTTGGAAATGCAAGCCCAAGAGACTTAATTTCTTTAAAACAGAGCCTAGAGGTCATCCCTAAACTTAAAGAATGTTTAAAAGATTGTAAAACAAATAAATTAAATTTAATAAATTCTAGTTTGCAAGAAATAAATGAGTTAGTTAAATTATTAGAAGCATCTATTGTTTCTCAACCACCATTTAGTGTAAGAGAAGGTAATTTTATTAACCCTAATTACTCAAAAGAACTTTTTGATCTTGTTAACATACATAAGAGTGTAGATTCTTGGTTAATTGAGTATGAAGCAAAACTAAAAAATGAAACAGACATTAAATCATTAAAAGTAAAATTTAATAAAATTTTTGGATACTATATTGAAATTCCAAAATTCTCTGTAAAAAATATACCATCTGATTTTGAAAGAAAACAGACTTTGGTTAATGCTGAGAGGTTTACTACACCTAAACTTTTTGAAAAAGAAAATTTAGTTTTAAATGCTAAAGACAAAAGATATGAATTAGAGTATAATATTTTTTTAGATGTTTGTAAAGAAGTTTTAAAATATCAAAAAGAAATAAATGCTCTTTCAAAAGTTATTGGAAACTTAGATGTGATCTTAAGTCACTCAATTGTTAGTTTAAACAATAGTTACTCTAAACCAAATCATACAAACACCTCTAAAATTGATTTTAAAGAACTAAGACACCCAATTATAGAAAAGTTAGTTGACTTTATACCAAATGATTGCTTTTTGGATGAAAATAATAGAACAATGATTATTACTGGACCAAACATGTCTGGCAAGAGTTCTTATATGAGGAGTGTGTGTTTAGGTCTTATTTTAGCACACATAGGTTGCTTTTTACCTTGCAAGAGTTCTGAAATAGGGTGTGTGGATGGTGTTTTTACAAGGGTTGGTGCATCTGATGATATCATACATGGGCAAAGTACTTTTTTAGTGGAGATGTCAGAAGTTGCTTATATTTTAAATAATTGTACAAAAAATAGTTTTATAATTTTAGATGAGATTGGTAGGGGGACAAGTACTTATGATGGTTTAAGTTTGGCATGGTCAATAATTGAATATTTGAATAATAATATTTTGGCAAAGACTTTAGTTGCTACTCACTATCATCAATTAAATAAGCTTGAAGAAAATTATGTTGGTATAAAAAATTATCATGTGACTGCAAAAGAAGAAAATAATAATTTATTTTTCTACCATAAATTAAGGGAAGGTGGAATTGATAAGAGTTATGGTATCCAAGTAGCAAAGCTTTCAGGAATTAATAAACAAATAATTGAAAGAGCCTTATTGATTCAAAGAGAATTAGAAGAAGAAATATTTTTAAAAAAGCAAACCCTAAAAAAGAAACAATTATTTTAAAAGATGGTAAATCGTTAAAAGATAATTTAGAAACTTTAAAAGGAAATAAAAAAAGTTTATTTAAAAAAGAACAGAAAAATTTATTTGAATATTAGTTTATTTGAATATTAGAAGAGTAGTTTATTTGAATATTAGAAGAGTAGTTTATTTGAATATTAGAAGAGTAGTTTATTTGAATATTAGAAGAGTAGTTTATTTGAATATTAGAAGAGTAGTTTATTTGAATATTAGAAGAGTAGAAGTGTAGAAGAGTAATTTACAAAATTAAAAGTTAATAAAATTAATTTTACACAAAATAAAGATGATTTGTTATGGGTAAGATAAAACAATTAAGTAAGGAAACAATTAATTTAATTAGTGCTGGAGAGGTTATTGAAAATCCAAGTGATATCTTAAAAGAGTTGTTAGAGAATTCTATAGATGCTAAAGCTACAGAAATCACAGTAGATGTTAAAGATGCAGGAATCTCTTTATTACAAGTTACTGATAATGGTTTTGGTGTTGAAAGAGACGATCTTTTATTTTGTTTAGAAAAATATACAACAAGTAAATTAGAATCTATTGATGATCTGTTAACAATTAATAGTTTTGGATTTAGGGGAGAAGCACTCTCAAGTATTAATGCAGTCTCTAAACTAAAGATTACAAGTTCTGTAGATGATTCTGGTAAAGCTTACTTTGTAGAAAATTTAGATGTAAAAGAAACCTCTTTTAAGAAAGGCACAAAAATAGAGATCAGAGATCTATTTTATAATTTGCCAGTTAGAAAAAAATACTTAAAATCAAACTCTGTAGAATTTTCTAAGCTTTATGATATTTTTTTAGCAAATGTTTTTTTAAATCCACAAATCACTTTTAAATTTAATTCTGAAAAGAAAAAAGTAATTTTTCCAAAAACAAATTATGAAAATAGGTTGTTACAAGTTTTTGGAACTGATATAAAATCTAAAGGTATCTTTATAGACATCTCAAATGACTTCTTTAAACTTAAAGGTGTAATTAGTAACCCAAGTAACCAAATCTATTTTCCTACAAATTTTTTATTTATTAACAAAAGATTTGTTTATTCTCCACAGATTTATAAAATTATAACAGAGGCATACAAAGATTATTTAATGATTCAACAAAAACCATTTTTTATTTTATTTTTTGAAATTGATTCTAGAACAGTTGATGTTAATGTTCATCCTAAAAAAAGAGTTGTAAAATTATTAAATGAGATGCTCTTTTTATCAGAATTAAAAAAAGAACTAAATATTATTTTAGAAAAAAATTTAGGAAAAAGCACCCCTCAAATAAACTCTTTAAATGATTATTTTAAAATGGATAACCCTTCAAACAAATTTGAGTATGATAAAAATAAAGCCCTATCAAACACCAATTTTTCTAGAAATACAAAATATACAGTTAATGATTATTATAAGCCAACTCAATCTATTTTCAATTCAGAGACAACAGATAGAGAAGAGCTACCTACTTTGTTTGAACACAAGATTACACGATTTGTTGGACAGTTACACAACACCTACATTGTCTGCGAAACTAAAGAAGGAGTTTTATTTATTGACCAACATGCTGCTGATGAACGAATAAATTTAGAAAAGAATAGACAAAAAGTTACTTTTGAAAAACAAAACTTAATTTCAGAATTGCCTTTACCTTATCTGTCAGAAGCACATAAAGATATTTTGTTAAACAACAAATTAAAATTAAATGAATTAGGTTTTAATTATGTTTATAAAGATAATAAATTTTACTTAACCACCCTTGCTCTATTCTTAGACAAATACTTAGACAAAAATATGTTTATAAATATTTTAGAAGATATAAAAGAAAGCACAAACACCGTAGATAAGTTAAAAGATAATCTATTAAAATTAAAATCTTGTAAACAATCGATAAAAGCAAACCAAGAACTAACTTTACCTGAACAAATTCAATTGATAAAAAAATTAAATCTCTGTAAGGACAAAGGTATTTGTGCCCACGGAAGACCAACTATAATTTATTTTTCTAAATCAGAACTTGAAAAATTATTTAAAAGAATTGTTTAAAATTTTACAATCCAAATAAATAAGATTGCACTAATAATTAGCAGACTAGCAATTAATTTTGTTAAAGTGTTATCTTGGTCAACTGACTTTATTATTATTTCATTTGTTCCAATATTTTTTTCTAAATCGTTTGTAAAATAATATACATTAAAATTTAATCTATAATCTTTAATTTCATAAGTTTTAATCTTAAATGGAATTTCAATAACATCTTTTGGCTTTATTTCATATACTTTATTTTTTTCAAGTTCAATAGTTCCATTAAAATTTGATATTATATAAACATCTTTTAAGACATTTTCTGAAACATTTCTTAGTATAAGTTTTCCATATAACTCTTGCTCTACAACATTCTCTTTAGAAACATCTATAAAAACTTCTAATTTAGATTGATCTTCATAACCTTTAATAATCTCAGGAGTTGTTAAAAGTTTAATAGCTTCTCCAAATTCTGTTGTGTAATTAAGGATTGCTCTGGGGGTTGCTAAGTTTGCTTCATTATTTGTTTTAAAATAATAGGTAAGTGTCTTAGTTTCGTTTGGGGCAAGTAAGCCCTTATACTCAACATCTCCTGAAACATTTTTTAACTTTGAGTTTTCAATATATAAGTTATTTGCATTATCTAACTCAATGTAGATGCTATCATAACCAGTATTTTTTACAGAAACTATAATTGGGATTAATTTATTTATAGGCACAGTACTTTGTATTGTTTGAAAAAAGTTTTCTTCTTTTATCTCTGCAAGAAGATATGTTCCAATGGTGCTTTCTTTTGAGATTGTGATTGTTGGTAGAAAAGAGTTATCCACACATATTTTTAAAGAATTATTATTTTTAAGTTTATTTAAAGGTATAATATTTTTTTCCTTAATATCTTTATTGGCTATTGTTTTTTCTATAATATCATTCAAATAAATAGATATTGTTACACCATCATTAACAGGAATATAGTTTTTAATCTTTAATTGTAATACTGTTGAGTAATTAGGTTCTGTGTTTAATTCAATATTTGTGTATTCATAACATTTATTTTGGTTTTTTTCAATTGCATTATCTAGATATCCAAAGTCCTTAAATTGTTTTTCATCAATTACAGATGCATAACTAAGGCTACTAAAAAATATACTTATTATTAAAATTATTGAAAACACTTTAATTAGTCTATACATATTTTTCCCTAATAACAAATCCATATTAAATATATATTAACAAACTCTTTTTATTCTTATTTGTATCTTTTGTTTAAATGTATTTTAATAATTGGTTTGGTAAGATCTTCTTGTTTTAGACAATTAGTTATTTTTTAATATCTTTTTTTTCTTATTTATTTTTGTTTCTTTCTTTTTATTTTTCTTAGTATTTAATAGAATATAGAGTAAGAAAAGTATGATTAAGAATATCAAAATAATTATGATTTGTTTTTTAGAAGTGTTCTCATTTTGGTCTTTAATTTCTGAATTATTTTTAAGTAGAATAATTATATTTAGATATTTTTTAGAGTCATAAAAACCAACCGCCTTTGAGATTATTCCTTGTATATTTTCGTTATCAGAATTTTCTTCAATAAAATTATTTAATATTTCTTTTGAATCTCTCTTAATCTGTTCTAACCCATTCTCCAATAATTCTTTTTCAGCATTTATCTCCACCAACCTATTAATTGTAACTTTGTCTATAGAATTAATTGCAGAAACATAATCTTTTTCTTCATAGTTTTCTACAAATTTATAGTAAAGTTTTTTATAAGTCTGCGTGTCCAAGAAATCCTGTTTTTTAACATATCTTTCTAAATCTTTAAGAGTAATTAATGGATAATATTTAACAGCATATATTTGTTGTAAACCATAATCTTCATACAACCATTCAATATCCTCTAATAGTTTGTTTGTGGTGTCTTCTTCTATGATGTTATCAAGTTTAATTAGTAGCTCATATATAGTTGTAGCTTCTGTTTTTGCAGAGTTATTTACTTTCTCTAAAATATTTGAAAATAGGGTTTGATTATTTTCATCAAAGTTAATGTTTGTAATTTCTTTTAACAATTTGTTTTTAACATCTTCATTTTCTAAGTAACTTATTTTATTTTCAACTTCTCTTTGTTTAGTTATATTTTCTTCAATCAATTTATCTGTTTCTTTTTTATTTTTTATTATTATTTTTTGTTTTAGATTTTCTAAAAGATACAAACTATATTTGATATTTTTATATTTATCATAATCAATTTCACTTAATTTTAGAAGTTCTTCTTCATCTAATTTTTCTAAAAGCTCAGAGTGTAAGCTAATATATTTTTGTTCAACAATTCTATTTTCAGTTTCTAATTTCAAGACATCATAGATTTCTTGTTTTAAAGAATAATATTGTTTTATATCTTCAAAGGAATAATCAATTTTTTCTGTGTCAAGTTGCAAAAATTTATTTAAATTAATTATTTTTTGCACATCTTCAAAATAGCTTAACTTTAAGTCATTAATAATTAGGTTCAGTTCTTGGATCTCTTCTAAAACCCCATCTTTGTCTTTAAGTATTTGTAAGGTGTAGTTTTTAGTTTCATTCCTTTTAAGACTTAAATTAATATTTATGCTGTTATTTTCTTTTTCAAAATAAACCTCTTTATTATTTTCTTTAACAATTATCTCATCATCACTATCTATTTTGTAAATTGTTACTGGGGTGGTAATAATATCTTCTTCAAAGATGTTTTTTAAACTAAAATGACTTGTGATAATATATTTTTCTTCTGTCAACATTTCTATATTTTCAATTTCAGGATTGTTCTCTAAAACATCAGCTACATATATAAATTCTGTCTGTTCTTTTGTAAGATATCTCAAAGTTCTATTTTCATTTTCTTCTACTAAAGAATATTCAGTGTTACTGCTTGTAATGATTAGGTTTTTAGGTAAATAAAAAGTGTCTATAAAATTAATAACATCATTAGTTATGATTAATCTCACAATTGTCTTATCTAAATCTAATTTAATTATTTCTCTAATAATATTTTTGTGATTTTCAATTTCTACTTGATAATAATTTTTGTTTGGCAATAATTTTTGTAAATATATCTTATTTTTTTTTATTGTAAGTAAGTTATCTTTACTTATAATCTTGTCAGAGATAGGCACTTGTGTGTAAACCACCCCCTCTAGGTTAAAAGAGAAAGGATTAGTAAGTGTAAAATAATATTTGTTATTTACAATTTCAAAAGTATACTTTTCATTATTTATTAATTGTTTGGTGATGTCAAGTAACAAGCCATTAATCTCTAATTCTTGTTTAATAATATTTTCTGAATTAATTATTTTTTTATAATTTTGTAACAACCGATCAACATCAACTTTATTTTCAAGATCTAATATTTCAGAATCTTGTTTTAAGGTTTTTTCTTTATTCTTGATTTCAGAGATTATTTTTTTGTTTTCTAAAATCAGTTTGTTTATGTACACTAAGGTTGAATCCCCTTCTAACTTTTGATTAATAGTTTGCAGATATTCATTACATTCAAAAACATCATTTATTTTTAAAAATAGAAATTCT
The DNA here is from genome assembly GCA_023230325.1 of archaeon. Lineage (GTDB taxonomy): Archaea > Iainarchaeota > Iainarchaeia > Iainarchaeales > CSSED10-239 > Forterrea. The sequence goes on along the minus strand of JALNXN010000008.1, from coordinate 7,695 downwards.
TCAAAATTGATTTTTTCAGATTCTTGCACAGTTTTTAATTCTTCAAGGCAACTTTCATTTTGCAAACTAACTTCTAGTTGATTACAAATTTCTATCTTCACATTATAATTATCTGTGTTTTCATATTCTTTAATTTTGTTTTTAAAATATGGATTTTTATAGTTTTTTGCTTCTAAGATAAGTTCTTGACAAGCTAACAACTCTTTACTTTTCTCTTCATCATCTATCTGAGATGTAATTTTATTATTATAGATTTCATTTTCTATAATTTTTAAATCAGCTAGATATTTTCCAAAGCTAATTTCTTTATTTTCAAAGTTTCTTTTCTCTACCAAAAAGTCATTATATCTTTCATCTAAAAGATAATCCTTATTTTCAGAAATGTTTTTTTCAAGTTCTTTAATTTTTAAAAAAATAGTATCATAATTTCTATTAAATCTGTTTACAATTTCTACAAAATCTGTATGCACAGAATCTTTAGTTCCAACAATTCTATCCAATAATAAATAAAAGTTATAAGTATTTGCATTTCCTAAATTTTTATTAATTTTTTCTAAGGTTTCTAACTTTGAAACATTAGTGATCAAGTAATTAATGGCAGGATAGGCTTTTGGTATTTTAATATCAGCAGAAGGCACTTGTGCAACATTATAATAATAGCTAATCAAATCAGTGTAGTTTGTTTCAGACAAATATGTTTTTTTAAAACCAAAGTCTTCTGCGACTACATGTAGATTTTTAATTTCTTTGTTTAGTTTATTTATATAGTGTATATTACTTTTGTTGATCTTTAATTCATTTAAATTTTTATTCAACAATATATAATCATTATATATTTCTTCTTCAGGAATCAATTCTACATCTTGGTTTTGTAAATAAACAGTTAGGTCTTTAATGATGATTATACTTTGTTCTGAGGCATAATCATTATATTTAAAGATATTAGTTACATAGTAAAAGAAATCATTTAACCCATCGATTAGTTCCTTTGGATTATTTGTGTCGCAGTTATTATTTATTTTTTCTATATTCTTTACACTATTGTTGTAAAACAGATAAGTGGATGCAATATTGTTTTTATAAACAGTTAATTCATTATAAATTTGGAATGGTAGTTTATTAGAATAATTAATCTCATTTACCTTCTCAAGACAAGCACTTTGGGTTGCACAGTTAGGGAGACTATTTTTAGAATAGTGTGTGACTGTAAGGCACATTTGTTTTTGTTGTGTGTTAAGTAAGTGTATACAACCTGACAATGAAAGTATTATTAAAAGTAAAAAAAAAATTAAATATTTTTTCACAGTTTTTAAACTCCTTCGATATATCAATTCTAATATTTCACAATTCCATCTGCGTTGATAGTTACTATCTTATAATTTATCTTTTTTTGTTTTAATATTGCTAATATAGCACTATGTTCCTTTCCACTACCAGAATGCAGGTTAAGTTCAAGGTCTTCTAGTTTCTCTGACCATTGTTTACTAATGTCTTCTAAAATTTCACTAAATCCTTTTCTTGGGTCAATAATTATCCAATTTACTTTTTTTGTACAAGTAAATTTATCTTGTGCCCATTCATTAGAAACAAGGAATACATTTTCATATTCTGAGTTATCAATAATGTGTGCTACTTGTCCCCAAGTTCCTTTTCCTATACTCAATACTCCTAAAAAATTTGCCATAATATTTTCTCCTTTTTTTCATTTTTAAATTAAATTAAGTTCTTCTTTAGATGCCTTATAGTTCTGAATAAATTTATTTCCTGTTTCTGTTATATAATATGTTTCTTTATCTGATAATACTATTTTTTTAATAAATTCTTTCTCTATAAGCATATCTAATATATTATATAATATAGATACTCTTTTAAAATATATTTTTATTTGTAAATCTTTAAATAGTATTGGTTTTTTAGAAATTTCTTCTAAAATCTCCAAATGTGGCTTAGAGTTAAGTATTTTATAGAGGTCAGGATCCTTTTGGAGCATATTAATTAAGAATTCATATTTTGCCATTTTTCTAATCACTTTATTTTTTTAATCATATATGGTTCAATAAGTTTATAACCTTGCTTCTCGTAGTACTTTCTAACTCCAACCCCACTGATGACTGCAATTCTTGATTTTTTTTCAAATTTTGCATATTTTTCTGCAAGAGTCAACAATTCTTTTCCAATTCCTTGGTGTTGTACATTTTTATCTTCAAAGTTTGTTGCTTGCCCATACACATGTAATTCTCTAACAATTGCAGTATTTTTATCAATTGCTTTTATGAATGGTTTGTGAGGAACTCTTAGTCTAATAAAACCTAACAAATAGTTTTCTTTTTCTGCATATATGAAATATTCTTTTCCACCCGATGCCTCATAAACTATTTCTTTAATTTTATAGTTGTTTATATTTTTTAAATTATTGTTAGGTTCTCTACACCTTATACAATTACATTTCTTTTTTCTTCTCTCTAACTCCATAAAAACATATTCTCTAAGATTGCTTTTTTGAATACCTGCTATTATCTTTGTTGCAGGAATATCTCTTTGCACTCTCATAATCCTTACCCATTTAGGCACAATCTCTTTAATGTCTGCAATCAATTTTACTATTTTTTCAAAGCTATAAATTTTATATTCTCCTGAGTAGTACATCTTTTCTAAGATTGTGTATTTTGTTACTAGGCAAGGGTATATCTTTATCATGTCAGGACAATAATCGGGGTTAGAAAATATTTCTTTAAAGCTTTCTAGATCTTTTTTGTAGTTACTTCCAGGAAGCCCAAGCATCATGTGGTAAAGTACCTTAAATCCTGAGTCCTTTAATAACTTTGTAGTCTCTATAACCTCTTTTGTTGTGTGTCCTCTCTTGACTATTTCAAAAACATCATCATGTGTTGTCTGAACACCAAGCTCTACTCTTGTACCTCCAAAAATAAGAAGTTTTTCAATTATTTGTTTATTACAAAAGTCAGGTCTTGTTTCAAAGGTTAGTCCAATTATTCTTTTTTGAGAGGTCATTGCCTTTTTTTTAAGGGTGTTTATGTTATTACTTTTAGAACCAGTAACTGCTTTATAAATGTCAATTATAAATTTGTTTTGGTAAGTTACAGGTGTTGCAGGAAAAGTTCCCCCCATAACTATAAGTTCTAATTTGTTTGTAGGGTGTCCAATTGAATTTAATTGTCTAAGTCTTTCTTTTACCTGTTTATAGGCATCAAAGTTATTTAGTTGTCCTCTCATGGCTGCAGGTTCAAAGCCTGTATAGCTTTTAGGTGCATCTTTATATGTTGGGCAGTAGATGCATTTTCCTGGGCAAGGATCAGGTTTAGTCATTACAGAAATAACAGTTACTCCTGAAAGTGTTCTTTTTGGTTTGGTTACAAAAGTCTTTGTTGGATTTTTAATCTCTAGAGCTAGAAGGATGTCTGAGGTTAATGGTATTTTTGTAAGGTTGTGTTTTTTTGCAAAGTCTGATTTTAATTTTTGTAGCTCTTGGTTAGTTATTACCTTCACATCTATTTTTTGAAAAAAAGATTTTAATTGATCAATATATTTTTTATTCATAATTTCTCTAAGTAACTTTTATAAAAAGAAAGTAAGTATTCTTTTTAGATTAAATTAATTTAATTATTTTATTAAAGAAATAAATTGGTATTAGGTTATTATTAAATAGAGGAAAATAGTGTTCCTTAGTACCGTATATTCCACTAATGCTTTTTTTAATATCTGTTTTTAAATTATAAATTATATAGTCATCAGTGTTTATAAACATTGTCTTTTCATTAATAATAGGGATGATGTAAACTTTAAAGTTAGTGGTTCCAATTTCTTTTGGTGTAAAGGTGTATGTTATGTTTGTTATTGAATTTGGTGTTAAGTACATTTTTTTATGTTTTTTAATATCTTTATTAAACCAATAATCAGATAAGTCAGAGCTTACAATTATTGTTTTTGTAGTTATAGATTTATTAATGACATTAAACTTAATGGTTTTAGGTTCATCATAGTTTCCAGTTTCCAAATACTCATCTAATGTTGTGTATATGACTTTATCAGAAACATCTAATTTTAAGATAATTTCTTTTTGCTGTTCTTTTCCAACCAATATTATTTTTAAAAGTAATTCTCCTTCTTTTAGTTCTTCATCTAATTTAATTGTAGTAAATATACTTTCTTTTGTATTTTTCACATTTTCAATAATTACCTTTTGTTTTTGTTCTTGATTAATTTTAATGTCTGTGTAGTCTTCTCCTTTCTCAATTAAAAAGCTAATTAAAAAAGATTCTCCAGGGGAAGCAAACCCAAGGTCAACAACATTTGTGTATCTTAGGTCCTCATAGACAGGCTCTAATATCTTTACTGCAAAAACAGAATGGTTGATGTTTATAAAAATTAATAATATAAAAATTGTTATTGTTATTTTCTTTAAGTCCATATTGTCCACAACACCTATTAAATATCTTTTCAAGTATATATTATATAATCTAATATCTTAAAAATATATGTTTATTAAAAGGAAGTATAACTTATGGATAATAATGTAACTAATCAAAGATTTAGTATGTTAAAACAATATCATACAGATACTCTAAACAAAGCAATTGTGGAGAAAAAAGTTGATGAGATTCTTGTTCCCTTTCTTTTAGAGGTTGTAAAGATTCCTGATATTTTTACCTCAAGTAGTTGTGCAGGAAGAATAATGTTACTTTCTACAAATGAAGAAGAGTCAAAAAAGATTTCTTCTTTTCATAAAAAATATCACAGAACTGTTTCTTTTGAAGAAATTAAAAGGGATATTGCCCAAGTTTCAGAAAATGATCTTTGGTTAAAGATAGAGTCATTTATCTTTCATTTTGGGTGTAAAGATTACCAAAAAGCAAAAGAAGTTCTTTCTTTTTCTCAAGAGTTTGGTCTTAAAAAAGCTGGAATAATTACAGCAAAGGATGGTAAGTATATTTTAGAAATTACAAGCACACAGTTTATGGCTTTGCCAGTAAAAGTTTATGATGTTGTTTTAATTTCAGATGATTATTTAAAATTGGTTTTAGAAAGAGCAAACAAAAAAATGGAAATTAATTTTGAAAGACTTTCAAGATTCTCAAAGTCTTTTTTAGAAAAATTTAAATAGTTTTTATTTTTTCTTAATCACTTTTCCTTTCTTCTTATTTTTCTCTGAATTGATATATCCTTGTATAAATGGTAAAAACTTCTCTAAGCTTTTTTCATTTATTCCTTTTTCTAAAGCATTTGGGTTTAGTTTTCCTTTTGTTTGTCCAATATTATCTGTGACCTTCTCTAAAAGTGATGTTAATTCCATTGGGAAAATGATCTTTGAAGATTGTCCTTCTGCCATTTTCTCTAAAGCTTTTAAATAATAATAGATCACAGTCTTGTCAGACAACTGGTCAGTAGCATCCTTAACAGCAAGAATTTTTGCTTTCTCAGATTCTGCAAGTTCATAGACTGCAAGTTTTTTCTGAACTGCGGCTTTTTGTTGGTGCATTGCTTCTAAGATGTCTTGTGGGATCTTTATTTCACTTAGTTCAACTGAAGTAACTTTTATTCCCCAGTCTTTTCCAATTTCAATTAATGCTTGTTTTAAGTCAGAATTAATTTTTTCAATGTTAGTAATTACTTCTGTAAGTTCAAAGTCTCCAATAATGTCTCTCAAAGCAGCAATAACATACATGGTTGAAGCTTGTCTATAATCTTCAACTTTAACAACTGAGTTTACTACACTTTCTTTGTCTGGCTTTATGGAGATAAATAACACCCCATCTACTGTTAGTTGAATATTGTCTTTTGTAAGTACATTTTGTGGAGGTATGTCTATTGTTTCTACTCTTAATGTAACGATGTTTGGTTTTTCAATCAATGGTAAAACTATGGTCCAACCAGGGCCCCCAACTCTAACAACCTTTCCAAACCTAAAGATAACTGCTCTTTCATAATCTTTAAGTTGTAGAATTATTTTTGCTTTAAATATTAGCCAAATAAAAATAATTATTGCAATTATCCAAATCATAGTAGTTGTAATCTTATCACTAACAAGAATAATTCCAACAATGACTATAATAATTATGATTGTCATTATACTAAAAAAGAAACTTTTTGTTTTTTCTTTACTCATAAACTTTGTCTACCTTTATTTTTTTAAATATTATTTTTAGATTTTATTGTACTTTCTAATTATCTATTAAACAAAAAGATATATAAATAATATAGTCTATATTATATTGTGTAATAATTATATAATTTTGAAAAAATATGGTTGTAAGAAAAAAAACAAATAAAAAAAAAGATTTAATTGAAAAAGAACCAATTAATCAATCATATGAAAAGATACTAATCATATCTGTAGATAGGGATAATGATATTGGAGAAAAGGCAGGAATTACTGGTCCAATAATTGGTCTTAAAAATAACACACAAGCAGCAACTAAGTTTGCAATTGCAGATCCTGAAGACTCAGATGGCAATTGTATGTTTGGGGCTATTAAGAAATATAATGAGTTGATTAAGGAAAATGATGTTGAAATTGTTACTCTGACAGGTCATTCTAAATCTAATCTTTTTTATGCAGACAAAAATATTGCACTACAACTAAAACACACTCTAGAGATCTATCCTGCAACTGCTGCAATATTAGTTACTGATGGTGCTGAGGATGATCAAGTCCTGCCAATCATTCAAAATTACATTCCAGTAATTTCAAAAGACACAATTATTGTAAGACAATCAAAAAATTTAGAATCAACTTTCTACACAATCAAGAAGGCTTTTAGAGATCCTTTCTTTGCAAGAATTGTTTATGGTGTTCCTGCTGTTATTTTGTTGTTGTTTGTTTTTTTTAAAAATTCTGCTTTACAGATCATTGCTTTATTGTTGGGTTTATATTTTTTAATTAAGGGTTTTAATTTAGATTTTTATTTTATTAAGTTTTATAGAAATATTTTTAAAAGATTTTCAATACATAGGTTGAGTTTACCTTTCTATCTAGCTTTTATTTTTTTTTCAATTTTTTCAATTGTAAAAGGTATTAACTTATTTAACCTAAATACCTCTTTTGATCTTTTGTTTAGAACAGTTTATGTTTTAAGAGCTATTCTGTTGTACTTAGTTTTAGCTATCTCTTCTGCAGTTATTGCTTCTATTATTGATCTATTTTATTTTAAGAAAGTGTATCTTTTAGGAAGACATATTTTTACATTATTGTCTATTTTTATTTTTGCAACATTAATTGATTTCGCTCTACAATTGATAATTTCGGAAATTGAGATTTCTTTGTTTATTACAGCAATTATCTTATCTGTAATTTTTTTAATTTTGATTGGGATCTTTACTAACTTGTTTAATATTTCTTCAGAGGTAACAGTTTTATTAGTTGGGCTCTCAGTAAGATCTAAATATGGTTTGTTAATTGGCAAAGTTGTTGACGTTGATGAAAAGAAACAGATTATAATTTATGAAGAAAGGACTAATAAAAAAATAAGAAGTATTTCTAAAAAGAATTTTTCTGTAAGAAATGGGTTTGTAATAATTTGAGTTTTGGTTGGAATAAAGAAATAAAGACTTAAAGAAATAAAGACTTAAAGAAATAAAGACTTAAAGAAATAAAGACTTAAAGAAATAAAGACTTAAAGAAATAAAGACTTAAAGAAATAAAGACTTAAAGAAATAAAGACTTAAAGAAATAAAGAC
>JALNXN010000018.1 GCA_023230325.1 archaeon | reverse complement strand
CGGAGCACCTTCAAGTGTTTTCAATGATGTACAATAACTACAATCAAAGTAACCACCCACTGTCTCCGGAGCACCTTCAAGTGTTTTCAATGATGTACAACCATAACGATAAAAACTGTATTTGATTTACTTGACTTTCACTTTCTAAAAGCACCCAATCTTTAAAACTCTTTATCATTATTTAACTTTCAATCCAAAAGCTGTCAATTCTTTAACACCTTTCAAATCACTTATATTTTTTGTTTTCTCGATATGCAAGTCAGATAACAATCTACCAGATCTTTTTCCCTGTAGTTCTTTATCATCATTTGGATTAGCAGAAAATTTAATTGCTCTAGGATTGTATTTATCAATTGCTTTTCTACAAGCTATTGATTGTTCTTTTGACAATGGTTTAGAATATGTAAATGCAATTCCACCTGCTTCCGCAACTTTGGATTCCATTCTTGATGCTGTATTTACAGTGTTTCCAAAGAAATCCCTAAGTTTCGCGTTTTGCAAAACATAAGTTTTTTCCTCCATATCTCCATAACATATTCCAATTCGTAATGGTAAATCTTCAGATTTTAATATCTCTATTCCACATTCTATTGCATGCAATAAAGTATTATTTGTTCGTTTAAAATAAATCATGAATGCATCTCCAATTGTTTTAACCACAAAGCCTTCATGTTTTTTTGCAATGTCATTAACAATTGTAAAATGTTTATCCAATTGGATTTTCATCGTTTGTGGATCATCTGACCACTTTTGAGACGATCCAACAACATCTGTAAACAATATTGCATGACCTTCATATTTAGAGTCTTCATTTATTTTAAAATTATCGAATGATTGTATTGACATAGTTTTATTTTTTATTTTTCTATATATATATATCACAAGAATGGATTGTTATATTTTGCTAACACATCGAAATTTTTTTCAGTTTGTTCGCATATCTTTATGAACTCTGAAATTTGATTTTTTGACAAATCAAACCATTCACCTTCTTTTCGTTCCATTTGAAAATGTCTGTGTATACTTGTTTCTACTTTTCTATCGAATTTAGTTTTAAACTTTTCAACAATCCTGCACTTTCCTGGATTTCCTGTTCTAATTGCACTCTTTTTTGAAGATTTTCTTCATCCTTTGTAAAACCGATCTTATATAATATTTCAACATCGGTTTCTGATTCTATTAAATAAATGTAGCTCATATATGTTATATCAGCGCAGATATATAACGTAAATAACAGTATAATTATGATAAAAAATTTTGAAGATTTTTTAAATGAGTCTGTTGCTGGTCAAAAAATTTCAACAGTAGACTTTAAATATATGAAATATTGGATAGAGTATTTAGATCTACATTCAGCTGCATATTTAATGATGTGGAACATTATAATGGCCGAGACGTCAAGTTGGCGTAATACTATGGAGAAAAAACAAAATACTAAAATGCAGTTAGAACCATATATAGATGATATTTCATATGATCATGTAGAAATATCTGGTGACGATAAAGACGGTTCAGAAAATATTTCAATAGAAGCAATAATAGAAGGATTATCTGGTGATGATGTATATTTAATAGCGGAAGGAGATTGTAAATATAGTACTACACCATATATAGCAGCTACGCGTTGGGATCCACCAGAAGGAGGAGAACTAATATTAGAAGATATATGGTGTAATGAATTATGGTTAGAAACAATTTATCATACAAATGAACCAAACATATTGAAAACTCATTTTAATGAAAATGAAACTGGATTTTCAAATAAAGATTTTAATCATATGTGTGATGTATTTATTTATCACTTAACAGATGTTGGCGAAGATAATACGAAATTAAATGTTTATGATATTCCGTTAAATATACCAAGCCAATTAACTAATAAAATATTAGAAATTATTAATTCTGATAAATTTCAAGCAGATTTAATGAAAGCAGGAGAATCACATCAGTATGCTTGGAATAAAATTGATCCTATTTTAATAAATAAAGATAAATATACTGGAGCTAGACGAGTGTCAAAGTTAAAAGGAGGATTTTAACTTGAGCTCCTTGATTTAACTTGAGCTCCTTGATTTAACTTGAGCTCCTTGATTTAACTTGAGCTCCTTGATTTAACTTGAGCTCCTTGATTTAACTTGAGCTCCTTGATTTAACTTGAGCTCCTTGATTTAACTATACTATTCTAGATACCTTAAACCTCCGATTCTTTGATCTCTTAGAGACACAAAGTTATATTAACAAAACCCGGTTTGGTTCAGAATAGTTCAGTATAATTTCTGATAATACAAAAAATAAAATACTGTATGGGACATATAAAAAGTTTTGATGAATTTTTAAATGAGGTTAAATTATCTCCTCATTGGATAGAAAGAACATGGAATACTGCAGCAGATGCAGTTAAACCAGATATTAATCCTGAATTTGACATAAATAAATCTATTTCGAGAGTTAAAAATTTGAAAAATTCTCATAAAGATGGATGGACATGTAATGAAGTTATAGATTTACAAACTAATAGACATATTAATATCGCTGACTTTTTAAATGATAATTCTATTGAATTTGACATATTTAATGAACGAATTGCATATACATTACATACATTTTTAACTGGAAATAAAGTTAAAGATTTAAAATATGGTAAAGAAAATACTCCATCATTTAAAAAGTATAAATCTGTATTTCTGGGAAAAATTGTTTATAAAATAAACGGAAAAAAGTTTTCTCCAGTATTAAATGCATCATTTAAAGGTAAACCTATGTGGGCTGGAAATAATGTATGGGGAGCATTTAAAAATTATGATAACGCTATAACTATTTTATATCATCCAGATCTTTCAAAAGAAACATCTAATAAAATAAAAGATCATACATTTGAAATTTATAAAGATTCTGAAGCAGGTGGAAGTAAAATAGATTTTGATAATACATATGCAGCTGTATTTCCATTTGGTAGACAATTTGAAATAATTATATCAAATGATGATGACTGGAAAGATCAAGCAGATATACAAGCTGGTAATAAAAAAGAGGAATTAAGATTTGTGGATATAAAAGTTGATGATGATAAAAAACTCGAAATTGATCCTGAAAAACTACCATATTTTCCACAAGGAGAATATAGCAGAAGAAAACCTATACAAATTAAAGTATCATTTCTAGTTCCAGTAAAGAAAAATGGTAAATATGTATATGATGAAGATGGTAAATCTGTAACTGAAAACCGAGAAGCTATTAGAACCTATGATGCATTCGATGATGCTCCAGAGAAATCTATTTCTTCTGTTAAATTTACTACTCCTAATATGGCTGAATTTAAACAAGTAGTAAAAGCTTTAAAAAATTCAAATACATCATATTCTACATCAGGTCTTGAAATAACAATAACAAATGCTTATAAATCAAATTATTTTAAATAATAAGTGATTCGGTATCTAATTGCCGAATTACATTCCAATGTTTCTTTAGATGCTCTCTAAGGACAGGATGGAATGGTCTAAGGTTATCCTCGGTCAAGTCTTTATTTTGCTCGACAAGATGCTCTAAATGATACCATCCTGAGCATTGATCCTTAATTCCAACTCTAGGTTCATATAATCTATCACAATACTCGGTTGCAAATTCTTTAAGCGTCATTTTCTATGTATTTCTTTTTTAATAACAACGCCGCTTTTAGAGTTAAAAACTCACTTTCTTCATCATAATCACTTCTATGAATTGAACGTACTTTTCTAGCATCTTCACCATCTATTTTCTCTTCATAGAAATCTATAAATATAAAATTTCTACGTGTGATTATTCGCCAGATCGCCAGAAGTCTTAGGATTAATGGATGTTTCTCTCTTTTATAATTTGGCGATTTCATTTTTAAATCTTTTTAGAAAATCTTTTGCAAAATCTACATTTGTTGGATCGTAATTATTCGCTTTAATTTCTTCTTCTTGTTGATTCATTATGTCTTCACATATTTCTATACCAGCTTTAATTGCGGTTAAATCAGACGATTCATCAAGTTGTGAAATTATTGAATAATCACATATTGGATAATATGATTCATTATCACGATGTCGTTTTATTCTTAATACATCTTCTTCGAATTCTTCTATTTTTTTAAGTTTATCAGCATCATCTACAGTATCTTTAAGTTCTTGAAAACGTTCTTTTATTGTTTCAATACTTAATTTTAATAATTTGCTAAATCCATCAGATTCTTTTGATTCGCGTTCAGCACGCATTTTAATAACAAATTCAATTTCTGTAGTTATTACTTTTTCCACAATTGGAATTATTCATAATGTGCCATAAGCCACTCGGCCACTCTTCCATTTTAATGAACAAAAAAAAATCCGAATCAAATAAATGATCCGGATTTTAAAATATTGTAAAACTTTTACGCTATACCAGATCATAGACGCCATAGTCTCTCGTACTATGCGAACTAGAAGTTGTTCTCGATGTATGTGTAAAAATTGTTTTCATTTCGCTTGTTTTAAATTATATTACAAATATAACAAAAGTTCTATTATAAAAAAATGATTTTAAAAATTATTTTAATTTATGTTTTATATATCTGTTTAACATAGTTTTGAAGAGAGTTTTATTTTATGAAAACTTCTGACCAGAATGCTTCAAAAATCAATCCTTTCCAAATTTTAAATAAAATAACAATTAATGGAATGTACCAGAATGAAATCCCAACAAAAATAACAAAACAAATTGCTATACATAAATCATAGCATGTTAGTTGAATCATTTGAAAAAAGTGCCATGCATCAGTTACCCACACAAAAACAGTAGTGCTTCCTAAAAATGCAGGACCTTTTTCAGGGTCTCTGTCTTTATATTTATTTTTCCATCCTTGATCTTGGCAAAACCAATATCTCCATTTTTCACTTTTAATATTTGCAAAAATAGAAGATTCGAATTTAAAATCAACAACATCCATTACTGCTTTAGCAATAGACGAGATTAGAAGTAATATCGGAATGCTTAAACCTATCAAAACCATGTACAGAATTTTTTATATAATACAACAATATAACATAATGGTAATATTGAAAATACTGCAGGTAAAACTCCTCCAAATATTACAATACACATTAAAACGTCAAATATATTATCATTAACTGGTAGATTAGTTAATACTCCAGCTAAAAGTGTAATAACTGAATGAACTATAACACCCATAAAATCATTAAAGATGTATGTTTTAATAAATGATGCAAATTTACCTTTAACTTCTTTCTTTTGCCATTTAGCAAATTTAGAATCTGGAAATGCTCTGTTGATGTATTTGATACCTAACATGATTAAAATTTTTTTTTATATATCTTTTAAAATAAGCAAACGCGTTCCTTTATCGTCATATTATAAAAATCAATATAATAAAATACAAAAATCAATAAATTAAATAATTAATCATAAAAAACATAATTTAAAACCATGCTTTTTGATGTTGAATTTTGCTGAAAAACATTAAATTTATGCAAACATTCATCTAATGAAACTCGATATTTCAATTTCTTAAATTAGGTAATTTTAATTCAATATGTTTATTTTTACTTAATTTAAAGATGATTTGATTATTCTTAATTATATCCAGCTTAAAACTTCTATTTCCCTGTTTAAGTTCTTCACCTTGAATATTTATAGGACATAATCTATTGAGTTGGTATTCGTTTTTTGTTATTTTATTTTTTAACTTGTTGATTAAATTGTATTTACCAAAGATAACCTTTTCATTTTTAAATCTCGTTTGTATTGCTTTACCATCTTTAATACCACATTGAATCAACCATGAATTAAGTAAATCAATAGAATTCAATGATTTAGATAACTCTCTTATGTCCTTTTCTGTTTTACCATTAAGAAAACGATTATAACTATATCTAACAACATTAGAATATTGTTTAAGTATAGAAATTAAATCTTCCGTTGTTTTACACATTTCAAGTTTTGATTTTTCAGGTGTTATTCCTTCTGATATTAGTTCGTTTATCATATCGTTATTTTCTTGTTCATCGGGTGCAATAAACTTTTTTTTCTTCCTGTTAACCATCCATCCAAGATTTTCAAGTTCGTCAAAAAATGTGTTTTTTTTATGAGTGTAATCAATAAACTCATCTAATATTGTTATAAAAGAATTTGCAGCTTCATTTAATGAGTTTCCGTATCCTGTAATATCTAATGCTGGGGCGCAAATAAAATATATATTAACACGCTAAATCAATAAGTAAGTTCTTGTTACCGATTTTTTGTTTTGATTCAAATTTTAAATTTTGCATTGTTATTTTTTATTTCTGAGGTATAGTTATCATTATGGTTTCTTTTGGATAATCAATAGTTATAACAAAATTTGAAAGAAAATCACTAGCTCCTAACAATAAAGGAAAATCACTATAATTTATATGAAATAAATACTTTGTTTACTTTATTTTCGACAACTAATTTAATCAATTCATTCAAATCTTTTCTTGATTCATTCCAGAAGCAATATCTTTAAATATGTAATCAACCTTAAATCCATTTGATTAGCATATTCTTTCAATAATTGTTCTTGTTTATCTAAATCATCTTTTTTGTTTTGTATTTGAAACTCTACAATAAATTACGTTATAACGATTTGTATCAGTTTCAATGTTTTCTTCAAGCCAATAAAAATAAACTTCGTTGACTTTTTTAAATTTCAATTGTCCTTTTTACGTCTTTCATATAATGCTTGATTTGATAAACCAAGTATTTTTTAAATTCTTTAGATTTTACCCACATAAAATTATATTTTCCTTTTATTATATATATTAAAGAAAATTATTTTTTTATGATTTTTATGTTAAATTTTTAATATATATATTAATTTAAGTTTTTATAAAAAGTGATTAAAAGTTTTGATCTTAACTTTTCATATGTTTTCATTTTGCAGCATATTTAGAGTCCTTAAATTCTTTTGGATAGTCTTCTTGAATAACTTTTCTATATTCTTCAATTATTCCATTTGCAACATCCATTTTTTGTTTAGATGGATTTTTACCTGTAAAATCTTTCCAAATAGCAACATAAGCAGAAGCTAATTGTACAGAGTGAAGACCGCTACACAAATTGGATTCTATAACCCATACTTTGCCTTTATCATCCACACAAAAATCAATAGAATAAAAATCTAATGGAAATGTTTCTCGGAAATCCTTGTTTATTTTTTTAAGCTCAGATACACATGGTAATTTCTCGAGATCTTGTTCTATATACACAAATTGAACTTCTTCTTCTGGATTTTTATTATCCATCGTTTTGTTTTTCTTAGTGTTATAGATTCTTTCATATATGATGTATAAATTATCTTTTACAAACATTGCTCTAAATTCTTGTGCAATATTTATAGCTTCACTATATACATCGAATCTTTTTCTACAACTCTTAAGTTCTTCTGGTGTTTTAAATTTTTGAATACCTAAACCACTATGACCTGAAGCAGGTTTAGCAATAATTGGAAATTTTAATTCCATTGCATCTGCTTTTGTGAAAACGGTTTTTGGAACATATGATTTATCACCAATCTCTTTATGCCAATCATCTTTACGAGATAACATGAAAAGTCTATCATCATTATTATAGATTTCTTTAATTTTAACATGTTGTGATTTTACATATTCCTTTACTTTTGGTTCAATACCAACATATCTTAAAATTGGACGAAATTTGTCGAGTTTTTTCATCTTTGTATATTTGAAGTCTGTATCATTTACATAATACATATCAAAAAACTCATTCATTGCTATATCTGATAATTCAACAACTCGTTCATTTTCTAATTTAACATCTGGTGGATTTAATTTAATCCACTGAATACGTTCATCGTATCCATTATGTTGTTCAAAAGTTTTAAAATATGCCATCGTAATTATTATTTTTTACTATATATCTTTCTTTTTAATAATTTTATATCCAGCTTTATCCAACTCAGAAACAATATCATCACACATCTTTAATGCTTCTTCTGTAGTCAAAACAGCACTCAAAGCAGTGAAATCATTATTCCATCTTGAAATCCAAATTGCTTCGAGTAAAGCTTCTTTTAATTCATCAATTTCTTCCATCAATCACATATTATAGGTTGTATTCCATAATGCGTCATACTTCCATCTAATTTTCGTTTTGTATATTTCTTTTTATTTTCCACATATAAATCTGCAATTTCCACATCATATGTTAAATATGGATATTTATCTGTCATGAATGTTGAAAATCTTTTTTCTATATCTTTGAAATGTACAAAGAATAACATATCAATATCTATGTACATTACATTGCCAGGAAAATTGTGTTGAATTTCATTCATTACTCGACGTGTAGAATGACATAACATTAAACCGTAATTCGATTTGCAACGCAAATATGAATTTTTGCTATGTAAAATACTATACATCATATTCAAAAGTATTTTAACAATAAGATTAAGTTCTCCTGTATAAGTACTTTTAAAATCTGATTTTATTTCTTTTCGTGCATTAAATATTTTTTTATAAATTGTTGGAAATTTAGTTAAATTAAATTCAATGTGTTTATGATTTCCACTAAATTGATGATTCATTATGGATGGAATCATTGAATTTATTTGAACTACTCTGGCATTATGTACCCATCTGTTTTTATATTTTAAATCAAATTCACATAATAATCCAGATACTCTATTGTTAAAATCATAATCTATAATTGGAACATGTTTATCAATATAATGATTTTTCAGTTTATCAAATATACACAGAATTAAATCAATAGATTCTATCGGAATTGTAGGAAATGTACAATGATGCATATGTTCTTTAACATAAATTAACTCTGATTGTTTTTCGAACAAATACTTTAAATATTTTACAATTCCCGGTGTTAGATTATATTCATACATATGAACATAAAAAACCCGATAGTATGGGTCTATCAGGGACTATCGGGAATACGAAAAAAGATTCTATTATAGAAGAAATGTAAAGTTCGATTTTATTTTCGGTATAATTATTTAATATATATTAAAAATTATTAATTATTTAATTATGAATAAGTGTTTATATTGTGGAAAAGATGTAAAAAATAATTTTGTAATACATCTTGTCAAATGAAATATCAAAATAAAGATAGATTGAAAAATTGATGATAAAACGATATGGTGAATTGAAAGAATTTTCAGTTAAATGTGAAAAGTGTAATAAAGAAATAAAAATATTAGAAAGAGAAAAACAATTTCCATTAGTAGAAATCATTCAGATGAAACTAAAGAAAAAATATCTAAAACATTAAATAAAACAAAAACTAAAGTTATTTTGTGTAAATATTGTGGTAAAGAATTTATACCTAGACGAAAAACTACACAATTTTGTTCAAGGAGTTGTACTACAACATATAATAATTATAATGGTTTGGGCAAAAAAGCTGGTTTAGCTTCAGTTAAATCTCAGGATAAAAGAAGTAAAAATGAAATATATTTTTCTGAGTTATGTGAAAAATATTTTCATAATATAGAAACAAATAAACAAATATTCAATGGATGGGATGCTGATATAATAATTCATGATATTAAGTATGCTGTTTTATGGAATGGTGTTGGCATTATAAAAAAATAACAAAAAAACATTCAGTAAAACAAGTAAAAAATAGAGATAAATTAAAAATAAAAGAAATTGAGAATTTTGGTTATAAACCATATATTATTAAAGATATGGGTAAATTTGATAAAAAATTTGTAGAAGAACAATTCAAAATATTTTTAGAAAATATTAATGATTAGGATGGTGGCTGTTGAGCCGGCGAGCTACCACTGCTACGCACTCCGCAATATATTATTAATATTTTTATCACAAAAGTAAAAAAGTTCTGATTACTTCATATTTGGTCTAAAACTTGTTTTAGACTCAAAACCTTTTCCTGCTATTTTCTGATCATTTGTTCTTGTATCTGGTCTATTTTCGGCAAATGTTTTTTGCGCAGAAAGCCATGAACACAATCCTTTATACATATTTTCTGCTGTAATATATGAACCGATATTTAATGCAGCTAATTTTGGATATGGCAATAAATCTTTATAATTACCTTCCATTATGATAGGACAATCTTGTTTTTGGTTTGTGTAATTTTTATCCTTATATGGATTTATAGAAACATCAAATCCTCCATATGAATGTTTTGTTGATCCTTTATAAAGTTCAAATTTATCAATATGTACATCAGCATCAATTTCTCTTCCTAAACGACGAGCATATTTTCCAACTTTTAAAAGGTCTTTCCCCCAATATACTGTGTTTCCATCATAATATCCTTCAATGATAAAGTCACAAAGAAAAATCTTTATCTTCTGTGGTCCATATAGTGATGGTTGAACATGCTTGCGTCTATCTAGAATCAATAGAGGGTCTTCACCGTATATTCCAACATAATAATCGTAATAATCCTTGTATGATGATAAAATTTTCATATGTTATTTTTATAATTCAATAATTCACTACACTATACTTAGTATGTAGAATTCAGTTCCTCCAAAGTTTGTCATCTTTGATGTAAAGTTCCTTGTTGACTAGACAAGTTTTCCTGTACACTTTAGGTATATGTAATGAATTAAATGAATAAATTAGATGATGTGGAAATTGTGTGAGTGAATACCATTTTAGAAAGTTAGAAGTAACTCAACACATAGCCACAAAATTGGGGCCCTGATGGGATTCGAACCCATATCCTCCGGATTTTTCTCCGGTGCTCTAACCACTTGGAGCTACAAGGCCCAAACAGAAAGTTCTGTACCGCAAAATACATTGTTCCTGCCTCTGGGGTTATTTTGCGCTAACCCACATAATCTTTAATCATTCAACCACCATCTATAGTCAAAGTACATCCAAGTGATGGTGAAGCTCTTGACAACTTTTTAAGAACGATTAATAATACGATTCATCAACTTCATCATCTTCTTCTGGTTCTGAACCTTCCCATTCATAGCCACAATCTGGACATTCGAAACAAACACCATTGTAATAAGCGCTATCTTGTCCACAATTTGAACATTCTACTGTTGTCATATGTTAACTTGGTTTAATTAGTGGAAGAAAAAGGATTCGAACCTTTGACCTTCGAGTATACCCCGATGCTCTTACCAAATTTCCAATATAATCTTTTGTGCACGAGCTATTCTTCCATATGAGACTGTACTTACGAGGTCGCATTTATCTTATGACGGGTAGCGACTTTGTTATCTACAAGTTTGATTCTAAACGAACTCTTCCGTCTGATTGCCTTTGTCAAATACAAACTTAGAGTGAAACGGCTAAGTTTCCATTTGTATTTTGTAAGTTGGCCTGTAGTACTTAGTACCTATCATCTCATAATAACATTAATTATTTTGTTATATGTATAAATAACAAAATGTTCTTGTGTAAAAAAATTAATTTTTGTTAAAAATTACAATTTGTTTAAATTCATTTTCGAATATGATTTTAGTTATGTCCAATGATCTTCCACCAATATAAGTAGCTTCACTATCGTCTGTTGGTACTGAATACACAAAACAATCAATGATTGTTATTATAGTTTTGAGAGGAACATTTTCAAAATATTTCAAAATATTCCATTACTTCTCTCTGTATGTTATCTAAACTGCTCATATTTTAATGTTTATATAAAAATAAACAAATAATCTGATTTTTTAAAATGTGGCTCATTTTTTATATAATTTTAAATGTTTGAGTTTCATTTACTGGCCAAAAATAATTACTATCATTAAAACCTTTATCTTCTGGCTATTGAGTATAGAAATCTGGTACTTTTTCAATTAATCTTGTTCTATGCGGTGAAAATTTTCATCACCTAACTACCAAGGTGGCACAATATTATTTGCATTCGATTGAAGTGGTTCCATTGTTGTATTTATTTTATGCTTGGTTTTTGCAACATGAAGAAATATATTAAAGTAGTATTTTAAACTTTCTTCATAACCATTCCACATTTGAACTGCTGGATGATTTATCCAATGTTGATTTATGTATGTAGACGTATTTTTCCAGTCTTCAGGAAGATCTGCGGCATGTAAAGTACATGAAATTTGTTTTATTTCAACAACTTGTTTCCATTCTCTTTTTTTATCAATTGATTCTGCGGAATCGATATATGATCTAGTCATCCTCTTCTACCTCATGGTATTTGAACTCAACTATAACTGACTGTGATTCTGGATCAACTTTTTTATTACAAAGTTTGCATTGAAGTTAATTATCTCTTATTTCGTTCATGCACATGACAATGGAACCAAATATAATTACGCTCATAATTTTATGTATGTTAAAATCCTTTTTTTAATTTTGCCATTGATCGTCTTGAGCCGCCAATGTTTTTATCTAAAATATAGCTATCAAGAATCGACCAACTTACTTTATGTTC
>JALNXN010000045.1 GCA_023230325.1 archaeon | reverse complement strand
AATATTCACCTTTTTATTTTTTATAAATTTATTAATTGTTTTTTGTATAATTCTCATATAATCAAAAGTAGTATTTTTTCTTTTATCTTATTCTATATAATATAGAGTGTTAAGTATTAAAAAGATATCTAATATTTTTAAAAAAGAAAATTTAAGTAGATATATGTAAAAAGAAATTAACTTTTACAAACTTTAGAAAGTAAGGATTTATATTCTATAAAATTATTTTCAAAAATTAAATTTAATAAGTTATTTGCATTTGCATGTTTACAATAACCTAAAAAAGAGGAAATTGAAAATGAAATATACTCTTTTTTTATTTTTTTACTAATATAAAGATATTTATTTTCTTTTGTTCTTTTTATAAATCTATTAACATTTATTTTTCTAACTTTTATTTTTTTTGGAAATATTTTGTACCCAACAAAATCAATTCCTTCTTCAACTAAGTTAATGTAGGTTTTATTTTTTGGCATATCTAAATCTAAATAAGTAAATAAAAATTGTTTTATTTTGAATCTTAAAAAATTAAGTTCTTTTTTAGAATTGGAAAAGAGAATGAAGTCATCTACATATCTATAATAGGGTTTTACTTTTAAAGAATGCTTTACAAATTGATCTAAGTTATTTAGGTAAATGTTTGCAAATAATTGGGATGTAAGATTACCTATAGGGATTCCTTTATGATTTCCATATTCTGAATGGTAACTATCAATTATTTGGTATAGTATAGTTATTATTTTACTATCTTTTATTTTTTTAGAAATCATCTTTTTTAAAATGTTTTTATTTATTGATGGGAAATATTTTTTTATATCACATTTTAGATAATATTTTGGATGGTTTTGGGATTGAATAATTTTTTTAATTCTAAATAAACCTTTATGAATTCCTTTATTTTTTCTACAAGAAAAGGAATCACAAATAAAGGTTTTATTAAAAATTGGCTCAATAATATTTATTATTGCATGCTGAATAACTACATCTCTAAAAGTTGGAGCAGCAATGATTCTTTCTTTAGGTTCAAATATTTTAAATATTAAATAATTTGAAACAACATATTTATTATTAATTATATCTTCCTGGATAGAAAATAAATTTTGTTCTAAATTAAATCCAAAATCTAATACTTGTTTTTTATTTGGTTTTGATTTTCTTGCATTTTTATAAGCTAAGTAAAGGTTTTGATAGGATATGAATTTTTCAAATAAGTGTTTATATGATTTCATAATTAAAAACATAAAGAAATGTAATAGAGTTCATTACACTAATTACTAAATATTACATTTCAAATTTATATTCGATTTCTTCTATAATAATCTAAAAACAGATTATTAAAGGCATACAGCAACCAGGTTTTATATACATGTAGTTTATTTTCTATTTTCTTTACATGTCTAAAAAATTAAAAACAAACATATAAACTCTTCAAAAAACCTTTTAAGGCTATAAACTACTGCACACCGCAGGCCGATGTTGTTGTTCAGGTTCCCAGAGTCGTTGTTCAGATTCAGAGCCAACAGCCCAGAGTTAGAGCTATTGTTCCATGACCCGCCCCGCAAAAACACTGGCTAACAGTTTAGATACACAAAACCTTTGTCTTCTACAAAGACAAAAATAATAAACATAGAAAATTATTTAAAGGTTTTTATTAAACCACCTAATAAATTGCCCATATCATTTACTTTTTTTGAAGCAATTTCATATTTTTTAAAAGGCATTACTTTTAA
The DNA here is from genome assembly GCA_023230325.1 of archaeon. Lineage (GTDB taxonomy): Archaea > Iainarchaeota > Iainarchaeia > Iainarchaeales > CSSED10-239 > Forterrea. The sequence goes on along the minus strand of JALNXN010000045.1, from coordinate 966 downwards.
ATCGGAAGATAATCTTAACAATATTCTTAATAACCCCAAATCAAGATCTGCTTTTTTTAAGTATTCTTGTTTAGATTTGTTTTTATTTATTAAAACAATATTCAATAATAAAGATTCTGTTGTGTTTTTTAATCTTTCACCTAAAGTATACTTCTCTGATTTTGGAAACTTCTTTATTTCAGGATATAACCACAATAAAAAATCATAAGTCTCTTTGTATAATTTTAAATCATCAATCATGAATTTACACTTTTGGTCTTATTTTTAGTTTCCATTTTTTTAATTAAGTGAGAACACATAATAATATTATTTTCTAAAATATCAAAATATATTTTTCGTTGTTCATTAGAAAAAACATTTAATTCATTTAAAATTATTAAATTTGATTGTACATTTGATAACTTTTCTCTTACTAAATTATAACAATTTATTTTTTGGGAAGTTAAAAAATTATTATACCCTCTAGATAAAAAACCAATGGCACCTATTAGATCTTTTTTAACTTCTATAAATATAAAATTATAATCTAAAAATTTTGCATCTTTTTCTAAAATAATAACTTCTTTTAAAATTGGAATTAAAGTTTTTAATAGCTCTTGAAATATAGAAAAAGATATTAATCTTTCTGACATTTTTACACTCATAAAATCACTAATTTATTTAAATTAACACACATCAAATTTAAAAAGATATTTTTTTGCGGCTCAAATTTTTTTGACCTCTTCTCGGGGTCAAAAAAATTTGCTTATCCGCCTTCCTTCCGGAAGGCGGCAATGCATCGATCACAGGTCCCTTTTTCTGCTCACTCTTTTTCTCAAATTTCATACAGCCTCCGATTTTCCGTTATCCGATAAGCCGATAAAATATAATATTTTTGAAATACATTTTTTTCTTTGGGTGCTAGCTGGCCAAAGCCAGCTATGGAACTACTGCACACCGCAGGCCGAAGATGTTGTACAGGTACCC
>JALNXN010000007.1 GCA_023230325.1 archaeon | reverse complement strand
GAAAAGCAAACAACACAGAAAAAAGAATATAAAATATCCAATAGAGTATTTTTACTTTTAGATTTTTAGGCTTTCCAAAAAGTTTTAATAATAGAATATCAACATAGGTAAAAGGATCAATCCATTTAGAATATTTTTTAATATAATTCATGGTTTTCTTTATTTGCTGTTAGGTAATGTTTTTTCTAAGTTTGAGATTATATTTTTTAGATTTTCTTCAGCTTCGTTAATGCAGGTTAGTAGTGTGTCTTTTGCTGGGGTGTCCTTTGTTTTTAGATAAACATAGAACTTATCTTCAAGGTTATCTTCTCTTTTTAGAGATGCAAATTCTACTTCTCTTTTTTGAGAAGCAATGTTTATTACTAGATCAAAAAAAGAAGAGTCTTCTTTAGTTACAACAAATTCAATTTCATTTTTTTCTTTTTTAATAAATTCAAAATCCATATCTTTTCACTTCTTTATAATTTTTCTTGTTTGTGTTTGTTTACAGTTTAGGCATTTAATTTGTGTTTGGTTATTGTTAAGGTTAAGAGGTTTTTTACATTTTATACAGTTAGCATAAATTACTCCATAGTTGTCAGCATTAATTGTTAGTTTATATCCAAAGGTGTCTGCATCTGTGATCTCTGCTTTAATAATATCTCCTTTTCTAAGTAGATCTCCTACCTTTTCTATATATTCATCTGAGATGTTGTTTACAAAAAGGACTCCGTTGTTACTTGGACTAATAGCTTTTTGTTTATTTTCTGCATACTCAACTTCTACAATTGCAATTTTGTCTGTTGTTTGAACAACCTTTCCAAAGACAACGTCTCCTTCTTGGAGTGGTTCTTTTGTTTTTATTTTTGTAAATATTTTATTTAATATTTCTTTTTCTTTTTCTTGGTTCAAAGGGTATCACATTTTATATTTTTTTAATTTTATAGTTTAAAAATAAGTTTTAATATATATTATATAATTGGAAATATTTATATACTGTTTCCATAAATAATATATTGACATATTATGGTATTAGAACTTATTACAAATATTTACAAATTAAGGCAAAAGCCAATCTTGATGTTTTTTGAAGCAATTATTTTAACATTGTTTTCTGTTTTTTTTTCTTTACTTATTTTTTCTGGAGAATCTGTAAGTTTTTCTATTCTTGCTTTTATTACTATTGGGGCTTTGCCTTTGTTTAATAGGTTGTATGCTTTTGATTCTTACTTGACTGGTTATAATAAGTCTTTTTTTAAAAGGCATAAAAAGATAATTTTATTACTATTTTATTTCTTTTTAGGAATAATTTTTGCATTTGTTGTGATTTATTTTTTTTCTCCTGCAACTGTAAAGGATAGTTTGTTTTCTGTTCAGTTTAAGGAACTTGACAAGATTAGTTCTGTGAGGAGTGGAATAACTGGAGATGTTGTTTCTGGTTCTGAGTTTAGTCAGTTTGGTTTGGCTTTTAAGACAATATTATTTAATAATCTAATAGTCATTTTAAGTGCTACTCTCTTGTCTTTTTTCTATGGAGCTGGAGGTTTATTTTTAATAGCTTGGAATGCTTCAATTTTAGCTGCTGCGATAATAAAAGATGTTATTTTTTCTTTTTCCACAGTAAACAGTAGTCTCTTTTTTGCACCTTTTGTTGGTGTGTTTAGAAGTATTGTAAACTTTATAGGTTTTATACCTCATGGTTTTTTTGAAGTTGCAGCTTACTTTATTGTGAGTTTGGCAGGTGCCATTTTTGCCAGAGATCTTTTTAGAGGTGTTTTTACAACTGACTTTAAGAGTCTAGTAGTTAAAGATTTTTTATATTTATTTTTACTTGCAATTATTTTTATATTGATTGGGGCTTTGATAGAGGCTAGTTACTTTTTATAACTTTTTTCTTATTGTTTTTAAAAAATATTTCTAATTTTATAAAATTTACTTATTTTATAATGTAATGGTTTATAAATTAAAGTGAGAATTTTGGACTATATAAGTTACAATAAAAAGAGAGGGTTTCTCTTATAGCAATTACATTTAATGTTGGACAAATACATTTCACTTTTGCTTTTAACACACTTAGCTTACAAAAACCAATTTTCTATAAACTTTTTTACTATTTCTAAAATTTTCACAACTTTCCCAAAATAAATATATTAAAATAGGTTTTTACTCATTCTATTTATATTATGCTATATAATTATATTCTAAGATATCCTTTCTCACAAAAAGCAAAGGACTTTTTAAAGGAAAAAAACATTGATCTTTTGTCAATTGATCCTGAAATTATTAAAAAATCAGCTGCCTTTTTATTAAAGAATCTACCACTCAGTAACCAAAGTAAAGAAAAACAATTCCATTCTCTTTTAAAAATAGAAGATGAAAGGATCTCTCTTCTTTTTGTTACAATCTATCCTGTTTCTAGACTACTGTTAAAGGTTATTGACTATAACCCCCTTTACCAACAGTTTGCTCTATATTTTCAAAAACAATTTAAATATTTTATAACTAAACCCGTAAACAGTGAGGAGTTTTTAGAGATAAGTAAAGATCTTTGTAAAGAGCTTTCAATTGACACTGACAATAATAAATATTATATTAATTTAATTGATTATCTTTCCTATGAACTTTCAGAAGAACATAAGTTACAGTATGCAAATCTAGAAGATGGAAAAGTATATTTTTCAAAAGCAGAACTTGTAGAGTTACTTTCTGCAATTTTAAAAAAAAGAATTTTAAAAAACATAGATTTAGAAAAGGAAGACTTTCCAAAATTATTCTTAGATTATGGTAATGCCATTAAAGAAAAGATTTTAAAAGAAAATACCTTTAATACCCCAACAGCAATCAACAAACCGCCAATAAATACCTATCCTCCTTGCTTTCTAAAAATGCACAAGAAGCTTATGGCGGGAGAAAGATTAACACATATTGAAAATTTTACATTTGCTGTTTTCTTATTTAATATTGGTTATAATTATGATGAAATTTTAGATCTTTTTAAAAACTTACCAAACTTTGATGAAAAGATAGCAGGTTACCAAATTCAAAAGATTATTGAAAAAAAATATTCAGTTCCAAGCTGTGATACTCTAAAAAGCAATGGCCTTTGTGTTAATGAATGTAATGTTAAACACCCATTTCAATTATTTAAATTTAATAAAAATGTAAATAAAGATAAAGATAATAAAGAGGTAGAAAAGAAATGAACAATAAAAATTTATTATTAGTAGTTTTAGATGGTATAGGGTTATATAAAGATTATGAAGGAAATGCAGCTTTTAGAGCAGACACAAAAACCTTAGACACTTTGATAAACAAATATCCATTTGTAGAAATTGATGCAAGTGGAGAAGCTGTTGGTCTTCCAAAAGGGCAACTTGGGGGTTCTGAAATTGGACATCAAACAATTGGTGCAGGAAAAATTATAGAGTCCGATCTTCTAAGAATAAATAAAGCAATTAAAGATAAAAGCTTTTATAAAAATAAAGTTCTTCTTTCAACTATTAAGAAAGCAAAAAACAACAATATACATTTGGTTGGTTTGTTAAGTGATGGTGGAGTACATTCTCATATTGATCACTTATTTGCAATCTTAGATGTTATTTCTAAAAACAAAACAAATGATGTTTTTTTACATCTTTTTACTGATGGAAGAGATGTGCCTCCAAAGTCAGCACAGCTATATATTTCAAGACTTTCAGAATACTTAGAAAAACTAAAAATAACAAACAGAGTTTATATTGCAAGTATCTCTGGAAGATATTATGCAATGGATAGAGATAACAGATGGGATAGACAAAAAATAGTCTATGATCTATTAGTTTCAGGAAAAGGAAATAAATTTTATAGTACTTCTGATTTTATAAAAAATTCCTATAAAAAACAAGTAACTGATGAATTTTTGTGGCCTACTCTTTTAGAAGAGAGAGGCTTGATTAAGAAAAATGATTCTGTAATTTTCTTTAATTTTAGAAGTGATCGAGCAAAACAATTAACAAACATGTTTACAGACAATTCCTTTAATTATTTTAAAACAAAAAAATTAGATTTGAATTTTACAACTTTTACACAATATGATTCTAGTTTTAAAAGTGTAGATGTGATGTTTAAACCCATAAAATATAAGGATGGGTTAGGGCAAATATTTTCTAAACAAAAATTTAAACAATTAAGAATTGCAGAGACAGAGAAATATGCACATGTAACTTATTTCTTTAACCAAGGTCAAGAAAAACCAAACAATTTAGAGCATAGAATTTTAATTGATTCTAAAAAAATAAAGACTTATGATTTAGATCCTACAATGTCTGCTAAAAAGATCACAAATAAACTCTTGCCTTTATTAAATAAAGACTATAAATTTACATTACTTAATTTTGCAAATGGGGATATGGTTGGGCACACTGGTGATCTAGAGGCAAGTATAGAGGCAGTTTCTTTTGTTGATAAGCAAGTTGAAAGGATTCTAAAGAAAGTAGACTTAGAAAAAACTATTGTGTTAATTACTGCTGACCATGGAAATTGTGAAGAGATGTTTTATGAAAATAAAACTATATGTACTTCACACACTTTAAATCCAGTGCCTTTGATTTTAGTGTCTAATACAGATTACAAGTTAAAAAATATTAAAAATGGAAGCTTAGCAAACATTGCACCAACCATCTTAGATTTACTAGATTTAAAGATCCCAAGTTATATGGAGAAGTCTTTGTTAATAAAAGATTCTAAGAAGGTAACTCCTAAAGTTACAAAGCAGGTAACTCCTAAGGTTACAAAGAAAACAAAACCTAAGGTTACAAAGAAAACAAAACCTAAGGTTACAAAGAAAACAAAACCTAAGGTTACAAAGAAAACAAAACCTAAGGTTACAAAGAAGGAAACTTTTAAGGTTGTTAAAAAACAAAAAAAAAGATAATATGCAGATACTTAAGATTGATAAAAAAAATAAAGAAATTTCATTTATTCTTCACACAATTGAAGATCTATGGGCAATTAAGTCAATCATAAGTCCAGGAGACATTATTTCAGGTTCTTCCTATAGAAGGCAAAGACAAGAAGAACTAACAACAAGTGAGAGAAAACCAGTCTTTGTTTCAATTCTTATAGAAAAATTTGATTATTCTTCTGAACTTAATTCTTTAAGATTTACTGGGGTAATTGTTTTTTCTAAGCCTCCAGAGTTAGCACCTCTAGGAGAACACCACACCTTGGAGATTAAGTTTAATGAAAGATATAATATTAAAAAGAATAACTTATTTCAATACCAGATTGATATTTTAAAAAAGATCTCTTCTATGTCAAATAAACTTTCTGCAATTGTTATTGATGATGAGAAAGCAGAGATCTTCCAATTAACAGACATTGGGATCGGTCCGTCTGTTGCTATTCCTTCTGGAAAGTCAGGAAAAAGATATGATCACAATTACACATATGAGCCTTTCTTTGAAAAGATATATGATCTAATAAAAGATAAAAAAGAAGCAATCATTATTGCAGGACCAGGGCAACCAAAAAATAAATTAAAAGATTTTTTATTAATTAAAGATAATTTTTTTAAAATCTCTCTTGTAAATATACAAAACATTTCTAAATCCTCAATAAAAGAACTGTTTACAAAAAAAGAGATCTCTAAGGTCTTTGAAAATTCTTTAATCTACAAGGAAAACAAATATCTTGAGGAGTTTCTTAAACATTTAGGAAAAGACACAGGTAAAAGCATTTATGGTCTTAAAGAAGTTTCTGAAAAAATAGATACTGGAGCAATTGAATTTATTTTAATTACAGAAAATATTTGGAAGAATAATATTGATCTAATCCAAGAACTAATTTTAAAAGCAGAAAAATATAGTTCAAAAGTGCATGTTGTTGACTCAACTCATTTGGTTACAGAGACAATAGCTTCTTTTGGTGGAATCATTGCACTTTTAAGATACAAGGTTTAATTTAATTTTAATTATTTTTTTAATTAAAATAAAAAGAATAAGACAAAGACAAAGGTTTTTTAGTATTAACCATGTATTGCTGTGTCTTTTAGTTTTTTCATCTGTGGTTTTGCATCTTTTGTTATGGTTATAGAATCCATTTCCTTTTTTTCTTTTTTCAAAGTTCTTGTAATATAACCTGCCATAAGATTGATTGTTAATTTAGATAAAGGTAAGTTCATTTGTTTAATAAAGTTTTTATTCTTTGTAAAATCTAAACCTAATTTGTCTTTAAATTCTGTAATTATTATTTTTGCTTTTGCTTTTATACTATTTGACATTGCTTTTCCCATAAATATCAGCTCACACTTATAATTTCTTTTTGTCCATTTTTTATTCTAATAACTGCTAAAGGAATTACTCCTTTTTCTAGTTCCTTTTCTGCTAGTAGATATGCTGTGTCATCTTTTAAAGCCCTTACTAAAGGTGGAGCTCCAAAAGCTATTTGTTCTGACCTTGCAGAAAGTATTCTTGTAATTTCATATTTTGTTAATTTTTCCATATTTAATCATAACTCTTATTTTTATAATATAAAAAAGTAGTTTATATATTTAATATAATATAGGAAATACTTTTAAATGTAATTCTTTTTTTGAAAAGTGGACAGTTGAGATATATTCTTTCTTTACAATAAATTATAATATTTTAAATTTGTTTTTAACAATTTCCACAGTAGCTAAAATAATCAAAATTATCTTTTTTTGGCTAATTTAAGTTACTTTGACTAAGTTTATTTAGATTAAGTATTTTATATACCGAAACTGAATGATTTACAGAGACTTAAATATTAATTAATTATAAATTCATTATAAAGTATAAAAACATTATAAAACAAAGTACCTTATTTTAGAACAGATTTAGTGTATTTTAATTTAATTATAGTTAACAGTCTTTTTAGACTTATAGGCCCAAAGTAATCATTTCTATCCTCTCTTATAATCTAGCTTGCTCAAAATTGTACAATCAAACTATTTAAAATTCTTTTTATAGTATACTTATTTGTGAAGAGTTATGGCAGTAGTAAAAAAAATAAATGATTCAATAAGAGTTAAGATTTTAGATGCTATGAGAAAGAAAGGAAGTGTTGTTCCTAATGTTAGACAAATTCAAAAAATAACAGGTTTTCATAGAGCTACAATAAAATCTTCAATTCAGTTTTTAGAAAAGGAAAATTTCATAACTGGGTACAGGCCTTTGTTGGATCCAAAGGTTGTTGGCTTTAATCTAAATGCTATGCAGTACATGCAAGTAAATTTTTCAGAGAAAGAAAAATTTAAAAAATATTTAGAACTAGTAACACAAGATAAGTCTGTTTATCTTTGCTCAGAAGTAATCTCAGACAGCAGCTTTAGCTTAGCTCTTGGTTATCTTTCAAGAAACATAGAGTCTCATCACATTAATATTAAGAAAAAATATGTTTTAGGAATTTCAAATTATTTTGATTTTATTAAACAAAATTCTACCTTTTATCTTTCTTCTCCTGTTTATAAAAACTTAAATCAAATAGATGTAATTATTGATCTATTAAAGGAAGAACTAGCAATTGATTAATTTATGGAAATTGAAATTGAATATCTTGAGTCTGTTGGAAAGACAGCAGAAAATAAATATCTTTTAAGAAATAAATTTAAATCTAAATTGGTAGGTCTTGAAAGTGCACTTTCACAAACTAAACAAAAATTAGAAAATATTTCAAAAGACATATCTGTTGACAAAGGAAATATAAAGATAAGTAGAAAGATTGACAGAGTTAAACACTGGTATTCAAAGTTTAGATGGTTTTTTACAAAAAATGGTTTTCTTGTAATTGCAGGAAGAGATGCAAAGAATAATGAGTTGTTGATTAAAAGGTATATGGAGAAAAATGATCTTTATTTTCATGCTGAGATTCATGGTGCTCCTCACACCTTACTAAAAACAAATAACAAAGAGCCTTTAGAGATTGACAAAATACAAGCTGCAAGCTTTGCAATGATTAACTCTTCTGCTTGGAAAAATAAAGTCTACTCTACAGAGGTGTATTCTGTAAAGCCTGAGCAAGTTACAAAAACTGCAAACCCTGGAGAATCTTTAGGTACTGGCGCCTTTGTTATAAGAGGGCAAAGGGAATACTATAAAAAACTTAATTTAAAATTAAAGGTAGTTTATGATAAAGAGAAAGGGTTATATGCTTGTCCAATTCTTTTAATAGAAAAAGAAGGAAAAGAAGATGTTGTTGTTGTTCCTGGGAAAGACTCAAAATCAGTAACTTCCAAAAAAATAAAAGAAATATTTTTAAAGAAAGGGATTAGTTTAGCACAGGAAGAAATTGATAGTGTGTTGCCTCCTGGCAACTTTGATATTTTGTAATCTTTTCTTTTTTAATTTTATTTTTTTTTAGTTTTCTTATAATTTTCTTTCCAAATTTTAATTTAAATTTCAATCCCATTTTAAATTTCAATTCTTCTTTTGCTTTTGCCCTCCTTTCTAAATCAATTAAGAATAATTATTATTAAATACTATTTGGTGCATAATATATATTATCTAATTGTTAAGTGAAAAAATATGCCTGAAGAAATTGTAAAATTAAAAGTAAGTGAAGCAAAAGAAGATTATGTTGGAAAAAACATAGTAACCCTTGATATCTCCATTAAACAGAAACTAAACTTAATCTCTGGAGATGTTATTGAGATCACTGGAGAAAAAACAACAGTTGCTCAAGTTTGGCCAGAAAAGATAAGTGAAAGGCAAGAAAATATTATTAGAATGGATCAATATATTAGAAATAATGCAGATGTCTCAATTGGGGAGTTTGTAACTATTAAAAGAGTTGAGCCTGAAATTGCACATGAGATTGTCCTAACACCATTAAGGGAAGTTAACCTTATCTCTGAAAACTTAGATGTAATTATTAAAAAGAATTTTTTAGGAAGACCATTTTTAGAGAGAAACAATGTTATTATTAATCTTTTTGGAAATGGTGTCTTTTTTAATATCAGTTCTACAAAGCCTTCTGGATGTGTGATCTTAGCAGAAAGCACAAACCTTATTATTAATAAGAAACCAAGCTCTAAAATAAAACCAAAAACAATTATTGGATATGAGGATGTTGGTGGACTTAAAAGAGAGATTAGCGTTATTAGAGAGATGGTGGAGTTACCCTTTAAATACCCTGAATTTTTTGAAAAATTAAATGTTTCTCCACCTAAAGGCATTCTTCTTTATGGGCCTCCAGGTACAGGGAAAACTTTACTTGCAAAGGCTCTGTCAAATGAACTAAAAGCAAACTTTATAGCTCTTGATGCTCCACAGATTATGGCAAAGTTTGTAGGGGAAGCAGAAGAAAGGCTAAGAAGTATTTTTAAAAAAGCACAAAGTAAAACCCCAGCAATAATTTTTATTGATGAGATTGATGCTATTGCTCCTAAAAGAGATGGCTTTGTCTCAGAGGTAGAGAAAAGAGTTGTTGCTCAGTTGTTAGCCTTAATGGATGGAGTAAGTAACAGAGGGGAAGTAATTGTTATTGGAGCAACCAACAGACAAGATGATGTTGACCCTGCTCTTAGAAGACCAGGAAGATTTGATAGAGAAGTTGATATTGGTGTTCCTAGCGAAGAAGGAAGACTTGAGATTTTAAAAATACATACAAGAAATGTTCCTCTAAACAAAGATGTTTCCTTAGCAAAGTTAGCAAAAAAGACACATGGCTTTGTTGGTGCTGATCTTGGTGCACTTGTAAAAGAGGCAGCAATATTTTCTATAAAAAATGCAATTGAGGATGTTGATTCTCCTAAAAAGGAATTTCCAAAAGAGATCTTGGATAAGCTTTGCATAAACAAGGTTGACTTTGAATCGGCTTTAAAGGTTGTTCAACCATCAGCTTTAAGAGAAATCTTTGTAGACATGCCTGACATAAGCTTTGATGAAGTTGGGGCTTTAAAAGAGCAAAAAGAAATCTTTACTGACATCATTAACCTATCTTTAAACAGAAAAGCTGTTCTTTCAAAAATGAATGTAAAAGCTCTTAAAAAAATACTATTGTGTGGACCTCCAGGCACAGGAAAGACAATGTTTGTAAAAGCAACAGCAAAAGAGTTTGGTTTAAACTTTATATATGTAAAGGGACCTGAGGTCTTTGACAAGTGGTTAGGAGAATCAGAAAAAGCAATTAGAGATATTTTTAAAAAAGCAAAAAATGTTTCTCCATGTATTCTTTTTTTTGATGAAATTGATTCCTTAACACAGAATAAAGAAGACTTGATTGGAGGAGGACCCAAAGTCTTAGATCAACTTCTAACAGAGCTAGATAATGTTTCTCTAAAAGACATAATTTTTATAGCTGCAACTAACAGACCTGACTTGATTGACAAATCTTTTTTAAGAAGTGGACGAATTGACAAGATCATTGAATTTAAAATTCCAAGTGCAAAAGAAAGAAAAGAAATAATTGATCTTCTTATTAAAAAGACTCCACACGAGAAAATAAATATCAACTTAATTGTTGAAGAAACTGATGGATTTGTTGGAGCTGACCTTAGCTTGCTAATTACTGATGCAACCCTTTTAGCAATCAAACAAAATAAATATAAGGAAACAAAACTAAAAGAAGAGCACATTATAACCATTCTAAAAAAGATGAAAAGCCATAACAAAGGTGGTAAAAATAAAGCCTCTGATGATTTTAGAAATGATAAGTCTATTGCAAAATATATTCAGTAGAAGTTTTTTTACAAAATAAAAATTTAAAAAACCTCTATAAAACAAACAAGAACAAAACAGGAATAGCAATAGTAACTAACCAAATAATAGGGTTCCACAAAAATATACTTTTTCCATCAAGCGGACCAATTGGAATTAAATTAAATAAAGCTATCCAAAAATTAATAAAGATTCCATAGGTAATAATGATTGCTGGTAGTCCCAAAAAAGCAAGACCAAAGAAAACAAAACCCATAATGATGTTAATAACAGGTCCTGCAAGAGAGGTTATGCCTTCTTCTTTAACACTTAACCTTTTACCGTAGATGTACACAGCTCCAGGGGCAACAAAAACAAATCCCACTAAAAAAGACAGACCTATAGAAAATAATAAAGAATTTTTCCACTTTACAAATTTTGCTTTTGCACCAAACCTAATTGCTGTGTATTTGTGTGCAAGTTCGTGGAGGATAAAGGATGTTCCAGTAACAATTAGGCTAACTCCTAAAAATATTAAAAAATTAATAATTGTAAATTCCTTTAATTGGCTTGAGAAAAGATGATAACCACTAAGGACTATTGTAAAGCATAGAGAGATAACTAACCAAGCAATAACAATATCTTTAACTTCATTGTGTTTTTTTGGTTTATACTGTTCTGCATAGTCTTCAAAATTATATTCTTCTTCCATATCTTTTCAAACTTTTTCAAATTATATATATGTATAATGTTTACAAGTTATTTTATTTATATTCTTTTTAGAAAGAATTTAATTGGTTAAAAAATAAAAGACTATTGGTTAAAAGCTAAAATTTATTTTTTAAAAATAAAAGCTAAAATCTAAAAAAAAAACTTGCTTTTTCTAAAATTAAAAAACTTTAAACCTTTAAAAAAAGCTTCTCAAAATTATTATGCATTGTTTTTTTCACATCTTCTAAATTTAGATCATACTCTCTACAATATTGTTTGTAAACCTCAATTATTGACAAAGGCGTTGTTTTTTCTCCATTTAAGTAAATTGGATAATCAGTCTCAAGTAATATTTGGTTTTTGTATTTATTTACATCTATTGTGTTTTTATTCAAAGCCTTCTGTGTTAGGTAATACCCTCTTTTCAAAGCTTCAAGTTTCTCTTCCTCTTGCCCAGTAAACCAATGTAGTAAGACTTTTAATTTTGAATAATTTTTTAGGATCTCTAGGGTTGGCTTAGTTGCATATCTTGTATGAAGTATTACAGGCTTTTTTAAACTTTGTGCAATCTCTAATTGCCTTTCAAGTAATTGTTTTTGTTCAAGTCTTTTATTTTTATCTTTTGTTATCTTATAATCTAAACCAATTTCTCCAATTGCCAAAGCCCTTGAAAAATCAATTTTCTCTAAATCTTTAAGAGTTTCTTCTAATTTTCTATTTAAAACATAATCTGGGTAAAGTCCATATGCAAAATAAATATTTTTAATATTCTTTTTTCTAATCTCTTCTAATCTTAAATAACTATTCATGTCAACTGAGCAGGTGATGGCTTTTAGAGCATTTTCCTTAAAAGTTTCCATCAAATAATCACTATAAAGCAAATCATAATGGCAATGTGCATCAAGATAGTAATTATATTTGTTTTTGTCCATATATACATATGATTAAAATACATTTTAAAGAGTTCGGCCTAGAAATTCCACCTTATATTTATTTACCATCTGATGACACTTATCTTTTGTTAGATGTTTTAAGAGAAGAATTAAAATCAAAGACATTTAGAAAGAGTTTAGAGATTGGAGCAGGTAATGGAATATTAAGTTTAGAGTTACTTGACTATTCTAAAAACCACCTAGCATCAGACATCAACCCAATTGTTATTAAGTACCTCATTAAGTTAAAAGAAAGATTTAGTTTAAAAAACTTAGAAATAGTTGAAAGTGATTTGTTTAAAAAAATTAAAAAACAAAAATTTGATTTAATTGTTTTTAATCCACCATATGTAGTTTCAGAGGACATTGTTGATTGTTCAACAGATGGTGGAAAGTGTGGATCAGAGATTATTTTAAGATTTGTTTGTGAACTTAAAGATTACCTTTCTAAAAAAGGGATATGTTATTTATTAATTTCTTCTTTAAATAAACCAGATGACATCTACAAGTTGATTAAGAAACAAAAACTAAAATGTGAAATTGTAAAAAAAACAAATATATTTTTTGAAGAACTATTAGTCTTAAAAATAACAAAAAAATAAAATTTTAAATTTGAATATTTATGCCAGCAAATGTATCCTTTGAATTTTCAATAGCTCAAAAAAAATATGATGACGCTAAGACTGATGAAGAAAAGATTGTTGCTTTACAGGACATGGTTTCTAAGGCTCCTGGGCATAAAGGTGCAGAAAATCTAAGAAAAGATCTTTCAAGAAAATTATCTTCTTTAAAAAACAAAATAGAAAAACAAGCTTTAACAAATGCAAAAAGATCTGGTAACACCATAAACATAAAAAAAGAAGGTGCTGGGCAAGTTGTTATTGTTGGTCTTGCAAACACAGGGAAGAGTACTTTTCTTTCTGAGTTTACAAACTCTAAACCCTTAATAGCCCCTTATCCTTATTCTACAACCAAACCAGAAGTTGGAATTTTGAATTATGGTGGTGCTTTAATTCAATTGGTTGAACTTCCTTCTTTTTTAGAGAATCATGATTTAACTTCTCAAATTTATTCTATGATTAGGACAGCTGACCTTTGTATATTGATAATAAAAAATGGTTTGATTTCAGAGTTAGAAACATTAATAAAAATAATTGAATCAAAAGATGTTTTTATAACTAAAAAGAAACCAAAAATTAGTTTTACAAAAAGTGATTTTTTAGGAATATCTTTTATAAATGAACAAAATCTTTTAGTTCCAAAAGCACAAGCAATTGATTTTTTAAGATCTTCAGGATTTAGATCTCAAAATATTATTTTAAATCAGAAAACCACAATGGAAGATCTCTTGTTGTTAGTTAATCCAAGAGCCTCTTTTGTACCAACAATTATTGTCTCCATGCCCTTTGCAAGAAATATTAAAAAAACAAAGTACAAAGATTTAGATGTTTTTGACTTTTCTCAAAAAGAAGAAATTATAGAAAAAATATTTGAGCTTTTGGAAAAGGTAATTGTTTACACAAAAAAACCTGGACAAAAAGCAGATAAAACAGAGCCTTTAGTTTTAAAAAAAGGAGAAACAATTGTTGATGCTGCAAAAATAATTCATAAGACAATTTATAAAAATCTAAAGTCTGCAAAAGTGTGGGGTTCTACAAAATTTCCTGGACAAGTTGTTTCTAAAAAATATGTTTTAAAGAACCATGATGTTGTTGAGTTTAATGTTTAAAACGAAACAAATAAAAAGAAAACATAAGATATACTTTATTAGATAAATATATTTAATATATGAGAAACTATGGCTTTTTCAAAAAATCCAAAAGAAATAATTGAATTAAGTTTAGAGGAAAAACTATATCTTTTATTTTTGCCTTTAACTAGAGAAATTACCTCTAAAAGCTTTGAACATAAATTAGAGCAAGCAGACATACCTCTAGACATGGATGTTTATTTAGCAAAGAATTTATTTTTTGCAGTGTTTGTCTCTTTTTTGGTTTTAATTTTTGGAATAATTTTGATTGTGATGTCTCCAGGGATTATTTCTTTTGGAACTCTTTTAATTATTTTTTTTGGTGTGTTTTTTGCTTACGTAGTTTACACTATAATTAATCCCTACATGGTTGTCGGAACAAAGGTAAACAGTATTAAAGCAAACCTGCCATTAGTTATCTTAGGGATGTCATCTGTTGCAGAATCAGGAGCACCACCAGCATCCATTTTTTCAACATCAACTGTTAAAGATAAAAGTCAATATGTAAATAAAGAATTTTCAAAAATTGTATATTACATAGACTCTCTAGGGATTTCTTTGTTAGAAGCAATTGATCTAGTTGCAAATAAAACACCATCCTTTGAGCTTAAAAAATTTTTAATGGATTTAAAATCAAATATTGAGTCAGGTGGAGATCTTTCTGACTTTATGTCTAAAAAAGCATCCCAGGCTAAATTCCAGTATGATCTTTTACTTGATAATCAAAATAAAAAAGCAGAGATGTTTGGTGACATCTATTCTGCTGTTGTAATTGCAGGACCATTATTTTTATTTTCAGGAGTTATGCTTTTGGGAATGGTTGGTGGTGGCATTGCTGGAATAAGTATAAGTGCTTTATTAACTTTAGGTGTTTTTGTTTTAGTGCCTATAATGAATATAATATTTTTAATTGTAATGAATTTATTTCAATAAAGGAGAATATGAGGAATTATTTTGGATTTGGATTTAAAATTAAATTTAAGTGATAAGCAAAAGTTTTTTCTAGACTATGCTGTAAAAGGTTTAATTGGTAGTATAATTGCTTTTGTATTATTGTATAACACAAAGATCTTAATATTTTCTTTTTTTCCTCTACTTGTAGCAATTGGTTTAGCTGCAAAAATCTATACTGCGAGAATAAAGTCTTATGAAAGAAATTTGTTTGTTTTTTTAGATGACCTTAAAGATCTTTTACAAGGTGGTATGAATATTGTTACTGCTGTTGAGATTTCTACAACTCATGATTACGGGGCATTAAATGAAAAGATTAGAAGACTTGCTGCACAAGTAAAGATTGGGGTTTCTTTTGATAAAGCGCTTTCTGATATTTTTGGAGAAATTGATAGTCCTATTTACAAGCAAGTAATTCAAATTATTTCAGAAACTACAAAAATTGGAGGAAGTATAATTAAGATATTTTCATCTATTTCAAGCTATGTTAGGACCCTAAACGACATGGTTGATCAAAGAAAATCAAAAACCTTCTCTACTGTTTTTTCAAGTTATTTTATGTTTTTTGTTTTTATTGCAATTATTTTAATAATTCAGATTATCTTTTTACCAATGCTTAGTGGGGAAGGTGTGTCTATGAGTGGGGAAGGGGCAAGTCAAGTAAATGCTTTGGCAGATGTTGATTTTAACAGTTATTTTTTATATTTAATTTTAATTCAAGGATTTTTTGCAGGTCCAATAATTGGTAAGATTTCAGAAGGAAATGCAATTGCAGGTGTTAAGCATTCAATTATTTTAATTAGTGTTTCTGTGCCAATATATGTTTTGGTGTCTTTGTTGTTTATTGGGTAAAGGATTAAAGGTTATAGAAATTAAGTTTAAGTTGTAGAGAAATTAAGTTTAAGTTGTAGAGAAATTAAAGAGAATTTGTGGAAAGTAACCTAAATTGGAAATAAGAACTTAATTTTTTAAAGAAGTAAGATTTATAAAAGTATAGGTAATATATTTAATATAATTTGGAAATATTGTTTCCTAAAAAATATATGTTGATAAAAATGTTTGTTATAAAAAGTCAAAGAGGGTTATCTCCATTAATTGCAACAATCTTGTTGGTTGCAGTTGCTTTATCGTTAGCTGGGATTTTGTATTCTTGGTCATCCCAAAATGCAAAAGAAACAACTGGTAATTTAACTGACACAACTAATGAATGGATCGATTGTAGTTCAATTGATATATACATTGATTATGGGTGTACATATCATGAGACAAATGGAATTAACTTTATACTTTATGATAAGTCAACAGTGGAAATTGATGATAATATTACATTGACTGTTATTGATGCCAATAACACTGTTAGAAGTGCAAGTTTTGCTCCTAACTTTGTAGGTAATGCCATGGCTATTAACAATAATGTAATTACAAATGATTCAGATTTTCAAAATTTAGTAAAGCCTTTAAAAAGGGTGTCTGTGCAAGTTGACTCTTGTCCAGACAGAGTAGCTTATGTTACAAAATGTAATTGAAAGTAAATTAAAAATATTTGAACAAAATAAAATAAATTAAAATGAATAGGTGATATGAAATGAAAAGAAAAGCAATCTCTCCATTAATTGCAACAATTTTGTTAGTTGTTGTTGCTGTTGCTTTAATTGCAATAGTTTTGACATGGGGTAAAACATTTACACAAGATAGTTTAGCTGAGACTACTGACATTATTGATAGTAGTTGTTCAGGTGCACATTTAAATGTCTCAAATTGTAAAGTAGGTACTGATGGTAATATAACATTCTATGTTAAAAATATAGGAACAACCTATACATTCCCTTTAACTGATGAATTTATGATTGACATTACTACAGATGATAGTAAAGATTCAACTAACCTAAATCTTACAAATTATGCAACTTGGGCAGGATTAGGTCCAGGCCAGATGGTTCAAGTAGATATGGATTTATCTAATTTAGGCGGTAAAGATATTAGTTCAGGAACATTTTTTGATGTTACTGTAAGATCTTCAGTTTGTCCAACAGATGCTGTTGCTACAGCAAAGAATTGTCACAGATGATGTGACTGTTCTTTTTTTACTTTTTTTATTTTAAAAAAGTATTTTTTATCTTTAATAAATAAATTAAAAAAGAGAATCTATGAAAAGAAAAGCAATTTCTCCATTAATCGCAACAATCTTGTTAATAGTTGTTGCTGTTGTCTTAGTTGGAATATTAGTATCTTGGGGGCAGAATTTTGTGCAAAAAGGTACTACTGATGCTGACAACTCAATTGACACCACTTGTACAGGTGCTGGAATAAACATTATTACTTGTGATTATAATAGTTCTGGTCAAGAAATCAAATTAACAATTGTAAACTCAGGAAATGTAAGATTTAATTCTGATAACACTTTTGATGTTCTTTTAATTGATTCAGATAACAATTTAGATAACTCTAATCTAAATGTTTTGTCTTCAAGAGAATTTGATATAGGAGAATCAGAAGCAATTACAATTTCAGATTATTCCGGAAGAGGTCCTGTAAAGCTAGAGATTAGAAATTCACAATGTCCTGGTTATTTTTGGGCAACAAGATGTAGTTAGATTAATCTTTCTAATTTTATTTTTATTATTTTATTTTCTGCATCTATGATTGCAAGAATGTATTTTGCATTTATGG
Source organism: archaeon (assembly GCA_023230325.1). Lineage (GTDB taxonomy): Archaea > Iainarchaeota > Iainarchaeia > Iainarchaeales > CSSED10-239 > Forterrea. The sequence goes on along the minus strand of JALNXN010000007.1, from coordinate 25,647 downwards.
AGTTTGCAAGTCTTTCTGATTTTATTACTTTTATAATTGTGTCTTTATAGGTTCTTTTAATATCAACTACATATTTTGTGTGGGTGTGTTTTTTATCACTCTTCTCATAGATTCTAAAATCAAAACCAAAAATTGCTCCATCTTTAATGATGTAACCTTTATCTCTAAAGTCTTTAAAAACTAGATACTTGTCGTTAAAGTCTTTAATCTCTTTTTCACAGATCTTTTGCAAGTCTTTTTTTGAAAGCTCTAATTTTATTTTATTATTTTCAACCAAATAGAATGTTTCAAAAAGATCTAATTTTAAGACACCATTGTCATTAAACCCAAAACCCTTAGAAACAAGTTGAGACTTAAGTTTATTATTTCTAATTTCGCAGAAGTTTTTATTAATTTTTATTAAACTATTCATATCTAGTTTCTTCATATCAAATCACTTATATAAGGTAAACAGATTTCTATCTATTCCATAAAAGACACCAAGCCTTACACCAGAATCGATCCAGGCATAGGCATAAGAAAAGCAAGCTAAGGCTCTAACATAATCTTTCTTTTCTTGAAAAACAATTCCATCAGACAGATAGTTTTTAGCCATTGACAGATAATCTGTTTCTATATCTTTTAGAAAGGATTCATTTTTTATATTTAATTTAATTGTTTTTAGTGCCTTTTCTAAAAGTCCTCTATACTTTTTACAATAATTAATTAATTCTGTGTTCATCAATTGCCACTCTCTCAAAATCATTAAGTTCTCCACAGACTATCATTGTTTGTGGGAATTCTTTAATTTTTAATTTTTTATAGTCTTTAAAAGTAAAGCCAATAATCTTTTGTTCATCACAACCCATTCTAACTAAAGCTAAACAATTTAAATTTTCTAATATTTTCTTTTCATCAATTTTTTCCAGAATTTCACAAGCTTCATAAACACTCATAAACCTGTTCTCTAAAACTTTTATGTCTAGTAAACAAAAGGTGTGTGCCTTTATCTTAAGGTTGTCAAGAATAACATCATAGAAGCTTGTTGGAAAATAGTTCTTTTCAGGGTAAACAATTGAAACTGTTTTTCCAAACTTATATTCATAGAGACCTGAGTGTGCTCTGTAATTGAAGATTGAAATTCCAGGAATTACTTTTATTTTAATATTTTTAGATTTTGCTTCTTGATAAAGGGAATAGTGAGTAGTTGCAGACAAGACATTACCAATCACTAAAAGGCAAGAATCTTTTTTAAGAAATTTTTTCTCTTGCTCAAGCTCTGTTCTATTTAGTGTGATTATTTTTTTTGTAATTATTTTTTCTAAACTTAGGAGTTCTCCTTTGCTAAAGATGTTTGTGTAATTATCAATATACACTTCTTTACAATCTTTTATTGCATTCTTTGCTTCTAAGGTTAATTGCTCAGGAACAAGTCCAATACCTATTATGTAAAACATTAATAATAAACTCCTATCTCTATATATATTACTTTATTAGAACTATTAATATATTTAATGGATTGGGAGATTAATTGGTTTTCATTTTTAGATTTGGAATTTATTTCTTTTAGTTTTGAATCTATCTTAACGTAACCTTTATTTTCAAAAAGCTTATTATAATTTTTTTCAAGGTCTTTTAGGTTGTCTATCTCTAAGAGTTGAGAAGTAATCAACAGGTCAGAGATTCTAGAAGTAATTATTATTTTTTCTAGATCCTTGTCTGTGTTTGTTGTTGTGCTCATGTTGAAGGAAAAGAGGAGTATGGTTATAAAGATTAAAGCAAATAACCCATCAATTGTAAAAAATAAACCTCTATTTTTATTCACAAAAACCAACCTCAATTATTTTAAAATCATTGTTGTTGACAACTGCTCTTTTTATTATGTTTATTATAATTTTATTTTGTGTGTTTTTAATAACTTCTTTTGAGTCAATTTTAAGTAAACAGATTTTTTGGAAATTATTTGTTATCTGTGTTAGGTTTTTAATTTCTATTTTGTTTTTGGAGCAGAGGTTAGTGGTCTTATTTAGTGTTGCAAGATATTTGCAGTCTGTTATTAGTTGTTCAACAACCATCTCTTTTTCTAAAAGTTTTATGTCTTTTGTATCATTTTCAATTTTGGTCTTATAGTTGTAAATTTCTTGAAATTCTATGTTGATTAATAATATACAGATAATTAATAAAATCAAAATATCAAGAATCATTACCTGTGCTTTGCTTGATCTTAAGACAAGAGTCATTTGCAATTACTCCATTGTTCTTTTCTAAGATGTGGTTTTTGATGACACATATTTTGTTATTATAATCTTTGTAGTTTATTTTTGTTTCTAGTTTATTTTTATAATTAATATTTAGGTTTATAAAAAGACTAAGAACAATTAACAATATTAAAATTGATAAAATAAATTCAATTGTGATTTGCCCTCTAGGTATAGGTAATCACCATTACTGAGTAGTTGGCAGGTAATGTTTTTTGGGAGAAGTAGTTGTTTGTGGTTATTGAGTATCTTAAAAATAGGTTTTTATTGATTCCGTTTGTTATAATATATTTTTTGACAATAATGTTTTTGGAGGGTTTGTAGATGATGACTTTTGAGGTTTCTTGGAGTCTAGAAAAGCTTAACTTTTCTTCTTTATTTTCTTTAAGATCATACATCTTAACCTTTATGTTCTCTTCTCTTTGGAGATAGTTGAGGATTTCGTAGTTAACCTTTTTCTTGATCAAGTCCTCGTCTTCCTCTCTCTCGCCAAGCTGGTTCCTAATAAGTTGCTCTAAGTTATATTCAAAGTTAGTAACCTGAGTCTCACTAATATTTATCTCTATAAAGTCAGAGAGTCCTTCTTTTTGGGAGCCACTAATAAATAAAAGAAAAGTTAATGCAAAAAGCAATGTGAAGATAGACACCATTGCCTTTCTATTTTTAATTATACCTTTCATGTATACTTATAATTGTGGTAATGAATATTTTTAAAGCATTTCCTTTCCCTCCTTTCTCTCTCTAAAGTGTATTATTTTAAATAAATTTTAGTTAGCATTCATTCTTCTATAATCAAGTTCACTCAAAACATCTATAAGCATATTATTATATTTCTTAGTCATTGCCTCAAGTTCCATTCTCTTAAGCAAAGTATGTTTGATTTTAAGTAAAAAGTTTGTTTGTAGATTCCCAATTTCTTTTTTATACATCTTGTGCATATAACCACCTATTTTTAAGTTTTTTAAATTGTATATATATTATGCACTTTATAAGCCTAGTTAATTTCTAAGGGGGGTAGCTTGCCGAGAAAGATATAATTTAGAAAATTTCAAAAAAGATGTTAGAAAAAATGATAGAGAACAGTTATCAAAAAATAAAAATATTAATTTCTTTTTAGTTTTTAGAATAATATTTTTGTTTTGGACTTGTGGGTTTATTTGGTTCTGTTAACAATAATAAGCTTTTATTTAGTAAAGGTTTTAATAATTCTGATCTAAAATAACCTCTGTTTTTTAATTTTAAATAAGCTTGTATCTCATCTATAGTTTTAGGTGTTTTACAGAATTTAAGTATTTTAGCTTGAGGGGTAGCTTACGGGGTGATAAGAATAATAATCTTAAAAACATCTTTTTCTATTAATTCTGGTACTCCATCTGAGTAGTTTTTCACATACTTAGTTAAATTTCTTTATATCTACTTTTATTAAATCTACTATCCTTTTTTGAATTTATTAGTTATAAAATAGTTTTTTTTCTATAAAAACCAATTTATTTTTAAAATAAACCATACATAATAGAGTTATGGGATCTATTAAAAAGAATATATTTTCAGACACAGATATTGAAAAATCAATATTTAAAGATGAAAGTGTTTTCTATCCTGATTACCACCCACAAAATATACTAGCAAGAGATTCCCAAATTAAAAACCTAACCTATTACTTAAAACCAATCATTTCTAAAAAAAAAGCAAACAACATATTAATCTCAGGACCTCCAGGAACAGGAAAAACCTTAATTACAAATTATGTTTTAAATCAACTAACAGATTTTTCAAACAAAGTAAAATTTATATATATTAATTGCATACAAGACAACACAAGATTTGCAGTACTATCAAAACTAGTAAGCTTCTACAACGGAGTTTTACCAAGAAGAGGACTTGCAATTGATGAAGTATGGCAAAGATTAACAGAACTTTTCTCAAAATCAGAAATCTTCCCAATAATTGTTCTAGATGAAATTGATAAAATGGATCTAGATGATTCTTCAAAGCTTTTGTATGATCTTTCAAGATTTTATATTAATTCAAAGTATTTTACTTTAATTCTAATTACCAACCACAAACCCTTTATTCTAAAATTAGATACAAGAACACAAAGTTCATTATTCTTAAATGAAATTGATTTTTTAAAATATAAACCAACAGAGATTAAACAAATTTTAAAAGAAAGAATTGAATTTGGATTAATTGACAATTGCTTATCCCAAGATCTTTTAGGCTATGTTTGTGGTTATTCAGCTTCTAGAGGAGGAGATGCAAGAATTGCAATTGACTTAATCTATAAATCTGCAAAGGCTTCAGAAAAGAGAGGTGAATTAGTTATTTTAAAAGAAGTCTTATTAGATTCTTCAAAATTAGTAGATTCTGTTAAGCTTTTTGAAAAGATAGAATGTCTAAATCAAAGAGAACAAGAGATTTTAAATTTAATTGAAGAACCAATAACTACCAAAGACTTATATCTAAATACAAAGATTCCTCAAAGAACAGTAAGAAACATAATTGATGCTTTAGAAAAATTAGAACTAATTTCTGTAGATTCTTTAAGTCAAGGGAAAGGAAAGACAAGAGTAATTAAATTAAGATTTGATAAAAGCCTTTTAAAGAATTAAAATTAATTACATAAAAATAAAAAAAGAATAAGATAAAAATAATATCAAAAATAAATAAAAGAAAATCAAATTAAAAAAAGAATAAGAAACAAAATTAAATATAAATAAAAATTAAAAAGAATAAAAAAATAAAAAAAGAGAATAAAGAAAAGAACCTAATCACTATCTACTCTTGGTGCTAAAAAATATCTAATTGCTGCAGAACCAATTGTGTAATCTAGTTCTAAAGGCATGTCATCTTTCAATTTAATTGTAAGCATTGTCTTTGCATTCTTAATCATATTTTGTAAATAATCCAAAGGATACATTGCTTTTGCTTTATTTCCAGAGATGATTAGATTTTTAGAATCTGCTTCAATTTCTTGCTTAAACTTACCTTTACTACTTTGAGTTTCTAAAAATAATTTATTATCTTCAACTCTAAAGCTTAGATGAGAACTAAACAAAGAAGCATCTTTAATACCTCCAAGAAGTTGGTCAGGCATGATCTGAATAGTTACATCAAATTGTATTTTTGGAAGTGGTTGTTCTTGTTTAGAAACATCAATTAAAGGTATACTAAAGCTTCTTTTTGAACTTCCAATAAGTTCTATTAATATAATTGATCTATCTTCTTTTATTTCTAAAACTAACTTCTCATCTGCTGAGGAGTGAGATAAAATCTGTAAAAGATTATTAATATTTATACCAAATGTTATTTTGTCTTCATCTTGAGAAGTATCAATTACAAATTCTTCAAAAGCATCTTTTGGCATAACAAAATCAACTAAACTAATTTGGCTAGGATCTGTTGCCCTTAGGTAAATTTTATCTTTATCTATAGTAAATAATCCTTCATTTATTAAAACTCCAATTGCATCTATGCTTTTATGGAATTCTTTTGTATCTTTAATTACTAACTTAATCATTTAAAAATCCCCCTTTTTTTTGTTTTCTTAATTAATTTTTTTAATTTTAATAATTATTTATTATTTTATTAGTATATTAGGTATAAAATGGTTTTTAAATAAGTGTTTTTTTAAATTAAAGAAAGAAACTTTTAATTAAAGAAAGAAATTAAATAATTATAGTTATATATACCCAACCAATTATTAAAAAAAACCTAAAAATAAAGGATTGATCTAAAACCTCAAACAACCATGCTAAGATTAATAAGATTAAAGTGATTGGGAAAATTAAGATTTTAAAGATCCAACTAACTATACTTTGTTTTTTTGTGTAGCTGTTTTTTATAGAGGAATATACATTTTTTGAATCTTGTTTGCTTGGAACACTAAAAAACAGTGAAGAGATTGCAATCCAAACAAGAATGACAATAAATATTATTTTTAATTCTATTCTTTTAATAACAATTGAGATAATTATTGCAAGTAAGAGATTTATAAAAAAAGGAGCCATGGAGATAAGTATATTTTTGTAGTTTCTAGAAGCTTCATGCACAACATATCCTCCTGAACTTCCAATCAATTTAAATTTTTTAATTTTTACTCCTAGAAGTAGGCAGGCTAACATATGTGAGAGTTCATGGGTTGTAATTCCAATAAAGAAGAATTTGTTTAAGAAATTATTTAAGTTCATTATTTATTTTTCCAAAGTTTTATAGTCTAAGATTATTTTGTTGTTGCTCTTTTCAATAGTTATTGTTGCTGATGTTTTTATTTTTTTAAATTTTAAGACTACTATGTTATTTGAGGTAACTATGTATTCTTTATTTTTATTATTAATTTTTAAAGTATTTTGTGTGGTTGTTTGAAAGTTCCATTCTGTTTGCGGGTTAATTGTTAGAGTGGTTATTGCTTTTGGTTGTAGTTTAAGGAGGTTTAAGGTATTTTGTAGGTCTTTATGTGTGTTTTTAAGTTCAAGGTTATCTATTGCTGTTATGTTTTTAGAGTAGAGGTTTGTGATTTGGTAGATAAGTATACTTAGAATGGAGATGACTGCTAATGCTATTAATAGATATTCTAAGCTAATTTGTGCTTTTGAACTAATCACAACTAATCAATCTTTTCAATCTGCTTAAAGACATCATTTGATTTTTTATCCACTGCTTTATTTGCTTTGTTTGTTGTTTTTTGTAATTGTGTAACAACAACTAAGACTATTGCAATGATTGCAGCAATTAAGATTATCATTTCAGCAGATAATTGTGCTTTATTTTCTGCGTATAGTTGTTTAAATCTATTTAGTTTCATAATGTATATTATTGAAAGCTAATATTTATAAATTGCTTTTTTTAAGAAAAAGTTTTTCTCGGCAAGCTACCCCCCTTAGAAATTGACTAGGGTTACAAAGTATATATATTATTGTGAAGTTAAATATTATTGAGAGTAGATAGAGAGACTTTAACTGATAATTTGACTTCAAATCCCTTTTAGGGAAAGCCTAGAGTTGTTCATTTATAAGTGTAGCTATCTTTAACTTTATATTCTTTTTCCCACATATTTATATTATTATGATCAAATCAATTTCTTTACAAAATTGGAAGACCCACCAAAAAACCAAACTCTCCTTCAAGAAAGGAACTAACATTATTCTTGGAACCATTGGCTCAGGAAAGTCAAGTGTTATTGATGGTATCTGTTATGCTCTTTATGGAAACTTTCCTTCTCTTCAAAATAGAAAAGTAATTCTTACAGAAAACATAATGTTTAAACCCGCAAAAATGGAGTCTTCAAAAATAGTTTTAGAACTTAATTTCAACAATAACAACTACACAATTGAAAGAGAAATCTACCTAAGCTCAAAAGCAAACTATGCAAAACTTTACCAAGACCAAAAATTAATAGCTGGTCCAAAACAAACAGATGTTAATGAAAAGGTTTCAGAAATTCTAGGAATTGATTATAATCTGTTTACAAAGATTGTTTATTCAGAACAAAACGAACTAGATTACTTTTTAAAAATACAACCTTCTAAAAGAAAAGAAAAGTTTGATGAGTTATTTGGAATCATCCACCTAAAAGAAATTAAAGAAGACACAAAGAAACTAGAAAATCTAGTCTCTATTGAGATTGACAAACAACAATCTCTTTTTAACCAAATAATTTCACAACTAAAAGACATTGACATAAACCTACTAAATTCAAAAAAAGAAGATGCAGAAAAAAACCTAATAACAATTTCAAAAGACCTCCAAGATTTTAAGATTAAAAAAGAACAATTAGAAAAAGAAGTTAAGATTCTAAAATCAAAAAAACAAAACTTTGAAAACCTAACCCTACAACTTAATATCAATAAATCTAAATTACAAGAAATAGACCAAAAAATAAACACTTACTTAGAAAAATACCCTTCCCTTTCTTCTAACTTTCAAGAACAATTACGTCTAAAGGAACAACAACTACTAGATAAAGAAAAAGAATTTCTTCTTTTCTCAAACAAAAACAAAGATTTAGAAATTAAAAATAAAGATCTAAACAACAAATTATCTTTTTATAAAGAACAACTTCAAGTTAATCAAGATAATGTTACCTCTCTTCTAAAAAAACTAACTCCAACAACCAAATCCTCAGACATTTTAAAAACAGAACTTGAAAACTTAAACAAAGATCTAGAAACAATTAAGACTACCCAAATTAATCTTAACTCAATAACCCAAGACTTAAACAAAGCAATCTCAGAACTTAAAAAAGGCTTTGCAAATTGTCCTGTCTGCGATTCAAAACTAAACCCTGAACAAGTTACTCAGAAACTTGAAGAAAAAGAACTAAAGTCCTCTTTAGTCTTTAAACAATTACAAGACATAAAAGATAATCTTCTTTCTCTAAATAAAAAAAAACAAGAGCTTGAGTCTTTAGACAAACAATTACAAGTTAATAACACAATCAACCAAGAGATAAACACTCTTAAAGAAAAGAGTTATAGTTTTGAAGAAAAACTAAAAGACCTAAACACCTTGATTGTTAGTTTAGAAAAACCAAAAGACCTTTCCTCTCTAGATAAAGAAATCCAAACCATAAAAGAAGAAATTTTTTCTCTAAAAAGTTATTCTGATTTTTTAAAAAATAAAGAAGAAGTTACTTTTAAAATAAACAATTTTTCTCAAAGTCTAAAGGACCTTAACTTTAATGAAGACACATACATCTCTTTACTTTCTGAATTTAAAAACACAGAATCAAAGTTCTTAAACCTTAATGATAAAAAAGAGCTTTTCTCAAACATTCTTTTGGATGTTAATAAAAACATAAACACTTACTTTCTTTTAGATTCTCAAAAACAAAAGTTAACTAAAACAATATCTGCCTTAGAACTTAAAAAAACAGATCTTTCCTACTTTTCTAAGTCCTTAGAGGTTAGCCAACATCAACTAAGAAAAGTCTTGATCGACAACATCAATCAAGCCCTAAACATCATCTGGCCAAAAGTCTATGCTTACAATGATTATAAGTCAGCAAGACTACAAGCAAATAATGACTATATCTTAGAGGTTTTAAGTCTAGAAGGAGAATGGTACAGAGTAGAAGGTATACTTTCAGGTGGAGAAAGGAGTTGTGCTGCTTTATCAATAAGGGTGGCAATTGCTTTAGTCTTAACAGAGAAGTTAGGTCTATTAATTCTTGATGAACCCACTCATAATCTTGATGAGAAATCAGTTCAATCTTTAGCCACAATTCTAGAAAAAGAACTTCCTGACCTTGTAGATCAAGTCTTTATTGTTACTCATGATTCTAAGCTTTTAGAAACAGTAAATTCCTCAAAATTTATAATAAACAGAGATAAAGAAAATGATGGCGTTTCTTTAGTTGATGAAAGTTAGTTGTCATTCTCCTTGACAACAAAACCACCTTTCTTGTCATTCTCCTTGACAACCCTTTTTTAAATATTTTTTCTTTATTTTTGAAATAGTTCTCAATTCTCAAAAAGTATCATCCATGACACTATTTTTTTAAAAAGTATCAAAAACACCTTCTTTTGACACTATTAATAGATAAGTATACATATTAGTTTGTTAATAATTGAACTTAAAACATATTTCTCCACTAAAAATCTATTCAAAGATTTTAATTATTATTTTTCCTATACTTTCTAAACATACTTTCTAAAACAAAAATTTTAAAGCTCTCAACAAACCTATTTTCTTTTTAAATTTCAACTTAAAACATTTTTTTCAAACAAAAAATCATTCTTTGCTCTTCTCCTATCTTTTTATTTCTTTCTTTATATATTATATATATGTCAAATTTCTTGAGTTTAGAGAAAATTAATTATATAAGAAACAAGTTTAAAGAATATTACCAACTTTATCCAGCCAAAAATATAATAGAGGTTTCAAAAAGAGAATTTGGAATTGGTGACTTTGGAAAAAAAATTTCAAGAAGGCATCTTTTCTTTTCAACAGTTGAGGATTTTAATTCTTATCTACAAACAAGCACCCCCTTCTTTGTCTCTTACTCCGTAGGCTATTACACCTACCCAGACAGAAGACCAATGGAGAAAAAAGAATGGTATGGTGCAGATATTGTCTACGAATTTGATTCTGATGACTTTGACCTACCTTGCCACCACAGACACAATGTATGGCTCTGCAAAAACAAAGAATGTAACGACTGGGGTTATGGAAACCCAAGCTTTTGTGAAAAATGTAAAAGCCAAGTCCAAATTATAGAATGGACCTGTGATGAATGCTTAGATAAAGCAAAAGAACAAACAATTAAATTAATTTTATTTTTAGAAAAAGAATTCAAATTAGATCCAAGCACCTTTATTATAAGCTTTTCTGGCTCTAAAGGTTACCATGTAAGAATAACAGACAGATCTATTTTAAATTTATCTAAGTCTTCAAGATTACAATTAATGAATTATATTTTAGGTATTAATTTAAATTTAGAACAATTAGGCTTTGTTAATCTCAAAAAGGTCTACCATATCCCAGATCCAAAAACAGCAATGGGTTGGTCTAAAAAGATTCTTGACTTTATAATTAACACAATTGAGAATAGTTCTAGCCAGGAGCTAAGTAAGTTGTTAGATATAACTTCTAGAAAAGCAAAGACTTTAAAAGAAAATAAAGAAGTTATTATAAAGAAAATGTATCATAATAATATATTTAGTAATGATTTTAAATTATCAGATAAATTTTGGTTAAATTTTATAAATAAAGCAATAGATTCAAAAAGCCTAAAAATAGACCCTCAATCATCTTCAGACATCTACAAGATTATGAGGGTTCCTGACACAATTCACGGAGGCACAGGTTTTTTATCTACAACAATAAAAGATATTGATGCTTTAAAAAAATTTGATGCTTTTTCTGATCCTGTAATTTTTGATTCAGAAAACAAAATTAAAATAAAAATTATAAAACCAACCCCAAAGTTTAGAATATTTAAAGAGTACTATGGTCCTTATACTTTTAATGATATAGTAGAGGTAAAAGAAGGAATTGCAATATTTTTAGTTTTAAAAGGAGTGGCAGATTTTGAGCGATGATTACAAATTAGATTCAGATGAATTAAGAAAGGTCTATAGACTTGAGACAACTTCTCCAAAGCTATCAAAGTTAGATCCAGATTTCTATAAGGCTACAAAGAAATTTTTATCCGAAGAAAAGAAAAAATATTCTCAAGCTTTAGAAGATTCTTTCTCTCCCTCTAGCTTAAAGAAGTTAGAGACTATTAAAAAAATGATTGAGAAGATTAGAGAAATAAGATTAAAAAAATGTATGAATTTATGTTTGATGTATAGTAGAACTAATGCTTTTAAGGAAGAGAGCTTAATTGATTTTGAACTTGATTTTGCAAAAGGTATGATTAAGTTAATTGATAAACAAAATGAACAAACAGACAGTATTTTTGGAATTAATAAAAAAGTAAAAGAAGAACAATTACAGGTTATTAAGATAAAGGTTCTTCAAAAGATCCCAACATTTATAGGTGGGGACATGAAAGAGTATGGTCCTTTTGAAAAGGATGATATTTGTGAGATTCCTGAAAGTGTGTGTAAGATTTTAGAGGCAAAAAAATTAATAGAAAAAATCGATTAATTTTTTAGAAAATTGAAATTGAAATTTTAAACAAAAATTAATAAAACAAAATAAAAAAATTAATAAAAAAACAATTTAAAAAAACATTAATAATTAAAGAGAGGTAAAAGATAATTTATGAATTTTCCTGAATTAAATGAAATTGTAATTTGTAAAGTTACAAAGATTACAGACTTTGGTGTTTTTGCTAGTCTCCTAGAATATGAAGAACTTGAAGGGTTTATACACATATCTCAAGTTTCATCTACCTGGATTAAAAACATCCATAATCATGTAAAACCAAACCAAATGAGGGCTGCAAAAGTTCTAAAAGTTGATGTTGACAAAAAGCACATTGACCTTTCCTTTAGCAGAATTAATGATCAAGAAGAAAAAAGAAAAATTTCTGAATATAGATTATTTTTAAGAGCTCAAGGTCTTCTAGCAGTTATTGCAAAAGAACTAAACATCTCCACAGACACGGCCTGGGATGAAATTGCAGAACCAATCTTACAAAAAGAGTCAACCCTATATGCAGGTTTTGTAAACATTGTAAAATATAATGATAACAAATATGAGATTTCAGAGAATTATAAAAAACAAGTTTTTGAAATCCTTTCAAAAAATATAACAATTAAAGATAAAGTTCTTTCAGGAACAATAAAAACCTACTCAACTGATCCAGAAGGTCTTAACTTTACAAAAAACATTTTTATAAAGTTAGAAAAAGATAATCCTCATATTAAGATTTTATATCTTGGTCCTGGAAAATACGAAATAAGAGTTACAGGCAAAGACTTTAAGATTGTTGCAAAAGAGTTTGATAAAACTTCTACAGAGTTAAGTAAATCTTTAAAAAAAAATGCAGTCTTTGAAATTAAGAAAAATGAGGTTTGATGGAGGAATAATTGATGGTTACAAATATAGATATTGTTAAAAAATTAAAAAGAAAATTAAAAGATCCAGTTTTGTTTGTTGGGCTTCCTGGCATTGGTTTAGTTGGAAAAATTGCAATTGATTATCTAGTTAAAGAACTTAATCCAAAACCAAATCTGTTTGCAAAAATCTATTCAGATACTTTTCCTCCAGCAGTTCATGTAAAAAATTCAATTTTAGAAGCAATAACAGATGACTTTTATTTATATTCTTTAAACCAAAGGGACTATTTGTTTCTAGTTGGACCAGTTCAACCTCCTCTAGGAAATATTTTAAATAGCTTTCAGCATTATGAATTTTCTGAAAAGATTGCAGAATTTGCAAAGAAATTAAATATAAAGGAAATATATACTTTTGCAGGTTTAAATGTTGGAGATAGAAGAATTGTTGAAGCTCCAAAGGTTTATGCAGTCTGTAGTGATGAAAAAATAAAAAACTCTCTAACTACTAAAAGAATTAAAGACTTAATTTTTGAAAAGAATAACAAAGACACTTTAATTTCTGGAGTCTCTGGTCTGTTACCAGGAATAAGTTACTATAAATATAATATTTCAGGTGTTTGCATTATGGGAGAAACAAATGGTAGATTAACTTTTGGAGATCATGGCTCTGCAAAAAAGACCTTAGAAATTATAAGTAAGTTATTCCCTCAACTAAAGTTTGATCTGAAAAAAATAAATGAAGATGCAAAAAAGATTGAACAATCCTTTAACTTAATCTCAAAAAAGATTGATAGTATCTCAAAGAAAGAAGATTCTCCAAGTAACTATATAAGATAATTATGCCTCTTAAAATATTTTCAAAAGTTTTTAAGAAAAAACCAAAACAAAAAAAGAACATATCTAGTAGTAAATCAAAAATCTTTTTACCTGAAGAAATAAAAACAATACGATTTTCTAAAGTTAATGGCAAAAACGTTGAAATTGGAAAAGGTTTGTTTGGTAAAATTTATATAGGGTCTATGACTTTGCCAGATGGTAAAAGAAAAAAAGTTGCAATTAAATGTTACCACCAAAATTATAAAATAACTGATTATGATATAAAAAAATACCAAGAAGTAATTAATAAAGTTGGAGTGTTAAAATTAGAATCAGGAGAAACTATTTTTCCAAAAATGTTTATGACAAAAATGGAAATTGATGGTAAGAAAGAATGGGTTCAAATTTCTCAATTGTTTGGAAGTGTTAAAAAAGGTTCAAAATTCTTACCAAACAATAAATTTAATAAATTTAATTTAAAAAATATCTCTGATTATATAGAAATAGAGATGAAATTATTTGAAAAAGGAATAAATAACTCCATTGATAAACTTGCTTATTTTAAAAACAATAATTATCTTGTGGTGTTGGACATTGACTTTATGCATTTTTCAAATTCAAGAAAAGAAAATGCTGTATTTTTTTTTAAAAATATTGAATTTTTATCAAAAAATATAAATGTAGATAATAAATACGACTATCTTAAACAACATTATAAATATTCTCGTAAATTTCTAAGCCCAAAAAACAGAAGATATTTAGATAAGCATAAAGACAATCCTTTTAAAAAATAATTTACTTAACTTATATTATGGACCAAGAAGATAACAACATCGGAATTGTAGTTTCTACCTTAGATTCTCCATCTACTTCAAAGATCAATTTTGTATGTGTTAATAAGTTAGTGCACAAAGGACAGTATGTTCAAATTAATTATTCTCAAGGGCACTTAATTGGTCTAGTTACAGATGTTATAAAAACAAATAGATACTTTGAAAACAACGAGTCTGTTAAAGAATTTGAAAACTCAAATGTAAATATCTCTGAACAATTTCCAACAACAGAGTGGGAATTTCTACAAGCTGTTGTAAAACCTTTAGGTGTCTTAAACCAAGAAGGTTTTTTCACAAGAGCAACACTTCCAATCTCTCCAGGTTCAAAAGTCTTAATTGCAGATAAAGAGGTTTTAGCAAAATTTTTACATTTAAAAGAAAATGGTCTATTTTTAGGAAATATTACCCACCCAGACCTAGAGGTGAAGTTTGATCTTAACAGACTACTTCAAAAACATTTAGCAATTTTAGCTCAATCAGGGGCTGGTAAGAGTTATTTGACTTCTGTGATGTTAGAAGAAATATTAGACAGAACAACCAATCAAGGAAGAATTGCAACAGTACTTTTTGATACCCACGGGGAATATTCAAATTTCTCAATTCCAGTAAATGATGGTATTCACAAAGACTATTCTTCCAAATCAATTAGAATTAATTCCTTTGATATAAAGATAGGCTGCACAGGTCTAAGACCAGGCTTTCTTTTTTCTTTACTTCCAAATCTTTCTGTTGCTCAAAAAAGAGAACTTGTAAATGTTATTAAAAAGCTAGATGAAGACAAAAAGCATGGTGCAGGTCCCTATGATCTAAAAGACATGATTAAAGAAATTGAAGTTCAAGAAAATTCTAGAGAAAATGTAACTAAACCCTTAATTGCTGCTCTATATGAACTTGACTCTTATAAGTTGTTTGGGAAAACAGACAAACCATCTATTCTAGATGTAGTAAAGTCAGGAAAATTAACAATCATAGATCTAGCAAAAGAAATTAATCTTAGAAAAAAACAAATTATTCTTTACTATTTTGCACATAAATTATTTTACTCGAGAGCAAATTCCGAAAATACAATTCCTCCCTTTTTGTTTGTGGTAGAAGAAGCACATCAGTTTGCTCCAGAAACTGCAACTAAAGAAAATGCTTTAGCAAAAAATATTTTAGAAACAATTGCAAGGGAAGGTAGAAAGTTTGGTGCTTGTGTTTGCTTAATCTCTCAAAGACCTGTAAAGTTATCTTCAACTATTCTTTCTCAAGCAAATACCCACATAATCTTAAGGGTTACAAACCCATATGACCTAAAGCATATTGGAGAATCAAGTGAAGGCTTAGATCAAAAATCAATAGAGATGATAACAAGTCTAAGAGTAGGTGAAGCATTAGTTGTTGGAGAAGCAAGTAACTACCCTGTATTTTTTAAGGTTAGAAAGAAAAACTCTGCAGACTCTCATCTAGATGTTACTTTAACAGGTCTTGCAAAGACTTTTGAGGATAGAGAAAAAGATCAAGATAAAGATGTTGACTCTTTCATTTAGTTTTCAACTTTTTATTTTTTTCAATCAACTGTTTTTTTTTAATATTCTCTAATAGCATTTTTTTAATATCTTCTGCATCTGCTACTGAAAATTTAAAAGACTCATATCTTGGGTCTGTAGTTTTGAATTTATTTGTTTTATGTTTTTTATAGTGTTCTCTATATGTTTCTAAGAGTGTTGAATAATATAAGGAGTCTTTTACAAGATAAGATTTGTTTTCAATTTTGATACGCCCTGTAATTGGGTCTCTTATAGGTCCCCCTAATATCATCTCAATTTTTTTTTCAACAATTTCAAATTGTCTTTTTGCTCTTTCTTTATTTCTTTTCTCTTGCACTTTCTGTTTTTCTATAACAGGCAAGTTATTTATTTTTTCAAGTTTTTTTCTACAAGGTTTTGAACTTTTTTTAAATGGATTTTTTAGTTTCATATTTTTTCATATTTTTGTTTCTTTTTTAAATTTTCTATTAATATTACTTTTATCTTTTCTACGTCTGCTTTTGTTAATTGATTTGCCAGTTTTTTATTTATTTTAAGATAGCTTCTATATGCCTCTAAAAGTGCAGGGTAATATAATGCATCTGCAACCCTATAAGTTCCAATTTTTGTTTTTACAATATTTGAAACTCTTTCTCTTAAATTTGTGTTTAATATTGTATCTAGTTTTTCTTCAACAATTTTAAGTTGCCTTTTTGTTCTGGCGTTATCCCTTTTAAGAGTAGTTCTTTCTTTTTTTAAAATTGATAGTTCTTTTACTTGTTTAAGTTTTCCAGTTACTGGGTTTCTAGAAATTAATGATTTCTTTTTATTTAATGTTTTTTTAAAGTTTCCTGGCTTCATATCTTCTCTTTTTTTTATTTTTTAGATAATTAACATATATTTATTATATCCCAATTCATTTTTAATATTATCTTTACTTCACAAATCTATTTCTGTAAATAACCTAGCCACTAATAATTTATAAGACTTTCTTTACACAATATATATATGTATTACATCTCTTGGAATGAATTTGAATCTTTAGCTTTAGATCTTGCAAAAAATATAGATCTGTCTAATAAAAAATACGATTTAATTGTTACTGTTGGAAGAGGTGGGTTATTACTTGGAAGAATTTTAGCTTCACTTTTAAAGTTACCTTTAGGTGTTATCTTTGCAAAGACAATAAATAAAAAATATGAGATTTCAGAAGATATTTCTTGCCTTTTCGAAATTAAAGGAAACATTTTATTAGTTGATGATTTAATGGATAATAATGCTTTACTAATTCATAAAAATATAAAAAGTAAATATCCAAATGTTAAAACAATAACTCTTGCAAGTATTTTTTATAAAAATGTAAATAGCTTTGTGCCTGACTATTACCTTAACAAAATAAAAAATGAAATGACCTTAGTTTTCCCATACCAAGAAATGGCTTTACAAAAGAATTATAAATTATTTTTGGAGTAAGTTAATATGAGTTTAAAAAATAAAAGTGAAAGTGAAAGTAAAAATAGAATAATAATTATAATAATTTTTTCAATTCTAATATTACTAATTATTTTTTTATTTATAAAAAATTACAATTATAAAAGTCAAATTGAAGATAAACAAGAAGTAACAATTACAAAAGAAGACATACTATCTCAATTAAAGAATAATTCCTCTGAGAAATTAAGTGACTATAAACAATATCTAAAAGAACCATTTTCTAGCTACCAGTTAACAGAAAATAATTTTCAAGAATACAAACAAAAATATTCTTTTGCCTTTAACCAAACTAGTCTAGAGAAATATAATTTCTTATACCCAGAAGTTAATGATTATATTCTAGAATTTAGTAATTTAATTGTTGTTTACAATTATCAAACAGATGCAGTAAAAAGTTTATTTTTTATTGGAAATGTAAACTAACATTTTTCTTTTTTATTTTTATAAATAAAGATAATAGGTATCATTTATGGATGAGTCAATAAAATTAATTTTATTAAAAAGAAAAATTAAAGAATTAAGTGCCTATAAAGGTCAAGGAACTCAATTGATAAGTCTATACTTACCTCCAGACGTAGACAGAAGCACTGTTAACAAACAATTAACAGATGAGATTAGTCAATCCTCAAACATAAAAAGTGCACAAACAAGAAAGAATGTGCAGGCAGCATTAAGAAGACTTGTAAATTATTTAAAACAAATTGATTTTAAGTTACCAGAAAATGGTTTAATCTTATTTTCAGGAGATGTGTCTACAAACCCCTCAAAATCAGATGTTACCTTGATTGACATCGAACCTCCAAAAAGACTAACAACAAAATTATATTGGTGTGATTCTTCTTTCCACATTGTTCCGTTAGAGGAGATGGTTGAAACTGATCAGATCTATGGAATAATTGCAGTTGATAAAAGAGAAACAACAATTGCAGTGATTAGAGGGAAGTTAAGAGAAATTCTTGGACATGAGACTTCAGGGGTTCCAGGAAAGACAAGGGCCGGCGGCCAATCTGCTCACAGGTTTGAAAGGCTTAGAGAAAAGGCAGCAGAAGATTTCTATAAAAGAGTTGGTGCAAAAGTAAATGCAGTTTATGTTCCTATTGAAGGCCTAAAGGGTATAATTGTTGGAGGTCCAGGAAACACCAAACATGAATTTATTGAGCACGCATGTCTAGATCACAGAATTAAAGATAAGATCTTAGGAACAGTTGATGTCTCCTATACAGATGAGTCTGGGATTAAAGAGATTTTAGATAAGTCTTCTGAAATCTTAAAAGAAGTAGGGATTGTTAAAGAAAAGAAATTAATTGAAAAATATATTTCTGAAGTTGCAAAAAATAACTTAGCAATTTATGGTTTTAAAGAAGTTCAACAAGCCGTAGATTATGGGCAAGTTTCTACAGTTTTAATTTCTGAAAAGTTAGAGTGGTTTATTCTAAAATTTAAATGTTTAAAGACAGGGGAGTTTTTTTTTAAGATTGCAAAAACAAAAGATGAAATAAACAACATCATTAATTCTGTTGAGCAAAGTTCAAAAGAGTGTCAAGACTCTTCAGCAGAGCTAGTTGAAGAATCTGATTTATTTGATTATTTTTTAGAAGAATCTCAAAAGACAAGCTCAGAAGTAATTTTAGTTTCAATAGAGACTCCTGAAGGTAAATCTTTTTTAGACACCTTTGGTGGAATTGGTGCTTTTTTAAGATATAGATAAGGTGTTATTTTTTGATAAAAAAATTAAAGGCAAGAAGAATTACAAAAACTAATATTGGTTCTAAATTAGGTATTGTAGATTTACGTAAAAATATTATCGAAAATAAAACTTATTCTCTTTCCTATACTATAAAAGGTAAGTCTTTAGAGCTTAATTTTTTAAAACGATACAGAACATCTAATCTTGGTGATTTTAAAAAAATTTATTCTGATCTTTTAAATATTGCAAAAGAAAAGAAAATTAAAAGAATATATACTAGTTCTTGGATTTTTTCAGAAACAAAAGGTTTATCAGAGAGATTAGGTTTTAAGCTTGTTAAAGGAACTGATAAAAAATTAAAACTAATTAAAGAAAAATATCCTGATTATAAAATTATTGGTATTGAACAAAGATTTTCTACAGATTCTATAAATTATGGAGTAATTCCTTGTTTAGTTTTGGAAAATAAATCTTTAAAAAAAGAAGTTACAATTATTCTTGAAAAAAATATGCTTCCAATATATGTAAAGGAACTTTAAATCATGGATTATAGATATTTAACAACAACTAAGGGTTTAGGAGGAAGAATTAAACAACTTCCACAAGACTTTATAGTTGAAGAAGCTGGAGAGGGTTATACAACATCAGTTAAATATCTTCCAGATAAAAAAATAGAAACCATTGATTGGAAAGAAATTTTTGAAAAAAGAAAACCTGGAGAAGATTATTTAATTCTTGACATGGAAAAACACAATGTTTCAACCACGCATGCAATTAGTGAAATGTCTAGGTTTTTAAGACTTTCAAAATCAAGGTTTGGTTATGCTGGCCTAAAAGATAAAAGATCAATTTCTTCTCAAAAGATATCTCTTTATGACCCTTCAATTGATAGACTTTCAAAATTTAATTTTAAAAATATAAAGATATACAATCCCTTTTGGTCTAAAGAGAAAATAGATATTGGTCTTTTAAAAGCAAACAGGTTTACAGTTAAGATAAAACAGATAACTAATCTTTCAAAAGACGATTTAGATTCTTTAGTTAACCAAACAATTGAACAAATAAACAAAAATGGTTTAATTAATTATTTTGGAGAACAGAGATTTGGAGGGGTAAGAGAGATTACCCACAAGGTAGGTAAGTTATTACTTTTAAAAAGATACAAAGAGGCAGTAATTCTTTACTTAACAGAAATCTCAGAATTAGAAAGAGAGGACATTAAGCTTGCAAGAGAAGCTCTAAAAAAAGATCTAAACTTTAGAAAGCATGCAGCTAACTTTCCAACACAGACAGGTTACGAGTCAGCAATTCTAAATCATCTTGCAAATAACCCAACAGACTTTTTAGGTGCTTTTAAAGTTCTACCTAAATCAATTCAATTTCTTTTCATCCACGCTTACCAATCTTATTTATTTAATGAATTAATTAATTTAAGGATTGATAAGGGTTATGGCTTAGAACCAATAGAAGGAGATAAAGTTATTGATGGTGAAGTTTATTTACCTTTATTTGGTGTTCGATCAGAATTTTCAAAAGGCTTAGCTGGGGAACTTGAAAAAGAAATTATTAAAAAAGAAAATATTTCTTTTAAGGATTTTTATAATAAAGAATATTCTGTTCTTTCCTCTAAGGGCGAGTTTAGAAAAATTAAAACCTCTGTTAATGATTTAAAAGTATTGTCAATTGAAGATGATGTGGATAATGAAGACTTAGATGACCCTTTAATGTTATCTTTAAGTTTTGTTTTAGATAAAGGCCAGTATGCTACTGTGGCTTTAAGAGAGATTATTAAAAAAGAAATGATTGGTTAATTTCAATTCTTAAAAGTGCATTTTTAGAAAGTTTATTCTAATAATCATTTCCACACAAGAATATACCTAATTCCTTTTTCTTCTTTGTCTACATCCTTTGTTAAAATATATAAGTTTTTACACTTCAATTCTTTACTTGCCTCTAATAAAGCTCTTGTTTCTCTTTCCAATGTGTTTTTATTACTTACATCATAACAAACTTGTATTAATTTACTTTCTTTATTTTTTTCAAAGACTAGAAAATCAACTTCAAAATTATTTTTAGTAATATAGTAAAAAAGAATTGAATATCTTCTATTTAATTCTATAAAAACTAAATTTTCATATAGTTTACTGTAATCTTTAGAAAACTTAAAAGATATACTATTTAATAATCTATTACCAACTACACATAATTTTTTCAAACAAAATAGCATATGTGATTAAAACAATTTATGTTTCTTTCGTAAGGCATTCTGAATAAGACTACTTTGATTCGTAATAGATTCCAAATAAATATTTTATAAATTATTACAAAAATAGTTTCTCCCAAAATTTTAGAAAATAATATGTTTAAGATTATAAAAATCAATTTTAGAATAGAGTATTATTTTTTTCTAAAAATCAAATAGTTTTTTTTGAACTTTTACTATTTTTATTTTAGAATTATTATTTTCACTTTTGTCTTTATCTTTACCCTTATCTTCCCTTGCCCCTACAAAATCATATTCAACTTTAAGTTCTTTTAAAGCTTCTAAACCAATTTTTCCAACAACCTCAATAAATTTATTTGGATCTTTTTTAATATCTAAAATGCTTTTAATTCCTTTTTCAAACAATCTTCTAGCTCTAACCCTTCCAATATTTCTAAGTTCAACAAGTGTTACTAGTTCCTTTCTTACCCCATAGCTAAGTCTAAGTCTAAGATTTTTATATTGTTTTAGAACTTCTAAGTTATTAGATGTATACTTTATAATCTCACAAACACAATGACACATCCATTCTGTTCTAGAGACTATCTCTCTTAATTGTCCTGGTGTGGTGTTATATTTTTCAATCAATTTATCTTCTGTTTCTTCATTTATCCAATCACTTAACATTTTAGATTCATATAGTTTTGAAAGCAAATAAAGATCCTCATAATCAAAATTAATATTATTTTTTACAGATTCAAACAAAGTAAACAGTTCATCTTCCTCTTCATTTTTATATGAGGTGTAGGGTTTTAGCTCAGTGGTGTTAACAATTGTGAAAAGCAATTCAATATCCGTAATTTCTTTTCTATTTTTTTTAATTTCTAAGTCTGTAATAATGTTGTTTGCTGAAAGAGGATCAATATACAAATAACAAATCTTAACCCCAAGTCTTGTAACTTCAAAACCAGTTTCTGTTTCTTTTAAGAATTCAGAATCCACAAACTCTCTAATAATTTCTAATATATTTTCTTTAATCTGAATAACATCTCCAAAAACAAAATAGTAGAAGGTCTTTGAAATATAATCTAGTAACTTCTCAAAAGAATCAATGTTATTGATTAAGATCATAGAAAGTAAATGCACCCTTAATAAATTAATTTTTGATAATTGAGATTCTAAGTCACTTGGTTCAGAAAGAATATATGTTTGATAAACTTTAGAAATATCTGCCTCTTTATTAACCACACAGATAGCTTGTCCAGAAGAATCATATTTAGGTCTTCCAGCTCTCCCCCCCATCTGCATAAACTCATTAACACCAATAGGGGTCATGCCTCTATCAGTGTACCTAAAAATAGTGTTAATAACAACCCTATAAGCAGGCAAGTTAATTCCAGCAGCAAGAGTAGGTGTTGCAAAAATAACCTTCAAATATCCTTTCTTAAAAGCTTCTTCAATTATTTTTCTTTGTTTAGAAACAAGTCCTGCATGATGAAAAGAAGAGCCATTCAAAGTGCTATTAAACAACTTTAAACACTGGTTTGTTGGTTGTTCTAAAGCCTCTCCAATCTCTCTAGAAACAATTCTTAATTTTTTTTCTTCATCTTCACTTAAATATTTTTTAATAATTTTAGAATATTTTTCTGCAAAAGACATTGTTACTTTTCTAGAATTACAAAAAACAATTAACTGTTTTTTCTTTTCTAAAGTGTCTTTAATAATTGAGGAAAGATTTAGATTTTTCACAGCATATTTACTTAGATCAATTGTTTGATTTTCAAAATGAATCTCATTATTATAAAATATTCCAATCTCTAAAGGAACTGGTCTATAGTTGGTTTTAATAAGTTTAGCCTCTAACCAATCTGCAAGCTCTTTTGAATTTCCAATAGTTGCAGATAACCCAAGTATGTTTATGTGCTTGTAACTCTCTTTAATCTGTGTAATTATAATTTCTATTGTTGCACCTCTGTTACCCCCAATCTCATGAATTTCATCAATTGTAAGTAATCCAACATCCTTTAGCCATTCAGGAGAGTGCCTAACAACTGAATCAAATTTTTCAAAAGTTAAAAACAAGACATCATATCTTTCTAAATACTTAACACTTGAATCAAGATCTCCAGTTGAGATTCCAATTTTAATATTTAGTTCTTTTTCAAATTTTGTCTTAGTTTCTAAGTAATGTTCAGAGGTAAGTGCTTTTAGTGGAGAGATGTAGACTACCTTTTTTTTCTTGTTAACAATACAATCTAATAAAAACATTTCAAAGACAGTTGTTTTACCTGAAGCTGTTGGTGTACAGATTAAAGTATTTTTACCAATTTGTTCTTTTGCTAGTTCTTGGACTGGGTTTAGCGTCTCATATCCATTGATTTTTAAAATTTTAGTAATTATTTCTTTTTGTGTAAGCATCTTAAAGTATATTATATAAAAGAAGTATTAAATAAAGTTTGTTTTTATATAATAGATATGGGTCTTAAAAAATTAAATTTAAATAGTTTAAAATTTAAAAAAATTAAACAAAAGTTAATTGATTATAAATCTTCAAAAAAAGAAAAAGATTCTCAATTAAGATTATCTTTAGAGAAGAGAAGAAGAAAAGAGCTTGACAGACTTGTAAAAGAAATAGATAGAAAATTATATTTTCAAGATCCAAAACATTCAAAACAACCTCTAACAATTATTGAAAGAAATAAACAATTAATTAAAGAAATTAAGACTGAGGAGTTTAAAAACCCAATATTATCTCTTTTATCAAATGCAAAAAAATTAAATTCAATTAAAAAGAATCAGGTTCTTTTAAGAGAAAGATACTCTGCAAATCTTTTAGTTATGTTATTAAAGGAGTACTCTGCACATCCTCAAGTTGCTAATTCAATTAAAGAATCATATGTAAATTTCCAAAATGTTTTGGTTGAGATTGCAAATAAAAACATAGACATGACTTACGATAAAGCAGAGTTTGTTATTAGAAACACTAATGCTTTTAACAAGGCTCTTCTACAAACAACCTCTTTGTTAGAGTTGTCTAACAGAGTTGAATATTTTAAAAAGACTTTTGAAAAGTTAAGTAAATCAAAAGATCTTAAAAAATCATTAGAGAGTTTTTATAAATAAATTTAAGAGTTGGTGACATATTATACATAAGTCTTAAAAAACAAAAACCTTTATAAGATATTCGGTTCACTAATAATATTAATAAATATCTACTTTTGATCTTAAATGAATAAAAAAAATTCAAATATCTTTATAGTTTTTAGAAATTTAAATACAACTACTTATGTGTAATTGATATTAGTTATAAATGTGAAAATATATGGTAAAAGAAAAAGATGTAATCGAACTTGACTTAATTTTAAAAGATGCAAATACAAAGGAGATGTTAGATACTACCTTTCCAAATATTGCAAAAGAAAACAATCTAAATATAAAAAGTGAATATAAACCATTAACTTTTATTGTAGGAACTGGAGAGCTTTTAAAAAATGTTGAAAAGAACATAGTTGATCTAGAGATTAACAAATCAAAGACTTTCACATTAAAAAAAGCAGAAGCCTTTGGGCAAAGAGATGACAAACTAGTAACTATTTTACCTCTTACAGACTTTAAGAAAGAAAAAATAAACCCAATGCCAGGAATGTATGTAAATATTAGTGAAAGGTCAGCAAGAATAGTAAGTGTTTCTGGTGGAAGAGTAAAGGTTGACTTTAACCCAATCTTTGCAGGAAGAGACCTAGAATACACAATTACAATTAACAAGATTTTTTCAAAAGATGAAGAAAAAATACAACCAATTTTAGACAAAGCATTTTCTTTTATGCCAAAAGAACAAATAGAATATGTTTATGATGAGAAATTAAAACAAGTAGATGTACAATTGCCTTTAGGTGTTCCTAAAGAATTAGACTATTTTAAACAATTGTTTGCAAAAATGGTTCTTGACTCAACATCTTTAGACTTAGTTAAGTTCTCACAAAATTTTACAAGAAAAGA
This sequence comes from archaeon, assembly GCA_023230325.1. Lineage (GTDB taxonomy): Archaea > Iainarchaeota > Iainarchaeia > Iainarchaeales > CSSED10-239 > Forterrea. Next base: position 419 of record JALNXN010000007.1, on the reverse strand, counting down.
TAATAATAAATAAAAAAGGTGAATAGATTTGACAAACACACATAATGTTTATAAAACAGGAACAACAACAATTGGAATTGTAACAAAGGAAGGAATAGTTTTAGCAGCTGACACCCAAGCATCCATGGGTAACTTGATTGCAAATAATGATACTACAAAGATCTACAAAATAAACGATTCAATTGCAATTACAATTGCAGGTTCTCAAGGAGATGCTTTAGTTTTAGTTAGACATCTACAAAATCATGCAAATCTATATGAACTAGAACACAAAAAAAATCTTTCAACAAAAGCATGTGTAACAGTTTTGTCAAATATTCTAAACTCAAATAAGATGGTTCCCTTTTTTACTCAATTTATAGTTGCAGGATCTGATGGTGACCTTTTCTCTATGGACATGGCTGGTGGACTTAATAAAG
>JALNXN010000017.1 GCA_023230325.1 archaeon | reverse complement strand
TATTTAAATAACGATATAACGTATCCATCCAATATGGTGACTTTAAACAGTAAATTCCCCTCTTTTTTGCATCTTTTATATATGAATACACTTTATTTTATCACAATTCTCATTTTTTACATCTTTTTTATAGGAAAGTTCCTGTCGACCTCTAGCATTTTTTCGTTTTTAAAAACATTTTTAGTCTCTGTTTTCTTTTGTTTTGCATAAACAAGCCCTAAAACAAGCTTGTCAACCTCAATTTAACATATTATATTGTCCAAAAATTGTTTGTTTCCGTAATATTCTGTCTTTGCATTGTGTTTGTTTTTAATTTTTATTATGAGTAAGGAATCTAACTTTTCATCCGTTTCATTTTTTAATTTTATTATTAATTCATTAAATAAAGGTTTTGTTAGTTCGCCTATAAAAACTGAATATTGAATTTGATATAAATATCTTTTACATATCTTATAAACATTATTTAACACTTTAGATCTTTTTGCAGAATTTGAAATATCATAGCTTATTAATACTAACATTTTACCACCAACTTATTAGAGGATTATAATCTTTATCATTTGCTATATGTTTTTCCAGTTCATATAATTCTTGCCTTATTAACATTCTATAGCTTATACTTCTTTTTAATTTAGGATGATGAATAGTTGTATTTAGCTGAGTGTTCCATTCTTTAAATACTATTTTTATTGCATCATTGCTTAATCTGTTATTTATCAAATCGTTATCATTGACTTGCTTTCTATTAATCATTCTAAAAACTACTCTATCAACATATAGCGGTTTAAATATTTCCGAAATGTCATATATTAATGGTACTCTATCATGATCTGGCTCGTGTAGATAACTAATAAATCCACTTAAGTTGGTCTTTTTTATTTCGCTATATATTACGCTATATAATAAGGAATTCATCAAATTTAACAAAACATTAACAATATCAGTTGCATTTGGTGCTACTCTAATAAATGATTCTAAGTTCAAAATTTCTGGATAGTGATTATAATAATTTTTACGGTATTCCGCTTCAATTAACATTAAATGATTAATTGTTTTTGCTTCGTTTATTTTATTACTATAATAATTTAAATTTAGATTATTTACTATCCCTTTTCTACGTTGATAGTATTTAACTACTTTAGATATGTTTTTTAATGCTGCTTTAATAATCTTTTTAGCAATTTGAATTCTTTTATCTAAATTATCAAAACATTCTACTTCTTTTACTATTGTCTTCCCTGAATTCTTATGTTTTTTAGGAATTAAACTTCCTAAATAATACTCATAATTATTAAAATAATGTATTATAATTCCTTCATCCATTATTAATTTTAAAACATTTGACGTGGGGTTAATGTCCAGACATAAATATAAATCTGTTATTTGTTTAATTGGAATAACAGTGTTTACACCACTGATGTCTTCAAAATTAATATTTGCATCTTTCACTGTTAATTTACCAGGAATTAATAAATAAAATGTTTTAATCATTTACAATTTCAAAGAGACCAAAACCTTCCCCTCTTCTTGAACCTATACCTATTTTATAAAGAGTGTTTAAAGTTTCTGCCTTTCCTCTTAATGTAAATATTCCATCATTAGCATCATATCTAACACTCATAATAGGGACGACAACTTTTTTCACATCAAGAGGTTCTATATATAAGTTATTCGTGTCTAACTTAAAACTATTAGCTAAATAATTTAAATTAAAATTTAGTTTTTCTAAAAAGTCTTTATCTTCTACTGTTTTATAATAATCTTTATTTAACTTTTTATCTCTATCTCTTATTAATAGTGGTGATAACATTTTAATAGTTATTTGCTCTTTTTCAATTTCCTCTAAATATATTAATGAAAGTCTTTTTAAAAATACTTTATTATTAGGAGCGACGCTCATTTTACGCTTTTTATTTATTAAAAGCGAATTATAAATCATATTTATAAAGTTATAATCATTACTAGAAAAAACCATTTTAAGTTCTTTGCTGGGCGAAATAATATATGACTTTTCATGTTTTAAATCTTTTGTATAAACTGAAAAACTAAAAGGCTTAATTTTTGGCTTGTTATAATAATTATTAAATTCTGCTTGATATTCCTTTACCAACGCAAACTTAAAAAAGCTCATTAAAAAGTTTCTGTATTTGTTAGTAAATTTCTCATGATCAAAATTAAACGTTAAAATTAATCTCATTTAATTTCCTCAAAGTTGTAAGCGCAAATTCCATTTTCAGTATAGTATCCTTGAGGTATAAGACTTACTTTTAAGGCCAGCGGATATCTTTGTTTTTGATTTGATTTTTTTTCTAAATTTTGCTTTATTTTTCTACTTCCAGCAAATCTTCTCACGCTTTTTACGGCATTAAAGAGTTCTTCTCCACTTTTATATTGATGGCTTAAATAATCTGTCTTTAATAAAAAACTAGTATATTTACCTAATCTAAAAATATCACCATTATAAACTTCATCATAATCGTCTAAACAATTATATTGACCCCTAGTATTTTTGGCTTCAAACTTTCTTTCAAATAGTTCGTGATAATTATAGTTAAAATTAACTAAATTTTCTTTAAATAAATTTAAATCAATGTATTTAGTATCTACTTTCACATTAAATGTAATCTTCGTTTTCGGTTTGATAAACTCAACGTAATTGCTCTGTCCATCATTTGGTAGTGCTGGTTTTTTATCATCACTGGCATTTTGATAATAAGAGACCGTCGTAATCCAAAGATTTTTAATATCTATAATATTACTATCAGAAATACTTAAGTAGTTTCCAACTTCTTTTTGTTCTTTTTCGCTTAAATTTAAAACATTACTAATAAAGCCTTTAATAGACGATCCTGGGACATACACATCGCCATTACCATTTCTAATAAAGGTTTCAATCGGTTTAAACATTCCTTTACCATTTTTACCATATTTGATCTTTCCATCAATAATATGACTGACAATTGGATTTAAATTATCAAATCCAAGTTCTCTTAAAACAAGTCTTATATTCCTACTTTGATTTGATGTTCTTTTGTTTATCAACTCAATAAAATCGTTTTCTAAGTTTCTTTTAATTAATTCACCCGCTAATAAATTATCATCAACAAATAAAAATTGCTCGTTACCTAAAAAATAGTCGAAACTTAAAAGCGTCTCTCCAGAGCCAATATGAAGATTTGTTAATGTCTTAAGTGTTAATTTATATTCTTTTATACTCATATATTTATCCTCACAAACAGCGCTGGTAAAAACCTATAAACGGGATGATTAAAAGATAAGTCATCTAATATTTTTCCTTCAAACTTTTCCTCAGTAATTAATCCACTACTAATAGCGTAAATATCTCTTTTTTTAAAGTTTCCTTCACGAGAGTGATAAAAGCCACTTCTTTTAACAATTTTAAAAGTGCTTTTTCCGATTGGATTTTTAGGTAAAGCAGTCGAAACTAAGAGATACTTTCCTTGATCAGTTTCTTGAAAATCTTTAATTTCTTTAATTACAAACTTACCTAAACCACTGCTTCTTCTTCCACCCACACCAAATTTACCAAGCCTTTCAATTTCATTTTTAATCAATGCGAAAATATTTTCATCACTATACTCAACAATTAAGTATAAACCTGAATTCTCATTAAATGTAAAAGTAGTTAATAAATAAGGCATAGTTTCTCTTTTATCGCGAGAAATTCGATTATTTGTTCTAACCTCAAAAACGCCAATCTCTTTTTCTAAATTTAGTGCTTCTTCAATTAGTTCTTCCTGACAATTTGTATAATATTTTTCATAATTATCAAAAGGAAGAAAGTTAACCTTTTTCATCTTTTTAAAAAGTGTTCTATCTATTTCTTTATTACCAAACTCAAATTGTTTTAACCCTCGTGGCAATAGCAATTGATTATTTACATATGGCAACATATTACTTATTTTAAGTTCGTTGTTAGTAACGTATTTAATTAGTTTAGAAAGAATCGTTGGATTATTATCGATTATCGCACTATAAACTGTATCAGATAAAATCATAATATCTGTATTTAATAATCCTGGCTTACCATCGTTGCCATAGTGAATGGCGGTATTAAATTTTAAAGTAATTATTTTCTTTTTATTCATTACGAGTAAAGCTTTTCTCCAAATAAAACAACATCATCTAATAAATTGTTTATTTTTGTTAAATCATAATCATTTTCTGAAGTTGCTTTTAAATTTTTAAAAACAATTCTTCCGTTACCTCTTGTGCCGCCACCACCGAGATAATCAGATTCTAATAGCTTTAAACCTCTAGTAATCATATTAAAATCTTTTTCTAAATCATTTTCTTCAATTACGTTATATGTTAGATTAAAGTCAAATTCGACATTTGGTACAACCCTTTCAATTTGTCTAGGTGTTGCTTCACCTGTTTTTCTTTTTATTGAATTTTCATATTTTACTTCAGTATAAACATTATATTCTTTAATAACATTAATATCTGAAAAAATTAATCTTGCCCTACATTCATCTGAACCAAACAGTCTTTTTAATTCAGGCTTTTCCTCTTTAAAATCCACAAACTCACCTTGTTCGTTTTTTGCTAGTAAACTTCTTATTTTCCCTTTTAAACTTGAACCAGGAATAATTGGTTTCCCTGTTGATGCGTTTCTAATAACTGGTGAATCAATTGAACCAATAGAACTAAATGTACTATCCCCACCAATATGAAGTCCTGTTTTGACTTCTAAAATTCCTTTTATAATAATCTTTTTCATTACTTATTTCCTCCGCTTTCAAAAAATCTGTGATAGGCAACTAATGCTTCAAAATAATTGGCATATAATTTTAAATCATTAAAAAAATCTTTTGAATCTAAAACTAAATCAATTAACTCTAAAACATTTGTGATATCATTGAATGTTTTTATGCCTAATTCCCAATCTCCTCTTCTATTTTGTTTATCTCTGCCAATTTGATAGGCAATCTTAATTTTAATCTTTTTAAGATTATCTTTTGTTTTTGTTTCATCTGGTAAATTACCATAATTAAAATATTCAAAAAAAGGCAATACTAAACTGTAAATATTTCTAACTTGATTTGTTTTAATCACGTTTTTACCATCTTGCTCAAATAATTCTTCTAACACTATTTTAGCTCTTTTACTATAATCTTCTTTTAAAGCAAGGTATGTTTCTTTTACATCATACTTTTTTGTTTTTATTTGAGGTCTTTGTTGGCCTCTATTATCATGTTGATATGGTCTTCTTTGTTGCATAAGATTATTCCTCCTTATTTCTCTCTATTTAAATACATATATACTTGAATGGCTAAAAGTAATTCAGTTCTAGTTTCTTTATTTTTATAATTAGCGGCTTTTAATAACTTATTTGTTAGTTCCGTAAATAACTTATTATTTGTTTCATTTTCTAACTCTTTACTAAGTTCTTTTCTTCTTCTTCCTAGCACGTAGGCTAATTGATGAACTTTTCTTTGCTCGTTTTCCTTTAAATCTTTTAATATTTTATAAAAATAGTTATAAAGTGTCGTATTTGAAATTAATTTCTTTTCCATAACATCATTAATCAATTTATAATTACTGCTACTTTCGTTACCTAAAATCTTAAAGAAATTATTCCAATTAAAAGTGTTACCTTCTTCAAAAATAGTAACAGAGTTTTTACCAGCAACTGATTTAGAATTAAGTAATAAATCTTCCATATAATCGGCAATCTTATAAATAGGGTATTTTACTGGAAACAAGCCAATGCTCGCTGAGAAAGTTAATTTTCCTAATGTGTATTTTTTAAAACTCTCATAAATCACCTTACTAAAATCTAAAATATCTTTAAAAGTACCAAACAAAAAGGCATCATCGCCTCCTGAAAAGATTACTGTAATATTAAGGTTTTCCAATAGTTTATTAAGATAATACTTAAAATAAAGCGATAGATGATTAGATAATGATGTCATTCTACTAATCGTATATAACTTTTTATCAAAGCCGCTTTTAAAAACTTCCCCCAAACTATCTACATCTAATTTCATAACAGCAATTCTTTTAATTCCTTTTTCCTCTAACTCCACAATCTTATCAATAGCTAATTGGTTATTATATTTATCTTTAACAAAATAATCAGCAATAAAAATATTTGTAGAGTGTTTTTCAAATACTTTAAAATCGTTTTTAATATAACTAAAAATAATGTCATTGTTTTCAATTGTTTTTTTAAACTCTTTTTCATTAAAAGCATATAAAGAGGCCTTATTATCTAAATAAGGAAATGTTAAACCTTCTTTTTCTTTAAATTGATCTTTTGTTAAAACAAAATATTTGTTTTCTTCTTTAACCAAAATACTTGAAAACAAATTAAACTGAAGACAAGACTCGCAAGTATCCAAACCATCTTTTTTACTTAATTTAGCTGTTTTCCCACAAACACTGCATTCTCTTTCGTTTTGTTTATGAGTCCTTTTATTTAATTTGTTTAAAATATCAAAATTATATTTATTTTGTTTTTCTAAAGATGTTTGTTTAAATGTTTCCATCATTACTTTACTAAAATCATCAGTAAACTCACCGTTTTTCATACTAATTAACTCATCAGCACTAACTTCTACTAAAGATTTTGTTAAATATAAATTATAATCGTACTCAGTTAATAAAAATTCATTAAACCCGCTAATTATTTTATTAAACTCTTCTTTTGCTTTTTTAGTGTTTGGTAGCATTAAATATCCATGCCCTCCACCTACATAAATAACATTCGCCCTCGACAGTTCAAGGCTCGCTAAAATTTGATCAACTAAGATTTCTCCCATCATTTCTAAATAGAAACTTCTTACTCTTAAATTTCTTAAAGCTCCTTCTACAGGAATATCAAAAACAAACTTTTGTATTCCTGAAAAATCAAAAGATGTAAATAAAAATGTCTTTTGAGAAAAAAGCTTTTTTTCATTTTTCCATAAATCATAATAGTTGGTTAGCTTTTGTTCTTGAAAATAGTCATATAAACAACTAGCGAACGCTGCCGTTGTTAATGAGTGTTCAGCAAGAGAAATATCGTTTTTCATTTGATATCTAGTGTCGCTTGGTAAATATTTAAATAAAGTTTTAATAATCGATACTAACGAGTTAATATTCTTTTCATCTACAAATAAATCTTTATTAGTAAATAAATTACCTAACCTAATTAAAACTTGATTATAATCACTATCTTCAATCTTTTGATTTTCAAGAGGATATATTATCTCTTTACTAATGCCTAAATCGGTCACTTTATAACCAAAATGTGCTTTGCTCTTAGGGTTAATATTAGAAAAAACTGATTCTAATGATATCTTTGTTTGACTTTCTTGAAAATCAACGTCTGAAAAATCTTCCTTTTGACGTCTATCGCCACCAGCGGATATATGATCGGCTATTGAAGTGATAAATGCTAAATCATCTGCCTTCATACCCTTGCCGTAATCAGGCATTTTATTAAAATGATGATGTTTTATCATACTTCCAATGTTACTAAGATCAAAGATGTTATCATCAATATTTTTAAGCCACTCAAAACCAGCAATAGAATGTGATTTAATCATTTTTAAATCTAATGCGCGATAATTAATTTTACCGATATCGTGCAAAAGCGAACCAATTATTAATTTGTGTTTGTTTTTATCCATTCTCATCCTCCTTTTCTGTTATATTTTTTATCTTTTTAATTATTAAATCATTTAAATCATTAAAAAAGTTGTAATTAATGTCATTACTAAAATTTTTAAATGTTGCTTTAATGATTGTTGTTAAGTTTTTAAAAGTGGTTTCCGCAGCCAATTTAACTTCTTTATTTTTGATGTTGTTTTTTATATCGTGAGCTAATTTATTTCTAATTTCTTCTTCTTTATCTCGAATTATTGCAATTTCTTTCTTAAATTCCGTTAGCCCATAATAATTTAACAAGTCGATTAAATGTCTTGTATCTAACATCAATTCCCAATTTATCTGTTTTATAGTTTCAAGACCAAGTAAATTTCGATCATATTCTTTAATTTCATTTATATTTAATTTGTTATATCTATTTAATCTCCTCCAAGGTTTTTCATTAATATTTATTTTGTTTGCTTCAAGTCCATATAATAAAAGATGCTTTAATAATTCATAAAATAGTGGTTTTGTTCTAAGCATCACATCAATAAAATGTCCTCTTTTAAGCTCGTTTTCTAATGCTAAATAATAATTAATAATAATACTAACCGTCGCTAAATCATTTCTATTATATCTAGTAAAACGGCACAACCTTTTATCGTCTACTATAATTTTATTTACAACTTGATTTGGTATTTCATTTAAAACATCACAATTATAAGCATACTCTATTAAACTGATTAACTTTGAATGATTCTTTAAATATGTTTCTTTATATTCATTTATTAATTCAAAAAGAAATTTATAACTATAAGCCTTTGTTTTATTAATTAATTCGTTTTTAATTTGATTAATTTTAAAAGAATAAATTTGTGATTTATTAATTCTGTTTTTAGCTTCATCTAAAATATCTAAATTATTTTCAAAATCAACTAAAGGAATTAAATTAATCGGTTTTTGATTAGGATAAGGACTAGAAACTTGTAAAAAAAGACCTTTTCGGTTATATAAGACAAGGTCTAAAATTAACGCTGATTGCATCTGAGGCGTCCCAGACGAAATATTATAAATGATGTTTCCCTTATCGTGCTTATCAACTATTTTATTAATTACTTCTGATAAAGAAAAATCGGTAAACATAGCTGGGTTTGCAACATTCAAACTTACAAACTCCACTATTTCTTCACCGCTTTTTTTGTTTTTGATTACACTATTGATTCCATTAATCATATTTATTTTAGTAATCTCATTATCCATTCGATCACTCAATAATAAATAAACCTTTTTAGGATTATAATGCCTGATTATATGCAAAACAGGCCCATCTTGTTCATTACCAATTGGATCGTGATTTCCAACAAAGCTTATTAAAATAGACATTTTTACTCCCCATCACTAATTATATAATTTTATTATACATAATAAATAAAATAATTGCAAACCAAAGATTATTTCGTTCAAATCTACATTAATGTATTAAATAAAATTATTCCATTTATGTAATTTCATGTAATTATTTTAATTTGTTTTTACGATTATTTTGCTTAAATTTCTTAGCCGACAACAAACAGTAAACAAAAAATCCATTATACCAAATATTATAACAGCCATAACATTCATCCAATATGCTGACTTTAAACAACTTATAGACCCCATTCGTATAAAACCAATAATTTCGTATCCATCCAATATGGTGACTTTAAACGCGGTACTGGTTATCGTAAAATCCGTGATGAGATTAAGTATCCATCCAATATGGTGACTTTAAATGTTTATATACACGCTTCAAAATTAAGAATTATTGAGTATCCATCCAATATGGTGACTTTAAATTTAAATTGGTATTTAGAAAACGGTTATAATTTAGAGTATCCATCCAATATGGTGACTTTAAACAAGAAAAGGTATAGCGATTTTGCAACGCTAAAAAACTGTATCCATCCAATATGGTGACTTTAAACGGTTATAAGTGTTTATAGAAGGACAAGAGAGAGTGGGTATCCATCCAATATGGTGACTTTAAACCGTATTGACAGGGGATTTCTTGCTGTGTGTATGCTACGTATCCATCCAATATGGTGACTTTAAATAACAAAAACAAGTAGAATATAATTTTTCGCAAAAAGAGTATCCATCCAATATGGTGACTTTAAATAGAAGTTAAAATAGGTGATGTTACGCTAGTAGGAAAAAGTATCCATCCAATATGGTGACTTTAAATAATAAAATTGATGAGTTGTTATCACATTTAATTATTAGTATCCATCCAATATGGTGACTTTAAATTATATATGAACTGGAGTTAAGATTACCAAACCACATTGTATCCATCCAATATGGTGACTTTAAATAAAACTTACTTCCTTCTAAATATAAGTATAGATCAGTATCCATCCAATATGGTGACTTTAAATTTTGTATATATTGGAATGACTACAAGAAACGTTAATAGTATCCATCCAATATGGTGACTTTAAATTACAAAAAGATATTGAAAGTAGTTGTTTTCTTAATGGTATCCATCCAATATGGTGACTTTAAATAATTTAGATGTAGAATCATTACGATATTTAATTACATGTATCCATCCAATATGGTGACTTTAAATCACGCTTTATAATGCACAATTTAAAAAACGTATTGAGTATCCATCCAATATGGTGACTTTAAATAAAAATGAACTTAACAAAAAATGAAAAAAGTATCACGTATCCATCCAATATGGTGACTTTAAATGAATCAAAAAGGCGTGTTATTAACACACGCTACAAGGTATCCATCCAATATGGTGACTTTAAATTAATATGCCCTGTCTTTAAGGCAGTTAATAACTCTGTATCCATCCAATATGGTGACTTTAAATTATCAAAATGAAAAAACAGATTTTTTTTACAACGGCGTATCCATCCAATATGGTGACTTTAAATAAAGATGTAGTAGTAAAAATTGTAGAAAACCACGATGTATCCATCCAATATGGTGACTTTAAATAGTTAATTCCCCTCTTTTTTGCATCTTTTTTGTAGGAATACACTTTATTTTATCACATTTTTCGTTTTTTACATCTTTTTTATAGGAAAGTTCCTGTCGACCCCTAGCTTTTTTTGTTTTTAAAATTTTTTTATCGTCTATTTTCTTTTGTTTTACTTAAACAAGCCCTAAAACAAGCTTGTCGACTTCAATTTAACATATTATATTGTCCAAAAATTGTTTGTTTTTGTAATATTTCGTCTTTGCATTGTGTTTGTTTTTAATTTCAATTATAAACAAGAAATCAAACTTTTCTAAAGTTTCTTTTTAAATTTTATTATTAATTCATTAAATGAAGGCTTTATGAATTATATTGATGTTTAAACTCTTTTATTTTTATAACCACTGTCAATTTATAAATAAAAAATATTGTTTAAGCTCTAAAAAAGTATACTTTATAATTTGTCGCTAAAGTTTACTATTTTCACAATCCAATCAAGCAAGGGTGTCTTAGTATCTTTAGTTCCAATCTTCCCCTCACCTGGATAATACCAATCATTCGATAACAAAAAAGCTCTATCTTTATAAAAATGTTTTTCATCGTAATATCTTTTTTTTCCTTTTATATAGGTTTGATCTCTTGTAATCATCTCATTAACATTAACTTCTTTTAAAATTGGGAAAGAGAACTTGTGATTTTTTGCAATTGTTCTGTTTGTCTCTCTAAGGTTAGCTAAAATATTCAAATTCCTTTGAGAAATGTTACTTAATTTTAATAAGAAAAAACATGTCTCAATAAAAAATTTATTATTGCTATCATTTCTAATCTTATATAAAATTCTAATTATATCTTCATTTTTTGTTGTTTTAAATCTGTTTCTATTAGTATTATTATTTTTCATTTTATTTTTCCTCCTTATAAATGAAATTCATTTAATAATTGATCTGTTAATTTAAATTGTTAATCACTTTTCATTCCAAATCTAACATAAAAATTAATGTGTCGTCTCCTAAAACATTTAAGTTATAAGATAGTTTTAATCTTTTTTCTATCACTTTAATACTAGCTATATTGTGAGAAAAAGCATTAGCAATAACGACTTCATATTTAAATTGATTTGCTAAATTTATTAATCGGTCTTGTATCTTAGTCATAACACCTAAATTTCGGTACTTAGGATAAACAAAATATCTTACCAACATGGCGGTCTTTTTATGGATAATTCTTAAAAATACTTTCTCAATTGGAATTGGATCATAATTTATGTCTAATAACGCACCCACACCTATTAGTTTTTCATAATAATATGCTCCATATAGTCTTTTAGTTTTTAAATAGTTTTCAATTTCTCCATCATCATAAGGAGAAGCAAGACCGTTTGCGTTATTTATACAGTAATCAAATAAATCAATAACTTCATTAATGTCTTTTATTGGAACTTCTTTTACTAACATCTTCATAGTTTGTCACCTCTAAAACAAAATAATTTTACGTTTGATTTTAAGTTTCTTAAAATTGTTTTGCCATTATCTATTTAAGTTAAAATCTTTTAGCTTTTTCTTTCTTGAAGGTTGTCTTAGCTTTCTAAGTGCTTTTCCTTCAATTTGTCTAATTCTTTCTCTTGTTACCCCGAACTCTCTTCCAACCTCTTCTAATGTGTAGGTTTTCCCATCAAGAAGCCCATATCTCAGCCTTAGCACTTTTTCTTCTCTGTCTGTTAAAGTTTTTAAAATATCGTCTATTGCCTTTTTAAGTGCTTGATTAATAAAGTATTGATAAGGATCTAAAGCGTTAGGATCACTAATAAAATCACCTAATGATGAATCTTCTTCTTCACCAACTGGTGCTTCTAAGGAGATTGGCTCTTGAGATATCTTTTGAATTTGTTGAACCTTTTCAGCGGTGATTTCCATCTTTTCACCGATTTCTTCTGCGGTTGGTTCTCTTGATAGTTCTTGTACTAA
>JALNXN010000019.1 GCA_023230325.1 archaeon | reverse complement strand
TCTGGGTTCCTGTACGACAGCCTCGGCCTGCGGTGTGCAGTAGTTCCATAGCTGGTTTTGGCCAGCTAGCGTCCAAAGAAAAAAATGTATTTCAAAAATATTATATTTTATCGGCTTATCGGATAACGGAAAATCGGAGGCTGTATGCAATTTGAGAAAAAGAGTGCGCAGAAAAAGTGACTTGTGACCGATGCATTGCCGCCTTCCGGGAGGAAGGCGGATAAGCAAATTTTTTTGACCCCGAGAAGGGGTCAAAAAAATTTGAGTCGCAAAATAGAAATATCTTTATTTAAAATAGATGTTTCGTTTTTTAAATTTTTAGTAAAGTTTATTTTTCAAAAAGAAGTGTATATTTTTTTGTTTTCTGATTTATGTCTTTAACTTTAAAGTTTGCATTTATTTTTTCTAAGTTTTCATTTATTTTTATTATAATCTCTAATGGTTTTATTTTTTTTTCCAAACCAACGTTTATATTTTTATTTATTGACTCTATTACAAGATAGTTAGAATATATAATCTCTCCTTCCTTTTCAAGTTCTTTTATTTTTTCTAAAAATTCATTTTTTGTATTTTCTTGTTCTCTAAGTATTTTGACTAATTTGTCTTTCTTTGTATTTTTCTTTTCAATAATTTTTTCTTCAAAGTTACTTAAACATCTCTTTTCTAAGTCCTCAAAAAGATTTTTATTTTCTTGTTCTTCTGTCTTATAATTGATATAAAATACAATTTTGTTTTCTTTTTCATCAATTGCAATTTTTGGATCCCTAAAAGTGTATAATTTCAGAATATTTTCATAAACTTCTTTTTCATATTCAGAAATAATTTCTTTACTTTCAATTGGTGCAACATTATATTCTCTTGCAAGAAATAATATTTTTTCTTTTTGTGAAAGTTCAGTTGTCTGCTGATTAAAATCACTCTTTGTTACTTCTTTAATATCCTTTCCAGCAGGGAATAAATAAATTTCATCTTTTTTAATAATTCTATCTTTCCATTCTTCCTTTTGTTTAGAAGTTATTATTTTAAAATCTAAATCTGTTAAAATGATATTGGAGCTACTAAAAAATTCAAAAATTAAATAATATTTGTCTAATCTAAAAAATATTAATCTATTATTTTTATCTTGCTTAATCTCATGTATCCTTTGATTATATAATTTTTTTTTTAAATATTTTTCAAAGCCACCAATTTCCCCAACAGGTAAATTAAGATTAGATAACAAACACATTTGAGGGGTAACAATTAGTTGCTTAGTTTTTGATTTATGGACCTTTATTTTCCAAACATCTTTGTTTATTGTTTGCACATTATTAATGTACCCTAAAAGTAGCTCTGTTTCTAATTCTTTAGAGATATAGTAAAAAACAGTGCTTGTTAATTCTATTTTCATTTATTCTTCAAATTAACTTTTATCAAAGTCAATATAGTTATATTGATTATAAGCATATATTCTTTGAGAGATTTTATTATTATTAAATGTATATTCTTCATATACTTTTTTCTCATCTTGATTTTTAAACATATCAAAAGGTGTTTTTTGTATAAGATCAAAAATATAATTTGTGTTTTTATATTTTGTACTTACCAAGGCATGTATATCTTCATTTTCAAGCATTACCATTTCAATTTTTGCATTCTTATCTTCTAAGTTATGCATAATTGAACAAAAAAGTATTGCCATAGAATGTTGGTCTGCAATTTTTTCTGTAATTATTTTAGAAAAAGAAAGGGTGTATGTTATTTTTAAATCACTAGTTACAACATCAATTTCAGATTTAAGGTAATTATATATTTTTCTAAGTGTAGGTATATAATCTTTATCAAAGTCATAGCCAATTGGTGTAAATTTGGATGCAATATTCTTAATAGTTAGATCTGAAGATTTTACAGAATCTTTCATTTCTGAAATTGTTTTTCTTTCGTTATCATTAATTATATTTTTATATTTATTTATAATTATAGAATAATATTTCGCTTTTGTAACATCATCACTGGTTGGTTCTAGATTGTTTGTTTTTGATAAAGTTTTTATAAATGATTCTAATTCTGCAACTTTTTCTTTTAAATTTCTATTTTCGAGTTCAGTTTCATTCAACTCTCCAGTTATTTTTATATTTTTAAATCTAAGTTCATCTTCTGGGTTATTATCTTTTTTAATTTCTGAAATTTTAGAAAATTCTAATTCAATTTTTGCATCAACCTTTTTAATCTCTGAATTTAGATATTTTGTTTTTTCAGAATAGTCTTGATCAGTTATGTTCTTTGCAATATACTTATATGATATTTCTTTTTTCTTTTCAATAAGTTCTTTTTTATCATTATTTAAATTTTCTATTGTTTGCCAGGTTGTTTGTTCTTTATCAACAACAGTTTTTGGTTTTTTTCTAAAATTAAATATTGTTATAATTGTTCCAAACACAATAATTATTATTACAATTATTAAAAGTTGTATAAATTCAAGTTCCATTTTTAGAGTACACCTTTTTCTGTTATTAGTAGTAGCTTTACTATATATAATATAGACTATAATGTTTTATATATTTTTATGTTTTAAGCTTTGATTTTAGAAAACCTTATTTTAAACAAATAATTATAATTGTGAGATAAAAATACTTGCATTACAAGTTAACAAAAAACAACAAAGACATTTGCATTTAAAAATAGTTTGGTTTCTTTATTATATATAATATCTTATACTTTAATTAAACTTTTTTACAAAGGAACATAAAAAAATTAAGTAAATAAGATAAAAATATAAATTTTATAAAAAATCTAAAAAACGGAGGAATCATATATGGCATCAGATAAGCCACACATAAATGTTATTTTCATAGGGCATATTGACCAAGGTAAATCCACATTAGTTGGTAGATTAATGTACGATACCGGTGCTCTAACAGAACAAGATTACAGAAAATTAGAAGCAATTGCAAAAGAAAAAGGAAAAGGTAGTTTTGCTTTTGCTTACATGATGGATAATCTTAAAGAAGAAAGAGAAAGAGGAGTAACAATTGATGTAAATTATAAAAAGTTTGAAACTAAAACTAAATTTTTCACAGTAATTGATGCACCTGGCCACGCCGACTATATTAAAAACATGATAACTGGAACATCTCAAGCAGACGCTGCAGTTTTGTTAGTTGGTGGAAAAGAAGGAATTATGCCTCAAACAAAAGAACATGCTTTCTTAGCAAAAGTTTTAGGTATTAACCAAATTATTGTTGCTATTAATAAGATGGATGAAATCAGTTATGAAGAGTCTAGATTTAATACAGTAAAAGAAGATGTTTTAAAATTATTAAAAGGATCTGGTTACAAGGATGAAAATATTCAAGTTATTCCTGTTTCTGCATGGATGGGTGACAATATTGTTAAAAAGTCTGAAAAGTTGCCATGGTATAAAGGTGTGTCTCTATTAGAAGCACTTGACAAGTTTGTTGCTCCAGAATCAGCAGAAGGAAAACCTTTAAGACTACCAATCCAAGATGTATATAATATCAAAGGTGTTGGAACTGTTCCTGTTGGTAAAGTTTCAAGTGGAATTATGAAACCTAATGACAAAATTATAATTCAACCTGAAGGTGTAGTTACAGAAGTTAAATCAATTGAGATGCACCACGAACAATTAACAGAAGCAAGACCTGGAGACAATGTTGGTTTTAACTTAAGAAAGATTGGACCAAGAGATATTAGAAGAGGTTCAGTAATAGGACATGAAAGTAATCCACCAACAGTTGCTGAAGAGTTTACTGCTCAAATAATTGTATTACACCACCCTTCTGCAATAACTGTTGGATACACTCCAGTTTTCCATATGCACACAGCTCAAATCTCTTGTTCAGTTATAGAGATTATAAAATCTTTAGACCCTAAGACTGGTGCAGTAAAGGAAGAAAATCCAAAGTTCATAAAAACAGGTGATGCTGCAATTGTAAAAATCAAACCAACACAACCTCTAGTAATTGAACAATTCAAAGAATTTCCACAATTAGGAAGACTTGCAATTAGAGATATGGGAAAAACTGTTGCTGCTGGAATTGTAATAGATGTTAAAAAGAAGGAAAAAAAATAAATAAGTAACATTATAAAAGGGGAGATGTCAAGATATGCAAACCGCAAGAATTGTTGTGACAAGCACAGATTATAAGAAACTTACTGACTTTTGTAATGAAATTTTAGATGTTGCAAAGAAAGCAGGTGTCAAACACTCTGGGATTATACCTTTAAAAACAAAGAAGTTGGTTGTTCCTACTAGAAGAGGTGCTTCTGGTGGGGGAACTGAGACTTATCAAAAGTTTCAATTAAGGATTCACAAAAGAATAATTGATGTAAAAGCTGATGATAAGATCCTAAGAAGAGTTGTAAGGGTAGATGTTCCAGTAGATGTTCATATGGGAATTGAGCTAAAAGCTTAATTTTCCTTTTTTCTTATTTTTTTATTTTTACTTTTTTTATTTTAAATTTTAGAATTCCTTTATCATATTTTTTGTATTATCTTTTTTTTAAAATTTTATGGTTCTAATTTATTTTTTTTTAAAATCTATAATCTTGTTTTTCAATTTCAATTTGTTATAAAATAATTATCTATAAAATAATTATCTATAAAATAATTATCTATAAAATAATTATCTATAAAATAATTATCTATAAAATAATTATCTATAAAATAATAATTTATAAAATAATTATCTATAAATCAATCATTTATTTTATAAATAAGTAAAAAACAAATTTCCAATTTTAAGAAATAAACAAAGATGTGTATTTTATGTCAAGTAGTAGTTTTTTAAAATCATTTATTTATAATTTATATATATATTAATCAAATTTTGACAGAGTTGTCAAATTAAAATTATATTTTTAAGGAGTTAAAAACATATGAACAAAAATTTATTAATAGTTATTTTTTCTATTATTATTCTTGTAGGAATAACAGCAGGAGTAATTTCTTTATTTCCATATAACCCTACAAAGCCACCTGCAGTTAACTTTAAAGGCTACACAGAGCAAGGAGTTAAAGATCTTGTTTCCTCAAACAATTCCTTTTCTTTTGATCTTTACAATCAATTGAAATTAGAAAACCCACACAAAAATATTTTCTTCTCACCATACAGTATTTCTTCTGCTTTCTCTATGCTCTATGAAGGTTCTGCAAATGAAACTAAACAAAAACTAAAATCAGTTTTTAAGTTTCCAGAACCAGAACAACTTGCCCCTAACTTTGCAAAGATATACACAACCATAAATAAAAAGAACAAATCATATACTTTAAGAACAGGAAATGCTTTATGGATTGCTAAAGATTATAAAATATTAGAAGACTATACAAAAAGAGTATCAAAATATTATGGTGGAAAATCTGTAAATTTAGATTTTGTAAATGATACAGAAAATTCAAGATTAACAATTAATGATTTTATAAGCGAACAAACAAACAAGAAAATTAATGACTTAATTAAACTTAACATGATTTCTCCTGACACAAGATTAGTTCTAACTAATGCAATTTATTTTGAAGGAGAATGGAAAGTTGCTTTTAAGGAAACAAATACAGAAACACTAAAGTTTACAACAGATTCTAAAGAATTAATTGATGTTAATATGATGTTATTAACAGGCGAGGAAATTAAAAATAGCGAGTATAGCTTCAAATATAAAGATTTAATAACTTTACAGATTTTAAAATTTCCGTACAAGGGAGATCTTTCAATGATCTTGGTTCTTCCAACAGAAGACCTTAATAGTTTAGGAGAAATTACTTTTGAAAAATATTCTAATTGGGTAACTCAACTAAACACTGCTCCTTCTCACAAACTTAATTTAATTAGTTTTCCAAAGTTTGAATTTGAAACTGAATATGTTTTAAATAATACTTTAGAAAGTATGGGTTTGTCTTTAGCTTTTACTCCTGGACTTGCTGACTTTTCAAGAATAAGTGGTCAAAAGGATTTGTTTGTTTCTGCTGCTGTTCATAAGGCGTATGTAAAGGTTGATGAAAAAGGCACAACAGCTACAGCAGCAACCGCTATAGTTATGATGACTAGGGGGATAATGGAAGAACAGAAATTAAGAGAAACTTTTATAGCAGACCACCCATTCTTATTTATCATTCAAGAAGACGGCACTGGTGAGATTTTATTTTTAGGAGAAGTCAATAACCCTTCTTCTTAATTCTAAAAAAATTCTGCTAAATTTTTTTGATTTCTTTCTTCTTTGTCCATAAAAAGAGAGTCAACATCTTCTTCTGCTAATTTTATCTTTTGGTAAAGATAGGGTTTTAGTTCATATCTTTTAATAACATCTTTTGCAACATTAATGTATTTTCTAATTGAGCCCTCATGAATTGTTAAGATCAGCTTCCCACCACAAGTACAGATTCCAGAAAGAGGTATTCTTCTGTATTTTGCATTACATTTTACACATCTAAGCTTTTGTCTAGCAAAGGCTCTGGTGTTACCTATGATGTCTGGGAAAAGATGATAGTGTAGTAGTCTTTCAAGAGCATCTTTATTATCAACAGCTAAAATTCTTGCTTGTAACTTTGCTTGTTTTTCTACTTTGTCAGTCATTGACTGTATTGTCAAGTATGCACTCTGTTTAGGTCCTTGATCAAAACAGTTGGTGTCATGTGTAAACTTTATGCAAGAGTATTGATCATCTGTTCCTAAGATCTCATCAACATAGCTTAGGTTTTTGTCATCAGCATCTTTATAGTTTTTTGCATTTATATAAAATTCAAATGGGTATTCTGTGATTGTCTCCATCTCATAACACTCATCATCAATTTCAAAAGGATTAACAATTGTGGTAAAGGCTAAAGGAGCATCCATTCTTCCTCCTCTCCCCTTACTTAAGTAGCTAACAGAGAAGTTTAATAAAGCATCCATAAGTAACATCATAGAGTCTTGATCTCCATCCACATTTCTTCTTTTTGCTGTAATAAAGTATGGGTGTCCCCAAGCAAGTTTAGATTTAGAAAAGCCAATAATTCTTCCAACAATTCCTGCAGAGGTGTGTGGGGCAAGAGCAATTACAAGTTCTCCTATCAAGTCCTCTTTTTTTTGTTTATTATAAAATTTATCTATTCCGTAGAACTTTTCAAGGAGGTCGTCAACAAATCTGCTAACTTTTAAAAAATAGTCTCCAGCTCCTTCATCAACAATTATGTCTTGTGGGAAAAGGCTTATTCTTTGGTCTTCTGATTTTATCTCTTTACCAAGGTAGTCATTTACATACCCAAGTTCTTTTATCTTTTCCACACTTAAATTTAGTTCTTTTGCTGTAAATTGTGTGATGGTTGCATTTAGGGCTTCATACCTGATCGTTCCATCTCTAAAAACTAAGACTTCATGTTTAGCTCTAAGGATTCCTTTCTCTAAAGGTTCTGCAACTCTGTCACCACTTACAAGATCTTTTACCCCCCTTAAGACTTTTGGGATTCCAACATTTAGGTTTTTGCTTGCTTTTTCTAAGCTTCTGTCTAGGTTGATTTTGTGATCTACTTTCAATTTTGGTTCTACATTACATATTGGACAGATCTTGTCCGAAGATTGTTTGTTACATGTTTGACAATACCTAATCTCTTCAGCTTGGCAGTTACAATCAAAGCAATAGTTGTTGTAGACAATAGTTTTACAGTTTGGGCACACATAAGCTTTAATCTCTACATCATTAATCCCATAGTCTCCAGGTTTAGAGTTGTCAGCTTTTGTTCTTGCAGCTTTAACTATGTCTCTGTTATTTCCGTAGCCAATACCTATAGGAAATAAGACATTTGGTTTTCCTGTAATTAGTCTTTCGTGAGCTGCTTCTGGTCTTCCCATTCTTGCTCCAATGTAGATTCCTGATTTTTCTTTAATTGTTAGATTTGAAATCTTTGAAAGTTTTTCAACAGTTTTTAGATTTTCTAAAAATAAGTCTTCAAATTCTTCAAGTGGATTTTTAACATTTAAGGCTCCTAGAGTTTTTAGGAGAGGGTAACTTTCGTTCTTCTTCAGGGTTATAAAATTTTCTTCAAGTTTGTGAGGTATTCCTATTTTTTCTAAGATCTGTTTAATTACATTATTATTTTTAATCTTTACACCTATAATTTTTTGATCTTCAAAAATCTTTTCTGCAAACCTTATTTTTTCAATTAATATTTTTAGTTCTTCATTGTCCAAAAGATCATAGTACCAGATGTATTTTGGATAGAGTGGGATATTGTAAGTCAAGCTAAGATTGATTGCAGAGTAGGGATTTGGATCT
Source organism: archaeon (assembly GCA_023230325.1). Classification (GTDB taxonomy): domain Archaea; phylum Iainarchaeota; class Iainarchaeia; order Iainarchaeales; family CSSED10-239; genus Forterrea. The sequence goes on along the minus strand of JALNXN010000019.1, from coordinate 3,395 downwards.
GTTAGAAACTCATTAATTTCTTCTAAAATGTTTTCTTTAAGTTTTTCTTTTCTTATTAAATATTTAATTTCAGAAATCCATTCTTCCTCCACATAACCGTTCTTGACTAATGGGTGTCCACTTTTCTTAAAGTCTCCAACAGATATTAAGATGTCTCCTACAAATAATATTTTCTCTATTTTTTCTAAGTTTTCTTTAGCATCTTTAACAGTATCAATCTTAATTACACTTTTATTTTTTAATCTAACAATTGGACCATCAATTGTGTCGCAAGGAAAATACTGTAAGGACTTTCCTGGCCTTTCTATTTTTCCATGTGTTCCAACTGCAATAAAGCTATCTAAGACATACATGGTTGCAGGGTTAATAGCCTTTGCCATAAGACCTGTGTTTCTTGCCTTTCCATACCTTAACCTAAAGCCCCCAGTTCTTGAGGGGTGAGAAAAGACAGGTCTTCCAGCAGCAAGCCCTTCTATATATTTTGAGCTAGGTTTTAGTTCAAATGTCCCTTGTTCATTTTTTTTAACTTTTATTAATTTTTCTAACCAAGACCAATCAACTTCTAATCTTTTACTTGTCTTTAGTATCTTCATTGCTCTAACAAACAATCCATCAATCAAAACTAAGCACATTGCACCTCTGATTCTGTTTGTTGGAATTCTTTTTATATCTCTGTTAGCAACAACCTCTACGTCGCTGTCGGGTCCACTGTTAACACAGATTTGACAATTTTGAGCAATTGTTCTTATTTCTTGTTCAGTTACTCTTTGTTGCCTAGCAACAACATCTGTTTGGTAGATCATTGTTTCTTCAACAATTCTTTCAATTTCTCTTTCTGTTGGTTTATATCTGTCAAGATGTAGTTTCTTTCTAGCAACATCTGCTAAAAGTAAGGGTAATGTTTGTGCATTTCCACCAGCTGCTCTGATTGGTCCAGCAAAGTAAATGTCTGGGTATTTGCTGCCGTCTGGGTTTGTTGAGATCTTAATTTGTGGCAGTCCATCTAAAGGTGAAACCACAACTCCGTCTGTCTGAATAACAAGTGCTGTTCTTATTGCTTGCTCTAATCTTTTTTCTGGGTCTTCTATATTCCCTAGTTGTTTATCAAGTATCATGTTAAAGATATCTAAGGTAACTTCAAATCTGTCTTTTTTAATTTCCCACAAATCATTGTATATTTTTGCAACACCTTTTGGTCCAACAAGTATTTCTGTTTTTTCTGCAATTCCTGCAGCTGGTATTGTTTCTATGTCTGTGGAGATGTCTTTTCCTTTTTCTTTTGCAGTTTTAGCTATGGCTATTGTGTAGTCTATTTTTTCAAGTAAAGAGGTAAAATAATCTTTTACATCTTTGTTTGCTTTAAGTTTATCTATATAGGTCATACTATCTATGGTTTATTAAATTTATATCTCTTTTGGAGGGGGGTAGTTTGCCAAGAAAAGAAATTATTCTTCTAAAAAATCTTTAATTATTAATTTCTCTGTCTTTAAATTAAGTAATAATACTTTTGAAAGAGTTGGGACATGTCCAATCTCTTTTTGATAATGGGTCATTGTTTGCCAGCAAGATGCACAGATAAGATGTGTGTTTTTATATTTAGAGTAGGCATGATGATGAACATCCCCTGTTATGAAGATATCAGGGACTTCATTTATTGTTAAAAAATTTTTTTCAATTGGTACAAAGGTTTGTCTAAGCCCATATTGTGGCATCAAGTCTCTTCTTATTAGTATCTCTTTCATTGCTGTGTCAGGTTTGTTCATGGTTGCATTTTTTATTTCTGCATAGATTCCATGAAAGGAAGCCCCATGGTACATTAAGACTTTATAGTTTTCAATAACTGCCCAAGAGGGAGAACCAAGAATATGAAAGTTTTCTTTTTCATAAAGTCTTTTTAAGTAATCTTGTGAGATTGCAGGTTGTGGGTCTGAGAGTCTAACAGCATCGTGATTTCCTGAGATAATAAACACTTCAATGTCTTTTCTTATTTTTAAAAGATATTCTTCTAATAGTTCATATTGTTTATAGATGTCTGTAATAAATAATTCATCAAACTGTGCTGGGTAGACACCTATACCATCAACTATGTCTCCAGCAATTATTAAATATTTAATTTGTTTTGCAATTTCAATGTCAGATTCTATTTTTAGATTTAACCAATCAATAAATTTTGAAAATTCTTTTTCTCTAAAATTTTTACTACCAACATGTATGTCTCCAATAACTGCTAGATAGACATCTGTTTCTAATGTGTTTTTTTTAATTGAAAAGGGAATGTCAGGGTATAAAATTTCATTAACAATTAACATATCTTTTGACAAGACATTACATTTAAAGCCAATAACATTATCTAGAAGTATTTCTTTTTGAGTTAGAAATTCTTTTTCGTCTTTGTTCATGAGTACTAACTTTATGGTGTCTGTGGGATCATCAATTGTAAGTACTAAGTTTCCATTTTTACTAAATCTTTTATCATAGACCATTCCAATAACATCAACTGTTTTATTTTTTATTTCTCTTTTTGCTTGTGAGATTGTTATGTGATCAAAGTTAGGTCTAGTTTTTATAATTTCAGAAAGAGTTTTATATTTTTCTAAAAATAGTTTTTGGAAGTCTTCTACACTTCCTTGTGAAAATTTTTTGTTTGTGATATCATATTTGTCAAGAATATAGAAGTTTTTTTTATATTCTTTTTTATTTTTTGTAATTTCTTTTATTTTTAAAATATCTTCTGGTTTAACAAAGGTTTTATTTTCTTTAGTAAGTGTTTCAATAATTTGTTTATAGTTATGATTATTTAAAAGTCTAAGTGCTTTTTCTGTAAGGATTAAACCCTTTTCATTTGCATATTTGTTAATATCAAAATTCATTTTATTTTTTCCTTCAAAGTTTCTAATTTACTAATAAGCCCCCAAACAACAGTCCTACATTCTGTAGCATTCATGTTGTTTATAGTTTCTTCTAGTTCATAGAGGATGGTTGAGACTTCTAAGGAGCAAAGATCATTATTTAATTTATCTTTTACTTTTCTAATAACCATGATTACGTTTTTTGGAATTGTGTGGTCTTCTAGAAGATATTCTGCTTCTTCAACAATCTCAGTAGCCATTGTTTTGCAGATCATTTGTTTTTTAGTAATTTTTGCCATTGTTGTTCACCTTTTTGATATTTTTATTATAATTAGTTATTTTATAAATATTTATAATATCAATATATAATATATGCAAATATTATTTTATAAATTGTAGGTTTTTTAAAAAGCTTTTAATCCCAAGTCTTTAAAAATATTTTGATTAACTAATAGTAGATATATAATATTTATAAAAGGTGAAAATTTATGAACAGAAATAAAAGCAAAAACATTTTTAAGAAAAAATCAATCTCCCCATTAATTG
>JALNXN010000044.1 GCA_023230325.1 archaeon | reverse complement strand
CGTGGTGAGCGTGAGTACAACAATTCTATTGCAGGTACACTGAACATTCAGATTAAATTGAAAGAACTTGATATTGAAAAGGAGCGTGTAAAGAAATGGAATGGGGTGTACGTTCCCACAAATAATTATGGGCCTATTCCTATCGCTAGTGGTAGTGTATTCGGAAAGTGATTAATAAACCTTATAGGGTATAAATGTACAATATACCCTATAAGGTATTTATTTAAAAGGTATTATTATGAAAATATCAGAGCTTAATAAAGAACGATTAACAATCAGAAAAACCGACCCTGTTCGTGCAACTGTACTTAATCTTCTTGTTGATGGAGTAACAAAACTTGCAAAGCAAGAAAACAGAGAAGTAGAAGATAAAGATTTCTATACAATTGCAACTCGTTCAGTTAAAGAAATTGAAAAAGATATTCAACTTCTTATAAGCAACAATCAAAATACACTGGAACTAATAAAAGAATTAGAAATTTGGAAAGAGTTTTTACCAAAACTTATGAATAAAGAAGAAGTATACACCTGGCTTTTTAGTAATTTTGAAAAAGAGTTTGTGCTTAATAAGAAAAACTTAGGTTCAATTATGAAAACAGCAAAAACCGTTGAAAATATGGATATGCAAATTTTAAGTAATATGTTAAAGGAAGTTTAATGTATTGCTACGAAATTGAAAAAGTAATTTATGAAAATGATGGAACAACACCAGTTGTAAAAACTAACTATTGCAAATATCATACTTTTGTTTTAATAAAAAATATCAAAATACCTTTTTGTTTGCATTTGTGTAAAGGAAGTATAATAAATCTTTCAGATGAAGATTATTCAATTATTGAAAAAGCACTATCTAAAGAAGTTATTGATGAAGTGTTTAATTTAGATTTGTTATGGGATGGAGTGTCCGAGTGTGGACTTTCTAATGATAAAATAAAAAAGTTTATAATGGAGAGAAAATGAATACTCAAAGGCTTGTTTAAAACTGCAGAAAATATTTAATTAATAATTCAATTCTGCGCTATCCATTAACTATATATTAATGAACAACGCAGCGTATTTAACAAAAGATTTAATTGAAGGTGACAATTCTATTGCAGAAAGAGATGATTTTTTACAGTTGTCTCCTTATGAAATAAATAAAGCGTTAAATATAATTATAAACAATCCTAAATTTTCTGAGCAAACGAAAAAATATTTGATTGCAAACACTTGGGCAATTAATTATAAAGTAAAACCACCAACAATAGATGAATTTTTAAGCCCCGAATGGATAGGCCCAATGAGTGAATCTGTTTTTTCTTATTGGAGAGATTATTTAAAAATTTTAACAAATATAGAGAGACCAGAATATAATTCCATTTTATATTCTCCAATAGGAACAGGTAAATCAACGTTCGTTGCTTTGTTAAATTTATATGTAAGCTGTTTGGTTTATTTAATGCGAAATCCTAAAAAAACGCTTGGTCAATCTTCGTCATCTTCTATATGTAATGTGTTTATTGCTCAATCACTAGAAAAAGCCACTGAAGTTTTGTTAGATCCATTTAAAAACATACTTATGGTGTCTGATAAATTTGTTCAATGTAGAACATTAGACCAAATGAGAAGATTAGAAAAAGAATTGGGTCCTAGTAAAATTTGTTGGACAACATCGGGTATGGCTTCAGCAATGACCATTGGCTCTAATATGTCTATAAAAATAAAATCAAATTCAGCCTCTCTTTTAGGATTAACAATACTTTGCGGTTCTATTACTGAGTTGGCATTCTTTAAGGAAGTTGGATATTCCGATGAAGATATTATGAAACTTTATAACGATCTTAAGGGTCGTATTCATTCTCGGTTCCCAAAGAAAAATGGCTTCAACTTTTCAATATTAGACTCATCACCAAATGATGCCACTTTTGAAAGCTCTATTGATTATTGGATAATGAATAAAGCAAAAGATGATCCAACTAATTTAATATTTAATGATACAAAATGGAATTTACAACCATGGCTTTTTCCTGATTGGCTAGAAGATAAGTCAAAAGTTTTCTATATTCATAAAGGCGACAAACATAATAAAATTCCAAAAGTTTATGAAAAAATTGAAGAAACACAATCTTTTGATGAAAGAGATATTGTTGAGTGTCCAATAGACATTTTACAGTTAGCAATAAACGATACAGCTAAAACTCTGAAAGACTATGCAGGAATTCCAACGGCAGCCTCAAATAGATTAATTCAAGATACTATGAAGATAGAAAAAATATTTGAACCGTGGTTAAGAAATGTTTATAGTCATATAACGGCGCTAGAAACTGAAGATCCTGAACATCTAATTTGGAATAAAATTCAAGATCAATTTTTTGTTAAAATAGGAAATTCAAATTTTGAATTTTGGAGAAATCCACAAGAGGTTAGGTTTCTATCTGTTGACCAATCTATAAGTGGAGACACGGCATCTATAGCATTATCCCACCCTGAATTATTAAAATCCGGTGACATTATAGATGTCGTAGATTTCACAATAAATATTATACCAAACAAAGCTCGCATAAATTTAGACGCAATTAAATTTTTTATATATGATCTACAGCAGTATGGAAAAATACATATATCAAATTTATCTTTCGACCAATTTCAATCAGAATCGGCTCAACAATTTTTAAAAAGAAAAGGGTTTGAAGTTGAAAGACTTTCTGTTGATTCAAGCACAACGCCTTATTTAAGTTTAGTACAAGCAGTAAACTTA
>JALNXN010000043.1 GCA_023230325.1 archaeon | reverse complement strand
TTTTCTAAGCTTCAGAATTCTTTCATTAAGTTGTTTGTTCTCATCTTTGAGATTTTTCAAACTTTCCTCAATTTCTTCTTTTTCATCTTCAAGCTCTTTTTTTTCTTCTTCAGTTTTAGAACAAGCTTCCTCTGCTTCATTTGCCCTTTCAACTGCTTCAAGAAATTCTTTGGCTGTAAATCTTGAACCAACTTCTGCATCAGCGGCTTCTAAAAGTTGTTCAGCTTTTTTTGAGTGTTCTTGTAAATCTTCAACAATTTTTTCCATTGTTTCAATTTTTTCAAGAAGAGTTTTCTTTTCTTCTTCAAGCGTGGACACTTTTTCAAGTAAAGGTTCTTTTTCAGATTCTTTAAGCTTTAGGCTTTCATTGAGCTCATCAACTTGTTTTCCTTTTTCTGCAAGTTCAAACGATTCTTCTCTTAACTTAGCAAGTTTTTCGGTAAGACTTTCTTTTAAATCTGGCAAAAAGTTTTCAGATGTATATGACACGGCCTCTTCAATAGCCGAAATCTTTTCTGAAATCTTTTCTATTTTTTCTGCTTCTTCAACCAATTTGACAATATTCAATCGAGTTGTTTTCTCTAACAGCTCAGATACTTTATCTTCAGGCATATTTTTTTGCTCCTTAATAGATTTTATAGTTAAATTTTCTTTAATATTTTCTTTAAATGATTCTTGTGTAACAAAAACTTCATACGAGGGGGAGATTACGTAGTCAAACCAGCGCACAACCTCAAAATCTTCCTCCATTACGTTACCATTACTATCAACATCACCATAGCAAGAACTTGAAACACCTAAACCAGCCCCAAGTTCAACCATTCTTGCAAGCTTTTTTCCAAAAGCTTCGTCAACAGGATAAGAGTCCACATAAAGAATGTCATCTTTAATATGAGGATTTTTTGAAATGCCAAGTATATCTTTTACAGATCCATCGCTATCGCCTTCTGGATGATCTGCGAGATTTACAGTTACCAATCCCCCATATTTTTTAATAACACTTTCGCCCAATGAGCGCGAATAAACACGGTTATTTAGATTTTTCTTTCCCAATCTCCAAACGGGAACTTCGTATCCTTCATTAACATTAAACTTTTTGCCTTCCGCTTCAATTATTTTAGCTGATTCGTTTAATACAAGTTTTTTAATATATAAAGGTTCATTCCAATCTTTAGAAAAATTTTCTACTAATTTTTGTTTCATTAATTATTCTCCAATAATTATATAGTTAAATTTCAATATTTATTTTACTTCCACATTTGTTTTAGAACAAAATAAATAAAATCTGTTTTTTCTTTTCCAAATTTCCATCGTTTATCTATTACTTTTTCAGCCCACTCAAAAGGAGTGTTACCTCTTTCTTTAGACATAGCACACCAGTCTGCACACATTTCAACAATTGCGCTTTTTGGCATTGTTTCTGAAACATCAATTGTCGGTAAAGCGTTTGGATCAAATTTATCTCTATCGTTTATAGGTATAGTCTGACGAGTTTTATCTTTCAACCAATATTCTGGGTGGTGTGAACTGTTTTTTACATGGTGTTCAGTGGCAGAATTCATCAACGACTGTAATTTTTTTGAAATTTCAAATTTAATGTTATTGTCTTTACAATAATACTGCCATGTAGTTGCTATATATGGAACAAGTTCATTATTTTCAAACTTTATTAAATCGTGTTTTTTAAAATCTTCTGAAAAATAATCTCTATTATTTTTTATAAAATCTACATAAAATTTTTGTACAGACTCAATATGACTCTTTGTTCGGTCAAAATAATGTTGTTTCATTTTTGAGTGTATATTAAATAAAGAAGATTCTGCAAATTGAGTTAAAATTTTGCAGTATTCCCATTTCCAATCAACTTTTAATAAACATTTATCATCAACCAAATAATCATAGTAAATCTTTGGATGTGGCTTAAATTGTAAATGTGGATAATTTTCATTTATTGAATGGTATTTAATTTCATTATCTGCTAAAAATTTTTTAACATCATATATGTGTTTAGACATATATCTACATGTCCAAACTATAATATAAAAACCCTTGTCGTAAAGTTTATTTATAAAATATTTAGCTCCATTTATAGTTTCTGAACTTGTACAATCTGGAAAACTATCTTTGGCGATCGTATCATCAAAATCAATTGCTACAATTTTTGGTCTATTTTTCATTTCTATTTTATCCTTTACAATATACATATATTACCCTTCTATTTTTTTATTATTTTTACCGCTTTTAACAACTTCTTTCATTAGACTGTATGCAAACTTTTGATTGTTGTTGTTTCCAAAATTAGTAACAAAATGTTGTCCATTCATTACACCCTCTGTAAACATCTTTTCTTTTTTTGCTTCAAAGTAGGCTTCTCTAAAAACCGATTCGTTTAACTTGCTTAATCCTTTTCTAAGCTTTTCTTTTTTAATTGATTCATAATTGGGTTCTTCGTATTCGGGCTGTTTAATTTTTAAATCAACTGTTGTTTCAATGTCCTTCATCCATTTGTCTAGATCTCTATTATCAATAGATGCGTATTTTTTAAATATGTCTTTGGCAACATCGATAGGAATTGAATCAACGGCTAATGCTGTTTTAAGGTTTTCAATAACTGCGTTAGCTAAATCCATCATATCTTTTTGATTAGAAATATTTTCAGTGGCCTGTTCGGAGTTTGGATACGCTAAACTAAGCTCAAATTCAGTATCTTCACCATCAAATTTATTGGTTATTACAAATTGTGTTTTAACTAAGTCTGTTAATTCATTCAGTATTGCTGTTTGATTTGTATAAACTTCACGAGCAAAAACC
>JALNXN010000042.1 GCA_023230325.1 archaeon | reverse complement strand
GTCAAAGGACAATTATAAAGATATATAGCTATTGAACTTGAATATGAACTTAGTATGAAGTTGATGAGTTTAGCATGCTTGTTTAAAATATCTAATAAAAATATAAAAGAAGTTTTAATAAGGAAGGATTAATTAAAAACTTACCTTATAACGATTTAGCAAAGTTAATACTTGATGTTGATTTAGTTGGAAATGTAATTGTAAGTCCTACTAATTTAGATTCATTTGGGTAATTATGTCACAAATTAAAAATATACAATTAGAATATGAGTGCTTAAAGGCGTTTTTTTTTCAATATTATATTTATGTTAAAATAAAAATGATAAAGGAGGTAATAATTATGTTGAAAATAGGAGATAACATTTTAAGAGATACTAATTTGATGATTTTTTTTATGGAGAAAGTTTCAACAATCAATTTTTCTGTAAATCATGAAGAAAATGGTATCAAATTTATAATTAGTATTTATGAAAATAACCATATATTAGTTGTTGAAACCGAGAATAACATAATTATTGAAGACAATGACATTAGCAAATTTTATGATTTAGGGCAAAAATTTTTAGATATGGTTTTATTTAAAAAAGGGAAAGCTTATTTTGTTAATCATTCTGAATCATATATTTATAGAAATATAATTAATGGTAAAGAAAATATTAAAGTAGTAGAAAATATGTCACTTAAAATGACAGCAACCTTTAATGATGTAGTTCTAGGTAAAGATGGAAACATTATTGACAATGAAAAAGATTTGTCGTTGGAAGCGTATGATTTTTATAGATATTTTAGAACGTCAATTAAAACAAATTACTTAATCGACGCATATAGATATCTATATTTGTCATATGAATCAGTAATGCATAGTATCATTACTAAAACTAATTCTGAAAAAAAATGGATTGAAGAGGTGTTTAAGAAACTCAATAATGACTATAAAATTGATAATGAGTTTAACAAAAATATGTATAATCATTTTTATTACAATCACTATAAAAAATACAGAAATAAATTATTCCATTCAAAAGATGATATAATTAAGCCTTTTGATTATTTAGAAATGAAGGGTTTATATAAAGCGTTTATTGATCTTAATGAAATTTGTAAGTTTGTTTTTTCAAAGAAATGTGATGAAAAGTATGGTGGTGGTTTAATTATTAGTGAATATGGATTTAGAAGCATGTATGACTCTCTAAAGGCAATGAAAATAGATAAGATTATATTAGAAGAACAAGGTATTAAAATCCCAGTTAATATTGCTGACGATACTTTTGATAATACAGAAATGAAAATAAGCAGAGTTTATCAAGCAGTAAATATAAAAGAGATGATATTTAAAAAAATTTCTTTTGGTAATGAAAAATATTTACAATTAATAACAAGTAAATTTGAAGAAGAAATAAAAATCAAAAACATTAATAAAATAGAATTTGAAATAATTATAAATAGTTTAAATAAAAGTGTGTTTGATAGAAGATTTAAAGATTATTATTTATTTTAAAAAAGAGACAAGTTTTTATTTCTATATGACTTATAAACACTTGCTGTATTAAAAAAAGAATGATAATTAGTATACTTAATTACTAAACTTTTTTATGTATGCTACCTTTGAAGATGTGATAATAATGAATACAAGATTAGAAAAAAATGAAGAGTTAATTATAGCAGCAACTAATTATGTAAGAGCCGTTTTTAATGTAGATGAATGCTTGTGGGTCTTTATTAATGAGTTAAATCATTTTACTGGAATAGATTACTCAAAATTATATGATAAAGAACATTTTCTAATTTGATATAACAAGGAATGGTTAAAAACTGCCAAGGTTGTTAATATAATAAAGACTGCATTTCACGAGATTTTTCATGTAATACAGCATTTGGCAATTTTAGAATATGAACAAGGTAAAGATAAGGGCTTATTTATTAATAAAGATTTAAAAAGAATGAAACATGAATTCTTAGATGAAAAATATAGCACAGAACTTGGAAAGTATGAAGGGTTATTAATATAATTACAAGCAGAAGCTTTTGATATTATAATATGTTTGAAAAAATCCAATAATGAAAATAAACAAATAAGGTTATATTTACATTTGTTTATAAACAAAGAAAATTATAATAAATAGATTTTTCAAATTAATAATTATTATGATATATAATAGAAATAAAGTAGTAATTAAATTATGGTGAGGAAGGTAAAACAATGAACAATATAGTTTTTTATAAAAAATCTTATGAGTATTTATTAAATAAATTAAATGCTGAAAACTATACAGACATTATGGAAGTTAATAGTTTATTAAACGGTAAATATTCTACGGATACATTTTTTGACAGGTTACTTTCTTCAGCGCAAAACTATCAGGGGATGCCTAATTATATAGGTTATTGGAAAAGAAATAGGGAAAGTATAAGAAAGGCAGTTTTTTATCCTAATATTAAAAAAGCAGCAGATTGTTTTCAAAGCTCTGATGAACTCTTTAATGCTTTTATTATTGCTGGCGCAGATATGAAAAACTCTCAAAAAAGCTGGCTAAAATATTCCAATACAATTTTCAAAGGACTTAAATTTTTAAGTAAATTTAATTCACAAGAAGATTTTAAAGACGATGTTGAATCATATGCGAAATCACATCATAATGATTACAAAAAATATGTTATTGATAATTTAGGTGGTATCTTTGGTTTTGCTTTAGGTTGTGACTTTTTAAAAGAACAAGGATTTCTTAATTATTCAAAGCCCGATGTTCATATAAAGGCAGTTCTTTCCTTAAAATTGATTTTAGAATATAAATTTCCTCATCAATCATTAGTTCTTTCA
>JALNXN010000006.1 GCA_023230325.1 archaeon | reverse complement strand
GTAATTACACTTTAGATATAGGTTCTGTAACTTCTACATCAAGAGTATTAATGACTTTAAAAGAAGATGGTTTAGAATTATCTTCTGGATTATTCAAAGTTAACGATGAAATTTTGTTTTCAGGATATGACTTAGAATCTGTTATTAAAGTAATATCTGTTGATCAAATAGATAATAGTCCTGACTTTGTAGAATTAAGTGTTGGTTCTGATGGTCTTTTAGAATTAGAACATAATAAAGTATTACCTGGATATGGAACTTCTAGTGATATCCAATGGAGAGTTGAAATTGATGCAAATGCTGATTTAAAAGAATTAAATGGTATTACTGTATTCAATGATAAGAAAGTTTGGAATGTTGAAGATTTAGGTCATGATAGAGCTGCTGCAACAATGGATGAAGTTATTCCTTTACCATTAAACTTAGGTTCTATTGATTTCTTAGGGTTAACTAACGAAAATACCTATCAATTTAAAGTTGGTAGTAACGAAATTAATTGGGTAGATGATAGAGGTAGAGAATATACAATTCCTATGTATGAAACGTCTATAGCTGGAAGTCAAAAATTTGGATTCAATGATTATTACTTTGATGATTCTAATGTTACTGCTGGATTAAAAGTATATGAAGGTACATCAGATACAGGTAAACCAGTTGGTTTAATTGATGGTAATATTTTAACATTAGATCTAGAAAAGGACTATGATATAAATTACACTGTTGTTAAGAATGATAGCACTTTTGATTTAGCAATAATGCAACAAACTGCGGATATTCAAATAGGAAAAAATGAAAAAGCAAAATGGAATTTTGCATATTCTGAATTAGACAATAATTACTCAACTGAATACGATGCAAATTATTTTGCATATGAAGATAATAATGTGACAGGTTCAGGGAAAGCATTAGGAATTTTTTCAGTGACAGATGATGGTGTTGTTTTAGATGTAGCTATTGATTTGTATACAAAAGATTTAGTTAGAAAAACAGATTTCAAATCTGGTTCAGGTAGTTCAAATGTATATACTTCTCAAGTAGATTATAATTCAGAAGTGTGGACATTAGATCAAGATCACGCTGATGATTTAAGATTTGCTTATACTGCTTATGGATCTTATGCTGAAGTAGACGGTTCTGACTTTATGATGCGTATTCCTGAATTCAAAAGATATTTGAAAATATTCATTGGTGGCGGTGCAACTTTATCTACTGAATTAATCGGAGATACTTTAGAATTATCAGAAATCGGTGCTATTGTTGAAGGAGAAAATGGAACTCAAGCTCAATTAGATTCTTACGACATTACTGCTGGTGCTGTTAGTACTGAAGGTGCTGTAATACCTGGTAACTGGAATGTAAATAATAACAGATTAGTATGGTTAGATCAAGAAGCTCCAAGTACTCCATTAATTATTGTTGGTGGATACAAAGTTAATTCTCTTGCAGTTGGTACATACGGTTTAGAAGATATTGTTACAGTTTCTGGACAATATGTTGCAGGTATTGCTGAAAACAACAACTTAATTGTTGCTGGTATGGATGCTGCTGACACTGCTGCTGCTGCTAAAGAATTAATTACAGCTATCGAAAACATGTAGTTGCTTGATTGAAAACTGAAAAGATTTTTCTTTTCTTTTTTTCTTTTTCTTTTTTTTATTTATTTTCTAATTTATTTTGTTTTAACTTAATCTATTTGTTTTAATTCTAATTTGGTTCAATTTTAATTTTACTTATTAAAAATATTTTACTTCTTTTATTAAAAAATACATTTCATTTCCTTTCTTAGAAAAAAACATTTCATTATTTGGTGTAACAAGTATAATACTTACTTGTCCAAAATAAACAAATTTTATTATTTCTTGCAAGTTTAGTTTTTATTAGTTTAGTTTTTGTTAGTTTAATTTTTATTACACTTTTAATTTTTAAATTTATTTTTCTACGGTATATTTGTTTTTGTTTGCAATTCTATATTTTTATATTAAGTAAATCTATTTTGTAAATATAGCTAAATAATCTTTACATTCCTAATTTTTAGAAAGTTAACTAGTCTACCCCTTGACTTTTGGCAAAAGTCAACTAATGAGGTAGTTGACTTTTCACAAGTATTATAAACTTATCTTTGATTTTTTGTTTTTATGGGTTGTTGGTGTAGCTGTTTTAGATTATTATAAATAGAATATATTTTTTAATTTATAAAAATAAGACTGTTGAAGTAAAATACAGAAACAATATTGTTATGCCAAACCTAATAGCTGGTGTTGAAGAATATATAATCTTATCAAAATCAATATTAGGTCCTGCAGATATTATTAAAAATAATAGGTTAGTAATTCCAGTTTCTATTTTTTTTAAGTATTTTAGAAAACCCAAATAATTTTTTATAGTCTTGAAAAATCAAAATCTGTGTTGTACAGATCAAAGAAATATAGTTTAGATGTTTTTTTATCTATAAAAACATTCTTTGTAAAGCCATCTCTAACCCCTAAACTAGTTAATTGTAGATTAAGCCTATGATGCTTTTCAATTATCTGTTGTCTATTTGGTGTGTCTTTTAATAAATATTTATCAAGTCTTTGCAGATTTGTAAAATCATAAACAATTCCACTTTCTAAAATGTTACGTCCATTTACTGTCTTTAAGTTTGTAAAACCAAGATGGGCAGGGATTACCTCTACGCCTACTTGTTTTGCAACCTCTAAAGCCATAAACTCATTATGCCCTTTATGTAACTCAATATAAAAAGGGTGTTTTAATTTATAATCTTTTTGAGAATATAATTTTAGAAAAAGGCTTTTATTTTCCCCATTAATTTTAATATTTATTTTAAAGCTGCCTGTGTGGGTATTATTTTGACTATCTTTAAGTTTTGTGTAATTTAATTTTTCTACTGTGAAGTTTTTTCCTTTAAAACTATTTAATTCCTTTTTTTCAAGCAGTAATTTAATTGCATTATTTAGTTCTTTATTTTTTCGTAGCTCTTTACCAAGAGGTGTGTACACAATTCTTTGAAATGGTTTTTTACTTTTTAAAAAATCTATTGCTGTGTTTCTTGAAATTGTTTTATAGGCTTTTTTTTCTACTACTTTAAGGTAAGAAGTTTCTTTTCGTGGTTTTTTAACTTTTGGTTTTATTGGTAGTGCCATATCTATCATTAATTTAATTTTTATTTTGTTTGCAATTAGGTTTTTAATAAATATTTTTCTAAAAACATTTATTCTTCTCTTGATTCTTTAATTCTCTTAACAATCCTTGGAATAAATTCTTCATCATACCATTTGCTCCAAATTGTGAAAAGATCATTGTAATCTATTTTGCCTTTACTTTCTATATACTCTTCTTTTAAAAGTAACAGTTTGTTGTGTGCAAAAACAGAATGCTCTGCTTCAAGTATGTCAACAACCCCTAACTTTATGGAGACATCTACTTGATGTTGCTTTTCGTTTGCCCTAAGTTTTATGTTGTCCCAAATTTCTTCTATCTTCATACCAGTTACTTTTGTTATTTTTACAAACAGTTCAGAATCTTTAAGTGCATCTTCATTCAATATTAGTCCATCTTTGGATGCCTCATATTCCATAAGGTTTAGTAACCCTCCTTCAGCATCTGGATCTACATTCCAATGTTTTTTAACTTCTGTTATCTGCACAACTCTTTTGTAACTTTTTAATGATCCTTTAAACCTAATAGGCTTAGTTACAACAACTAGGTCAGTTGCCTTAAAAGAAGTTGTTGGAACCTCTAAGTCGTTAACCACTCTGTCCCAAACAGCATAGGCAGAGTCTGCGTGAATAGTCCCCATAACAACATTACCAGCTGCCCCAATTCTCATAGCCTCATATAGAACTTTTGCTTCTACACTTCTTACTTCTCCAACAATGATTGCTGAGTCTCCAAGTCTTAAAGCTGTTCTTAAAGCATCTTCTGGTTTTACTTCTGTTGTTGCTGTGTCATCACTTCCAATTGCTGATTTTGTTTTTAGCCTTTGAGCATTAAACCCAATGTCTTTCATGTACATTATTGGTAACTCTAAAGTGTCCTCTTGAACAATGATTCTTGCATTCTGTAAAATCTCAAGCATCATGGCAGTCATTAAAGAGGTTTTTCCTGCCCCACGAGACCCAGCTACAAGAATTGTTGTGTTGTTGTCTATAAAAAAGCTAAGTAATCCTGCCCCAAGTGCGTTAATGGACTTAACATTGATAAGTTGTGGCAAAGTCCAAGGTGTGTCTTTATGTAACCTAAAAGCAAAAGCAATCCCGTCTGTTGCAAGAGGTCTTCCAATAATTGCAACTCTTGTGTTTAGGTCAGGCATATCATAGTCTAAGATTGGGTGTGCATCATCAAATGGTCTTCCAGACATTGCTCTTATTTTTCCTACAAAGCTTTCTGCATCTCTTTCTGGATAGTGGATGTTTGTTTGACATTGTCCATATTTTGAATGTATCAGGTATATAGGTTTTGAGCCTAATGGTGAATCTAAATAAACATCTGTAAGTTGTCTATCTGATAACAATAATTCTAATATTCCATAACCAATAGTATATCTAGTAACAATCTCTGATAAAGATAAAATGTCTTCTGGAGAAATTGATATTTGATATTTTCTAGCAACATCAATAATTGTGCTTTGGTAGATTCTTTGGAAATATTTTCTTGTTGAGTCTCCACTTGTAAGGGTTACTTTTCCTGGTTGGTAGTTTGCAACTGTTTCTTTTGTTTTTGTAAGTACAAAGTAGTGATCAGGGGATAAAGTATACTCTGGTGGATTAATAATATATTGATATTCAATTTTGTCAGGATGTTTAAAGATTTGAACACTTGTGTTTAGTACTTGATACTCATCAATAAACTCTAGCTTGTCCATGTCTCCAAAAGAGATTGTTGATCCAATAAATGCAGGTTTAATTTCTACTTCAAATAAAGTTCTGTAGATGTCATCAAGGTTATCTAGGTTTTTACTTTTTAGTAAGATTGGTTTTAAGACTTTAATAAAGTTGGTTTTATCATATTGTTGTTTAAGATTATTTAGATGTTTAAGATTTGCTGTATAACATTTCTCACAAGGCTTTCCTTTATTGTCTTCCCCTCTAATCCTTGTGTTTTCAAGTTCTCTAAGAAGCCCAAGGTATGAGCCAATTGGGTCGTAGCTTAAAAGATCTCTTGCAAACTTTAGAATGTTGTTGTGTCTTCCAGGATAACATTCATCACAATCAAGATCTGAGATCCCTAAATGTGAGCTTACCCAAACTGCTTTATTTTGAAAGTCCAATAATAGGTTTATCATTTCTTTTAAGTAGTTAGTTTGTGTTTCATCATATGCTCTTTCATAGACATCAGCTAATATTATTTCGTCTGCATCAACAGTTTCTAAGATCTTCATAACATGGTATCTACATCTAGGGTCTTCTGCAACTGATGTGTTATAAGGACAGTTTCTACAATCAAAGATTAGTTTTTGTTTATTTCCTTCTTTTGAAACTATATAGTTTCCAACTGTGTATTTTCCTATCTTCATAATTTATTAACACATTTGTATATAAGATTACTAATATATATGTGTTTAATGTTTTTATATATTTGTGTTTTTTTAAAAAAAAGGTTTAAGAAAAAGAATTGTGTGTTTATTAATTTTTTATTTTTTTCTTTATCGTTTATATGTTTTGTACTTTTTAAACTATGGCTTGTTTTTTGATATTTTATTTTTAACTTTACCAGCGAGAGAATTCTGTTATTTTTAATGATGTCATTGAGAGAACTATGTTTACATTTTTTCATAGCAAGTAACAGTTACTTTAATAATTGTTTTCATTATAAAGTATATATTAAATTAAAAATTATAACAATTAAGTAAAATTAAAAAATTTAAAAAAATTTAAAAAAATTTAAAAAAATTATAAAGAAGATGAAAAATTATGCAATTAAATAATGCTGACGAAATTTTTAGAAAAGTAAAAACAGAAACTGGAAAATCAGAGGAAGAATTACAAGCAAACCTTATTAAGATAAAAGACAAATACCAAGGGCTACTTTCTGATGTTGGAGCAAACATCATGCTTGCCAAACAATTTAATGTTGACCTAAATATAACGTCAACTCCCTCAATCTTAAAAATATCAGAACTTACAAGCTCTCAAGATGGTGTAAGCCTTTATGCAAGAGTAAAGTTTATTCCACCAGTAAAGACATACACAGGAAAGGATGGAAGTCAAGGAAAACTACAAACCATCTATCTACAAGATGGAACTGGTGAAACTAAATTAAATCTTTGGCAAGAAAAAGCAGATCTACTTTCAGAACTTAACTTAGAAAAGAATTCTTTAGTTCTAGTAAAAGATGCTTTTGTTTCCACTTATAATGATAGATTAGACCTTTCTCTAAGACATGGTGGAACACTTATAAAAGATCCAGAAAACCCACCATTAATAGAAAAAATAAAAGAAAACTTTAAAGAGGTCTCAGACATTGAACAAGTAGAAGAAAACCCAATTGACACTATTGGAAGAATAATAAACATCTACCCAATCAATACCTTTGAAGGAAAAGATGGAAAGAAAAGAGAAGTTCTTTCTTTTGAAATATCAGATGGTCTAAAGTCTCTAAGATGTGTGGCTTGGGAACCTTGGACTCAGGAGATTAATTCTAATTTCTCAAAAGGAGATGTAATTAAGTTAACAGATGTTAGACTAAAAGAGGGATTGTATGATATTGAAGCCTACCTTAACTGGACTTCTTCAGTTATAAAAAACCCAAAAACTTCTAAAAAGATACCTCCCCTAGACCAAATCCTAGCTTTAAGTAAAGATCTAGAAGAAGGAAAGATAAGCGAACTACAAGATGGTAAAAATTATAAGCTTGAAGGTCTAATAGTCTCAATTAACAGAAACAACATAAGATATTTTAAATGTCCAGAATGTAATGAAAAAGTACAAATTATAAATAATGAATTTATTTGTGAAAGATGTAATAAAGTAATTGATCCTCAAGTAAATCTATTTGGTTCCTTGGACATTGATGATGGTTCTGGTATTTTAAAAATTGTTTTCTTTAAAGATGTTGTTGAAAAAATATATGATCTAAATAAAGATAATTTCAAACAAGAGATCTTAGAGGAACAAAAGCTAGAGATCTTTGATAAACTTGAAGATAAGTTACTAGGTGAGAAAGTAAAAGTTACAGGTAGAGCAAAACTAAATAATTTTTCTTCCCAAATTGAACTTTTATGTGACTCAGTTGAGCTAATCTAAAGAAAATAACCTCAATTTTGTTTATTTTTCAAGCTTACCCCCTCACTTCCGGTAATATTCTCTAAATTTCTTAATTTTTTTGTTTATTTTTCAAAGCCGACTTACTTATATTTTATTTTACTTATAATTTAAATAGAATCTTTGAATTTTTTAAACAATCCAAACAAATAAACAATCCAAACAAAAAATGTAAAAGATCAAAAACAATCAAGTAGATGACCTTGAGAGGAGTTTCTTTTCTTGGTCAACTACCCCTCCAAAAACTATTAATTCCTAAATAACACTAATTTATATTAGAGTGAGAACTTTATGGCAGAAATAGACTTAGACAAAGAACTACAAGACATTGATTTTGTAGACTCTAAAAATTTAGCAATAGAAGAATACATAGACATTCTTTTTGAATTCTTTGAGGAAGTTTATAAAAAAGAAATTGAAGTTCTAGCCTCTATTTACCCTCAAGAAAGATCCTTTGACATTGATTATAAAAAGTTAGAGGATTTTGATCTAAATGTTTCTGAAAAATTACTTGAAAATCCACACTTGATAACTGAAGCTGCAAATGCTGCAATCAATAAAATGGATATAGGAATTTTAGATTCTGAGGTTGAGTCTAATTTCGCACCAATTGTTAGATTTTTTAATCTGCCTGAAGAGTATAGGGTGGCAATAAGGGATGTTGGTGCTATACATATTGCAAAGTTAACCTCTTTAGAAGGAACAATTAGGTTGATTACTGAGAGATTAGAAAAATTAACTGTCGCTCATTTTGTTTGCAGGAAATGTGGGACTGGTGTGAACTTAAGTCAAAAAACCCAACAACTTGTAAAACCAATCATGTGTGGAGAATGTAAGGGTAGGGAGTTTGATATTGATCTAGATCAATCAAAATTTATTGATTACCAAAAAATACAAATGCAAGAGCCATTAGAGAGTTTAAAAGGTTCTGACCAAGCTGCAAACATTGATGTTTATCTTTCTGAAGATTTAGTTAATAGAGTTTCTGCAGGAGACAAAATTGTTGTAACTGGAGTTTTAAAGTTAAGGCCTCCAAAGGGAGACACAAACATCTTTGGAAAATATATTGTTGCAAATCATATTCTAAAAGTTGATCAAGAATATGAAGAACTAAAGATCTCAATTGATGAGGAAAAAGAAATAATTGAACTTTCAAAAAAAGCAGACATCTATGACCTATTATCAAAGTCAATTGCTCCAAACATCTTTGGACATGATGTTGTAAAAGAAGCAATAACCTTACAGATGTTTGGTGGTGTGAAAAAAGAGATTGCTAAACAAAAGCTAAGAGGAAATATCCATGTGCTTTTGGTTGGTGACCCATCTACTGGTAAATCTAAACTTTTAGAGTATGCAAACATCCTTGCCCCAAAGAGTGTGTATGTTGCTGGAAAGACAGTTTCTGGAGCTGGATTAACTGTGAGTGCTGTTAAGGATGAGTTTGGAGAAGGTGGTTGGACCCTAAAGGCAGGAGCAGTGATTTTAGCAAGTGGAGGGATGGCAATGATTGATGAGTTTGACAAAATCAACCCGGATGACCGTAGTTCTTTACATGAAGCTATGGCTCAATCAACTGTCTCTGTTTCTAAAGCTGGACTATACAGTAAATTTAAGGCAGACACCTCAATTTTAGCTGCTGCAAATCCAAAATACAATCGTTTTGATCCTTACAAAAACCCAATTGAACAAATTGATCTTCCTTTTTCTTTAATTTCTCGTTTTGATCTATATTTTGTAATTCCTGATGTCTTAGACAGAACCATGGACTTAAATATTGCAAAGCATGTTTTAAAGACCCAAGAGCTCGCACAGAAAATGTCTCATTCAGAAAAATCAAACTCTATATCTAAAGAGGACCTTGAAGAGATAGAAAAAAAGATACTTCCAGCAATTGAACCAAATATTTATAAAAAGTATGTTGCCTTTTCAAGACAGAACATTAAGCCAGTGTTAACAGCTAAGGCTTCTGAAAAGATTCTAAACTATTATGTGGAGTTAAGAGATCTTGGTAGAAACTCAAGAAGCTTCTCTGCAACTCCAAGACAGCTAGAGGGACTAATAAGGCTTTCAGAAGCAAGTGCAAAAATAAAATTAAAAAACATAATTGAAGAAGAGGATGCTGAGAGAGCGATTAGGATTTTTAAAACTTCTTTAGAGCAAACAGCACTTGACAAAGAAACAGGAAAAATAGATATTGATATTCTTCAGACAGGCCAGTCTCAGTCTGAAAGAAACTTAGTCAAGACTATTTTAAAATTTATAAAAGATCTTTCAGCTAATGGAGAGCCAGTTCCTACAAAGGAGTTGTATGATTTTGCTGAGGAGAATAATATTACAAGAGAGAAGGCTCAAGATGCTGTTATTAAGCTTAAAAAGATTGGAGACATCTATGAGCCAAGAAATGGTTTGTTAAAAGCAACAGAACCTGATTCTTTTTAAAGACTTTTGATATATTATTTTGTTAGTGTTTGTATATGGTTGAAGAAAAAAGAGATGTTGAAAAAAAACTTAACATTTCCTATAAAGAATTTGACAAGTCTAATCTTGAACAATTATTTTCAAATGAAAAGCTTTTAAAAGATTTATACTTTGTAAAGTTTGGAGAACCCTTT
Organism: archaeon; assembly: GCA_023230325.1. Taxonomy (GTDB): domain Archaea; phylum Iainarchaeota; class Iainarchaeia; order Iainarchaeales; family CSSED10-239; genus Forterrea. Next base: position 34,300 of record JALNXN010000006.1, on the reverse strand, counting down.
AAAAAAACACCTAAAAGAAATTTAGTTTCTATTATGAGTTCTCTTTTTACAAAAGATGGCGTTACCTTTTTAATCTTAAATAATAATAGAGCAATTGGTTTTACAACTGGAAAAATTGTTGAAAAAACATATCATAGTTTTAGTACAATTTTACATAAAGATTATCAAGGAAAGGGTATTGGAAAGAAATTAATTTTTAGAAAGTTAGCTTACCTTATACACAAAAAAGGAATTATTAATTTTCAAAATTACTTTGTTGGAAATAATAAAATCTACAGCATTAATGAAGCTTTTGTAAATAGAAAAAAATTAACTGAAAATATGGTTGGAAAATATAAATCCCAATTAAATTTAGAAACTGAAAAATATTTACATTCTAAAACAAAAAAAGTAAAACATAAAAATAATATTTCTATTAAAAGACCAAAATAATTTTAGAAAAAACCAAATTAAAGAGATCATTTATTTAAAAATAATAAATATCTATAAAAAGGAAAAGAGAATGGCTGAAAAAAAACTTAACATTTCCTATAAAGAATTTGACAAGTCTAATCTTGAACAATTATTTTCAAATGAAAAGCTCTTAAAAGATTTATACTTTGTAAAGTTTGGAGAACCCTTTAAAGGCATTAATAAGAAAGTTTTAGAATCTTCTCTTCATGATTTTTTTAAAAAACAATATTCTACATTTATAATTTTAAATAACAATAAAGTAATTGGTTTTACAACTGGTGTGATTTTAGATAAAACATTTATTAGCGTTCACACATATGTTCATAAAGACTATCAAGGAAAGGGTGTAGGAAAGAAATTAATTTTTAGAAAGTTAGCTTACTTGATACACAAAAAAGGAATTATTAATTTTCAAAACCCTAGTGTTAAAAATAATAAAATCTATAGCATTAATGAGGCTTTTGTTAACAGAAAAAGTTTAAGTGAAAATGCAACTAAAAAATATAAAGCAGAATTAAAACAAAAAAAAGAAACTTACATAAATTCTAAAACAAAAGAAAAAAGATTTAAGAATAGTATTGTTATTAAAAGACCAAAATAATTTTAGAAAAAACCAAATTAAAGAGATCATTAATTTAAAAATAATAAATATCTATAAAAAGGAAAAGAGAATGGCTGAAAAAAAACTTAATTCAAAATTTGTAATTTTTTTTATAATTCTTTTCCTATTTATACAAGTGCTTGGTTTAATTACTGCAAACTACTATTCCTCGCAAGAAGACATAAGGTTAACAATAATTACAGACAACCCTGATGACATCATTAACGCAATTGCAATTATTGTAGAGATTGTTTTACTAACAGGCCTTATGCTTTTTCTAAAAAGATTTTTTAAAAAAACAAGATACCTCTCAATCTTTGAATTTTTGGCTTTGTTTTTTGGAATGATAGTTGTTCTTGATGTCTTTTTAGATTATTTTGCAGCAATCCTTGTTTCTGCAATCTTATTACTTATTAGAAACTATTTAGGTAGACACTCTTCTTTTAAAAAAATCCTACTCTGGTATAATAATTTCCTACTATCTTTAGCAATTGCTGGTGCAGGGTCATTGATTGGTCTATCTTTAGGTCTACTCCCAGTCATTGTGTTTTTAGTTCTTCTCTCAATCTACGACATTATTGCAGTTTTTTACACAAAGCACATGGTTACTCTTGCAAAGATGTTTATTAAACAGAAGTTAGCCTTAACCTTTGCGCTTCCCTTAAAAAAGAAAGTTTACCAACTAGGAGGTGGAGACATTGTTGTTCCATTAACTGTTTCTGCAAGTTTTTTCTTTGTCTTAATTAGAACTTACCCTTTTAAAGTTGCAATAATCCCAATTATATTAATTTGGGTTGCTTCAATTGTTGGTTTACTTGGAACCTTTTGGTATCTTTCAATTAACAAAAGAAAAATTAAAGTTCTTCCTGCTTTACCACCTCAAGCAATATTGATCCTAATTTCAATAATTATAAGTTATTTGTTTATTCTTTAAAGATTAAAAAAGCACAGACTTTGCTTGTTCCAAATTCTTTAAATACCTTTTGCACTATATAATATTTATGAGTAAAGAAGAAACTTCAAAAGATTTAGATTATAAAACCTTATTAGACAGAATTTACATGTCTTTACCTGAAAGAACATTATCTAGTTCTAGATTTGAACTTCCAAGAGCAGAGTCAATGCTTCAAGGTAAACAAACTATTTGGAAGAACTTTTCTAAAGTTGCAAAGGATCTAAAAAGAGATGAAAATCAATTATATAAATTTGTAATGAAGGAGATTTCAACATCTTCTGCAATCACAAATGGAACTTTAGTCTTAAATGGTATTTTTAATAATTATAAAATCAATTTGACCTTAGACAAGTATATTAAAAATTTTGTATTATGCTCAGCATGTAAAAAACCAGACACTGACATTGTTTCCCAAAATGGTGTAAAGGTCTTGAAGTGCAGTGCTTGTGGAGCAATAACACCATTACCAAAAATATAATTTTGAAAAAGACATGATTGGAAAATTTCATAAAAGTCCTATAGGAAATATCTTTGCAGCTTGTGATAAGGAGCTATTAGGTTCTAAAATTATTTTTGATGATGTTGAGATCCACATAAACAAGGCTTTCTATGGTGTTGACACAATTACAGAAGAAGAATTACTAACAAACATTAACAAGGCAGACAGTGTTAATATCTTTGGAAATAAGATCTGTTCTTTTTTAGTTTCTAAAAAGGTAATTACAAAGGAACAAATAATTATAATCAACAACATCTCACACATACAGATTTATAAAATTTAAGTCTAAAAAATAATTATTATGTGTTTAAAAAAAACAATTTAAAAAAGAAATTAAACTTAAAGACAATTTTAAAGAACAATTTAAAATAATTTTTAAAAAAAGAAATTAAAGATAATTTAAAAATAAAGGAGTGATTAACTTTTGACAGAAAATAATAATACAAACAACCCAGAAACTTATAGGAGAATGAGAGTTGCAAATAAGGCTGATCTTGAGCAATTTGGAAAGGTGACTCAACTTATGGGTGTAAACAATATCCAAATTATGTGTGAAGATGGAAAAGAAAGAATCTGTAGAATTCCTGGAAAGATGTTTAAGCATATTTGGATAAAACCAAATGACATAGTGATTGTGAAACTATGGGACTTTCAACCAACCAAAGGAGATGTTGTTTGGAGATATCTAGGTTTTCAAGTTACTCAACTAGAAAAGAAAGGACTTCTAAATGATCTTTATAAACACACTCATGATGTTATTGGTGAAAGGGAAAGCACAAGACCAGTCTACCATAAAAGAAAATAGTTCTTAAATGAAAATAGATTTTTAAAATAGATTTCAAATGATTACAAAAAACAGAATTGAGGGATATGTGTTTGATGACCAAACCCATAAAGCATTATTCAAATTATCATCAAATAAGATATTTGATAGTATAGACTTTCCAATCGCCTCAGGAAAAGAAGCAATTACCTTTTATGGTCATCTTCAAGACACACCATTAGTTGCAAAAATCTATAAGATGGAAACTTCTAATTTTAAAAACTTAGACAAATACATAGATGGAGATTACAGATTCAAAAATGCCTCTAAAGAAAAAAGAGACTTATTTTTAGTTTGGGCAAATAAGGAATTTAAAAATTTAACTTTAGCTTTAAAGCACGGGGTAAGTTGCCCAATTGTTATTGGTAAAGAAAAAAACATAATCATCATGTCCTTTATTGGAGAAAACCAAAAAGCCTACCCAAAATTAAATGAAGTTGATTTTGATCTAGATGTTGTTTACCCACAGATTGTAGATAACTATGCAAAGCTATTATATGGTGCAAAATTAGTTCATGCTGACTTTAGTGCTTTTAATATCTTGATCAACCCAAATGATCAAAAAATAACAATCATTGACATGGGCCAAGCTGTTGTTTGGTCTCACCCAAAAGCTCAAGAGTTTTTAAAAAGAGATATAATAAATATTATTGATTTTCTAAAAAAGAAATTTAAAAAATTAGAAATAACCTATGACTTTTTTTTAGAAGATTTAAAAAAGAAAAAAGAAGAGATTTATGGAAGAGATAATAAAAGTTAGTCATAACAGATTACCTGTAATTATTGGTCCTGATGGATCTATTAAAAAAAAAATTTGTAAAGAAACAAAAACAAATTTAGATATTGATAGTTATACAGGAGAAATAATAATTTCTACAGATGTTTCTTTCTTTGAAATCCATTTAGCAAAAAACATAATCACAGCAATTGCAAGAGGCTTTTCTCCTGAGAATGCTTTTAAGTTATTAGAGGACGATGTTGTCTTTGATATAATCTATTTAGATGATTTTGTAACAAGTTCAAAAAAAAGGCACACCCAAATAAAGGGAAGAGTAATTGGAAGAGAAGGTAAAATAAAAAACATGATTGAAAATAGATTAAATTGTAAACTTGCAATCTATGGAAAAACAGTCTCAATTATTAGCAATCAAGATGATATGAAAAACATAAAATCTATAATTGAACAGATCCTTTCAGGTGCAAGACATTCAACAGTTTTCAAATCATTAAAGCAATCAGAATTTAAATCAGAAGGTTATAAACCAGTAAAGGAAAAAGAAAATATTGACGATATTACTTTTACTAAGTAAGAGGGAATATGAATGATTCAAGATTATGTTTCTAAAAAATTTATTAAAGAACTAAATGATATAAAAGCTAACAAATTTTTAGAATCCAATCCCAATAATTATAAATTTGAATCTTATTCTTTAATCAATATATCTAATTTTCCTAAAGAAGAATTTGTAAATTATTTTTCTAAATATAAGATGGAAGAATTAATTAAAATTAGGGAGATTTTAAAAAAATTTAATTTAAATCAGTTGGCTTTTTTTTCCTATGCTTTAGAAGGGAAAGTACTATTACATAGGGATGGAAAAAAGTTTGTGTCATTAAACAAAGACATGCACAGAATTAAAAACAATTTGCCCTTAACAGAAGGTCCTTTTATAAAAGGTCATTCAGCTTGTAATCGAACAATCAATGGCTTTATTAGAGCTTTTGAATCAAGAAATATAGTTTTTTCAAAAGCAATAATTGATGGGAAATTAAAAAGGGTTTTTATAAAAACACCACATGGTTCTTCTAGTATTTATCTAGACCCTTCAAGAAATTTTCTAGTTTTAGATCCACAGACTTTTAAAGTTTATAATCTGACACACTCCATATCTAATAATAATAATCCAGTTTTTTTAGATCTAAAATCTTTAAAAAGACTAGGTGACTTAAATAGATTTCAATATGAGCATAAGGTTTATAACAATTATTTAAAAACAGTTGCTGGGGTTTTGGATACGTTTATCTTACAAAAAACGATTTCTAATTTTTTAAACATGGCTTATAAAAAAGACGGTGTTTTAGGATTAACAAGAATTAAGAGGATTTATAAAGCTCAGAAAAAATTTGTTGCTAAAAAAGAAGCTGCTAAAAAAGGTCCTTTTAAAGTTAAAAGTTCAAAAAAAAGTATTTTTCCAAAAAGTATTTTTCCTAAAAAAAGAATTTGATTTTAAATTAATTTTTAATTTTTATTTTCTTTTATTTATTTTTTAATTCTATTTTTTTTATTTTTTATTCTCTAGTCCTAATTTTTTATTTTTCATTTTTCAAATCTAAAATTTAAAATTCTAAATGACCAGTAAACTCATTTTCTAAAATCTTCTTAAATTTTGGAATTTTTATTTTCTTTTTAAAGTTAGGTGCATTTAAAACAATTGTCTCATATTCTCCACCTTCCCCAGCAACATTAAATCCATATTTCTTATTTAATTTTTTAAGTTCTTCTAAGTCTTTTAAATTTAAAATCTTGCCTAACCATTTTATAGTTAACCCAAGTCCTGCAATTTTAACTATCATTATTTCAAAGTTGTTGTCTAATAATTCTTTAAGTTCCTCTCTTTGGTCTTTGTGCCACAAAGGAGTAAACATCTTTAAGTTAAGTTCATCACAGATTCTTTGTATTCTTTCTTTTTGATAATTACTATAAAGTGCTCCTGAGACAACTCCTTTAATATCATATTTTTCTTTAGCTTCAACTATTGCTGCTTTTAAGACTAGGAGTTCTTTTTCCTTTTCTCCTTTTGTGTGTTTGGTAATTAATGGAATGTCTAGAGCCTTTGCTTGCTTTTTTATAATTTCTAGTTCTGGTTTTTGATACATGTAAGAGTCTTTATTTTCAGGAATTACAGAAATTAAACAAGAAACTTCATAACCTTGTTTTTGCATAAGCCATAAAGATAGATTTGAATCTTTACCTCCTGAATATAGGCTTACAAGTTTTATTTTTTTTCTTTTTTCTTTTAAAAAACTATTTAGGTATTCAGACTTATTTGTAAATTTATTTTTCTTTGTTAATTTTTCAAGAACCTTATCAAACCCAGAACCATACTGTGCAGCAACTTTTTTTCTTAAATAATATTTTTCAGGTAACCTATAAGTTTTCCCTAAGTTTCTTAAGATCACTTTGTTGGTCAACTTATTTATTTTGTCTTCATCTTCCAAAGATAAAGCAAAAGTTATCATGTCTTTATCTAAATATGGAAATTTAATTTGTATATCAAGATTTTTTGTTATTAGTGTATCTCTTAAAAGATCACTTCTATACATCTTATGTAAAAGGTCAATTGTGTCTTTAGAAATGTTTTTTGATTCTCTAAATTTAAAATACCCAGCAAACAACTCATCTGCTCCAAGTCCTGAGAAAAGGATTTCAATTCCATCTTTTCTAGCAAGTCTACTTGCAAAATAGATAGGTAAACCAACCCCAACAGCAATTGGATTTGCACTATCTATTATTTTCACAATTTTTGGAATTTCTTTTTCTACATCCTTCTTATCTACACAAGCAATTTTTAATTTAAATTTATATAACTTTGAAAGTTCTTTTACAAAAACCAAATCTTTATCCTTTCCATATTCTTTTGAGTGTGCAAAATATGCTGCAAATGGAATTTTTAATTTAAGTAGTATCATAATAATTAATAAAGAATCAATTCCTCCACTAAACAAAACTCCAACACTTCCTTTTTTAGAAATTCTTTTAACAACTGCTTTTTCTAAAGTTTCTTTTATTGTTGATAGTTTTTTTTCTTCTGTTCTTTTTATTTTTTGTATTTTAAAAAATTCTCTTTTTTCAAATATAGTTTCTTTAGAATTAATATCGTATATTAAAATTGTTCTTGGATCTAAAAGTTTAATGTTATTTACTTTAATTTTTCTTAAAATTCTTTTTCTTGATGCAAAATATAGGCTTTTATGAGAAGATAAAGATTTAAAGATAGAGGAAGGAAGGGAAAGGGAGGAGGAGGAAGGGGGTAAAGACTCACAACCACGATCAAAAGTATAAAGCCATGCGTAAACTACGTTACTAGTCCACTCATAACCTACATTTTCAAACCCAACAACCCATTTTAGAGGTGCCCACGATGCATTAACAAACCCAATTAATTTAAACATATTTACATTAATCAACAAACTATATAAAAAATTGTTGTTTATGTTTACAAATGTCAATCTATTTATAAATATATTTTAATATATTATATATAGCGCTTACCTTTAAGTTAAATTTAAAAACTTTAAAATTTAAAAACTTTTTAAAAAAATAGTGATTATTAATGTCAGAAGAAGATACTTTAAAAAAAACACAAAATACAGATGGAATAGATGCTAATGTTTTATTTACTGAATTTAAAGAACACTCAGTTGCTGATTTCTTTAAAAAAAACAGACAGATGTTAGGTCTGTATGGTAAACAAAGAACATTAACAACAATAATTCATGAACTTGTTACAAATTCCTTAGATGCTTGTGAAGAAGCAGGAATCCTACCAGAAATTGAAGTTAAGATTTCACAGATTGGTGAAGAATACTATGAGATCTCAAGCCGTGATAATGGTCCAGGTATTCCTGAAGAAAAAATAGGAAAGGCTCTTGGGAAATTATTAGCTGGAACAAAATTCCACAGATTAGTTCAGACAAGAGGACAACAAGGAATTGGAGTTTCAGGAATTATTTTATTTTCACAAATTACAACTGGAAAACCCACAAAAGTTATTAGTGGAACAACAAAAGGAAAAACTGTATCTTTAGAAATTTCTATTGATTCTAAAACAAATAGCCCAAAGATAACAGACAAATCATATTTAGAAAAAAAATATAGAGGTCTTGCAATTAAAGCAAAATTCAAAGACATTCAATATAAGAAAGGACAAGGCTCTGTTGATGAATATCTAAGAAGAACAGCAATTTCAAATCCACATGCAACAATTATCTTTGAAGATCCTTTCCAAGAAGTTACAAAATATGAAAGAACAGTAAAGACTTTGCCTGCAATTCCAAAGCAAGTAAAGCCACACCCAAGAGGAGTAACTGTTGATGAAGTTTTAAGTCTTGCAAGATACTCAACAGCAAGAAAAGTCTCCTCTTATCTGACTTTAACCTTTGACAGGTTTGGACAAACTGCTATTGACAACGTTTCAAAATTAGTTCATTTTGATCTAAACAAAGATCCAAGAAAATTAACTTGGGAAGAAGCAGAAGAAATAGTTTTTGCTATTAAAAAAACAAAATTTATTGCACCAAACACAGACAACCTAGTTCCAATTGGAGAAAAGTTTGTGGAAAAATCTTTAAAATCAATTATTGATCCTGAATTTTGTTTTGTGTACACAAGAAAGCCTTCTGTTTACCAAGGTGGATACTCTTTCCAAATTGAAGTTGGTTTAGCTTATGGTGGTAATGCCGGAAGACTAGTAAGTATAGAGAGTGCAAAGGTTAGTAAAAAGAAGAAACAAGAACTTGAAAACAGTGAGTTAGAAACTCCAAAAGAAGTAAGAGTTTCAGAGATTATAAGATATGCAAATAAAGCTCCGTTGTTGTTTGATGCTGGTGGATGTGTGATCACAAAGACAGTGTCTTCTGTTGATTGGAAAAGATATGGAATTTCTAATTTTGATAATTCTCCAGTTACAGTTTTTGTAAACCTAGTCTCTGTACATATACCTTACACCTCTGCAGGAAAGTCTGCAATTGCTGATGAAGAAGAAATTGTTACTGACATGAAATTAGCGTTGATGGATGTTGCAAGAAGACTTGGTAGATACATAATTGATAAGAAAAAAGAAGAACTTAAAAAAGAAAAAAGAAAAGTCTTTTCTAAATATGCACCAGAAGTTGTAAGTGCTTTAGTAAATGCAACTGGGGCTGATGGTAACTTATTACAAAGAAATTTAGATAGAATGGTTCTTGAAAAGTTAAAGATGGATGATGAACTTGATCATATTGCTTCTGACAACAATCATTCTAAAGAAGAGACTTTAGATGAAGAGGATGATGTTGAAAAACACAAAAAAAATAGTAAGAAAAATAAAGCTGATGAAGAAGATTAAATTAATCTAAAATTATAAATTAAATTTTAAACATTTTAGAAAATAAATTTAGACAATATAAAAAAATTAAATTAAAAAAAGTGAAAATAGTTATGGTTGAAAAAAAAGTTAAAAAACAAAAATTAGAAGATCACGAAGTGGAAGGTAATAAAGATATTGCTAAAAGAGTCTATGAAAAATTAGATAATATTGTTACCCAAATTAAAAATAATCACAACCCTACTTTTACAACAAAAGTAAGAGGTCTTTCAAATGTTTATTATGATGAAAAAAAACAATTTATTCAACTAGGGGATAAACAAGTAACAAGACCTTTTTTAAATCTTGGAGCTGCAAGAAAGTTTATGCAGACAATGATTGTTGCTGACAAATGTCATGAATATTTATTACATGACAAAACCGCATCAATAAGAGAAATCTATTATGAATTAAAACACACAGTTAAAGGTACAAAAGAAAATACTTTTGATGGACAAGAAGAATCAAATGATGTTATTGTTGATTTAGAACATTCAGTAAACACCATAAGAGAGAAGTTAGGTTTACAAGCAGACCCCAAAGGATCCTTATATGGGGACATAACATTGATTGACAGAAAACACGAAAATGATGAGTTTAATGCCTCTAAGCTAGGAAGAGGTGGATGGTCAATAATGTCAAGAATTGAACCTGAAGAAATTGAAATTAAAGATGTTAATGCTGATTACCTTTTAGTTGTAGAGACAGCTGCGATGTATGGTAGGTTAATTGAGGAAAAATTTCCTAAACAAAACAAATGTATTTTGATTGGAACTTCTGGGCAAGCAGCAAGAGGTTCAAGAAGACTAATCCATAGGCTAAATAAAGAATTTAATTTACCTGTTGTTGTCTTTACTGATGGGGATCCTTATGGTTGGTATATCTATTCAGTTATCAAAAGTGGATCAATGGCTCTTGCAGCACACTCAAAGTTTTTAGCAGTCCCTGATGCTAAGTTTGTTGGTATGACTTTAACAGATGTTGAACACTATGGTTTAGAGAATGTGACTGAGAAAATGAAAGATGGGGATGTTAAAAGAGCAAAAGAACTAATGAACTACGATTGGTTTAAGTCTGCTGGTTGGCAAAAAGAAATAAAGTTAGCAATTGAGAAAAAGATAAGAATTGAGCAACAGGCTTTAGCAAACAAGTCCTTAGACTTTGTAGCAAAAGAATATCTTCCTAAAAAGATTGAAAATAATATTTTTGTGGAATAGTTTAAATTTTTATTTTTTTAAAATTGTTCAATATTTTTTAAATTTTATTTTGTTAATTTTTTGTTCAGTATCAATTTTAATTGATTTTTTTATTTCACAATCTTAAAATCTTTACTTTCAATTTCTTTTATAAAATCCTCTTCTGCATTCTTCATTTCTTGTTTCATATTTTTCATGTGTTTGTCTTTTAAAGAAAAGTCAGGATAAATAATTCTTTTAATATTTTTAAAATATCTTTGGGTTAATGGTTTTTTGTAACCAAGATATAAAAAGAGATCCCAAATCATTATTTTTTTAGCTCTTTTCTGATTTTTATATTTTTTAAGTATTAGAAATTTAAGTGTGTTGTAAGTTATCTTAAATGAAAATCTCTTAATATGATTCAAGTTTAGTTGTAAAATATACTTTTTAGAAAGCAAGGGATGCTCTTTTCTAAAAACTTCTTTTAATAGCCTTTTTGGACACTTTATCATCGGCACATAGATTTTGTGTTCCATGTCTAGAAAGTGTTCCAAAATCAAATGATTAATATTACTTAGATTATGTGTTTTTCTAAAATACCCATGTATCCTTAGATCTAAACAAAAATGGGAAAGAAACCCAAGAGCAAAGGAAAATTCTTCTTTTGTTTTTGAATATTTAACTAAATCTTTTGCAAATTTAAAACCAATTTTATTATTATCATTATCCCCGTGCCAAAAGTCACTTAAGTTTTTTCCAATAAACTTTTTAGTTTTAAATGGCACAAAATAATAAAAGTCAGGATAGATTGCTCCAGATATTAAATAATCATAATTAATTTTATTCTTTAAAATTGAATTTTTAGAAACAATTTTTTTTGCAAAGTATATATGGGTAGATGGGTTTGGCATGATTGATCTATTTTGTAAGTTTTTCTTTTTCTAATAATTTTCTAAATTCTTCATCAACATGTTCTTGTATTTTTTTAATCTCTTCTTTATTTTTTAAAACTTCTTTAAATTTTGTTTGAGTTTTTAAAAGTTCTTCAATTGGTGGCCTTTTATCTTGTTTGTAGTTGATTGTGTATTTCCCATCTTCAAACTCATAAAGTGGCCAAAAATTAGTTTGAGTTGCTAACTTTGAAATGTTGATTGTTTGGCTTGATGGTGCTTTCATGTTTGTAGGACAAGCAGCAAAGACTAAGATTAATGCAGGTCCTTTTTTATCAAATGCTTTTTTAACCTTATTATATAAGTCAACTTGGTTCCAAGGATTAGCTGTTGCTACATATGGGATGTTATGAGCAATTGAAATTGCTGCTAAGTCCTTTTGGAATTTTTCCTTCCCAACGCTTACCTTTCCTGAAGGTGTGGTTGTTGTTGAAGCTCCATAGGGTGTAGCTGAAGAACGTTGGTTACCAGTGTTGTGTACAACAATTCCATTAGCAATAAAGTTATGTTCTCCTTCTATTCTAAGATCTAAAGTTTGTTCAATACTTTTTGGAATTATGTTTTTTATTTTTTTAATTTCAAAGTATTTATTTTTTATTAAAAAATTTTGATATTTATATTGGGCACTGTATTTTTCTAAGTTCCATTTATCTTTTTCTGAAAAACAAATTGAATAATATTCACAATCCTTTAATAATGGTCTATTTACTATTAATGTTCCTTTTTTCTTTTTTTGAGTTGTAATTTTTCCAACTCTATAATCCATGGTTTGTAATAACAATCTTAATCTTTCAATTAAATCTTTATTTACTGACACATATCTGTAACTTTCTTTTTTCTTTTCATAAATATGCCCATCAGACATTATTAATCCTTTTATAAATTCTTTTTTCTGATTAGATGGTAATGTGAAAACCCAGGATGGTATTGTTTTATTTTTTGCTCCTTGTTTAAATTCAAGTGAATTAATAAATTTACTAATATTTACTGAATTAAAGTAAATATAATATTTGTCTTTAGAGATATTACTTTGGTCAAATATTTTTTTGTGTATTTTGATTAACTTAGTTCTTTCTTTTGTGTTTTCTGGTAGTGCAAAACCAATTTCTCCTTTTTCTTCTCTAATCCAGCCATTTTCTAAGTATAATCCTAGCCATAACATTAGTTCTTTACTAGACTCTGTTGGAATTTTAACTTTGTTTATATTATTTTTTTTATTTTTTCCTTTTTCAGCTAATTTTATTTTTTCAAATTTAAATGTTTTTCCTTTATCGTATAATCTTTTAATAGTTACAATTTCATCATTTTGTTTAAGTTCTGAAACTGTTTTCCATATTAGTTCACTTTCTTTTCCCCTTCCATTTCTTTTTAATGTTAAAAAAGGATGATTTGAAGTTGCTTTAATATTTTGATGAATAGTTTCTATTTCATATACTTTTTTTCTTCCATTATCAAATACACCTGTGCATTTTTTAAGTACCGGGTGATAACTTTTTTGATCAAAGGCCCAAACTTTTTCTCCTTTTTTAATTTCAGTAATTTTTTTTAATCCAGTTTCAGTCATAATCAATGATTCTGTAGACAAACAATTCATATACCCTTCATTATCATAACAGATATAAACAAAATCATGTCCTCTTTCAAGAGCTCCTGAAAGTGACTGTAAACCTATGTCAAAACTATTCATGTTTGTACTAATTCTGCCATCTTTTTCAATAATCATTATATGATTTTTTTTTAATTCAGGACAATATATTTCACCATCATAATCATAACTAGAAATTTGTTTTCTTCTTAAATTTGCAAGACTAGTAGGTTTGTAATTTGAAAGAGATATTGCATATTCATAACGTCCTTTTCTTTTACTTGTATTTAAATGTGCCCTATATCCTAATTTTAAAGCAATTTCTATCACATCATCTTTTAATTTTGGGGATGTTGTACTATAAGAATAAGCAATTGTTTTTTTTCTTTTTATAATAGTTCCATCTCCTACTATTAATGCATCTAATAATATTTTTAGATGTTTATTAGATAATTCTTTGAATTCTTTAGGGATAAATTTATCTTTTGCTTTTCCAAATTGTGTTAAATAAGTCCATAATTGTTGATTATTTATAATGAATCTATCTTGGCTGTACCAGTTATTTAAATTAGTATTATTTAAGCAGTTGTGCACTTTTTTAACATATTCTTTTTTTGTTTGAGATATATATACATTATATTTTTCTCTTTTTTCAGATTTTTTTGATAGATGTCCTTTTGATATCCAGTATCCAAAAAATTCTAACCAGTCTTCCATTTTAATTTTTTTAACAATTTTTTTATTTGCAGATAGTTTATTATATTTTACAGATGGTAATTCAAAAAAAGTTTTATTTTTTCCTTTCCATATTAAGTCACCAGTAATAATGTTTACTTTATCACTCCTACCGTAATTTAAAAGTTCTTGTGCTTTAATCACTTCAATTTTATTATTTAATTTATTATATATAGGCACATTATGTTGTAGTGATACATCAAAGTGAACAAAGTTATGATTAACACTAACTATTTTTTCTTTATAATTATATTTGTGCATTTTTATAATTGTTGATTTTTCCATTTGTTTATTTTTTGGATTTACTGACCAAATGACATCTTTTTTAGTAATTTTTTCTACGTTTTTAAATCCATCTTCTGTTAATATTTTTGTGCCTGGTATGTAACATCCACCATCCCCTGCAAATGCTAAGAATTTAATTTCTTTTTTTATTCTCCCCTTCCTTTTAAGCACATTATAAGCTGACTCCACTCCAGAAATTGTAGCTGCAACATTTGCAAAAACAGAATGAATCCAAGGAACATTCCAAGAGGTATAAGGATAAATAGTTGTTGTAACTTCTGCACAGGATGTTGCACTAGCAACAACTACTGGGCTGTCTTGGGTTGCCAAAGCTGTTCTTAAAATAATTGTTATTGGGCACCCTGCACAGGTTCTATGTCCTGCTACTATTTTTTTTTCTTTATTTATTCTTTCTGCAACTTCTATATTATTCATAATTTCTCAAGTTTATATTTTATTTTCTAATTTTTTCCTAATCATTTTCTTAGTCCAAGATATTTATTTTTGTTTATTTTTCCATTTAAAAAATCATTTAATAATTTTTCAATATCCTTTTGATAAAGGTCTCTTCCACCAAGTCCAAAGACATAAGAGTAAACATTTGGTTTATTCTTTTCATTAATCACACTCAAAGATATGTCTTTAAAGAGAGGTGCATGACTACCAGGCCCCTCAGACCTATCAAGAACAATAACAGTTTTTGCTTTCTTTAAATATTTTGCATACTCTTTATAGATAAATGGTCTAAAAAGAATAGGTCTAAGTAAACCTACTGATTTTTTTTCAAGTCTAAGTTTATCAATAACATCTTTTGTGCTTTGAGCAGTTGATGACAAAACAACAATTACAATTTCTGATTTTGAAGCAAAATAATCTTCACAAATATTTATTTTTTCTCCAAAAAATTTTTCAAAGTCTTTTGAAATTTCTTTATATTCTTTTTCCACACTTTTAAAAGCATCAAACATCTGCACTTTTATTTCAAAGAAATAATCAGGAAGTGCAAGTGGCCCAATTGAGATTGGTTTTTCTGTGTTAAGTAAATTGTAAGGACCTTTATACTCTCCAACAAACTTTTTAACAACCTTATCATCAAAGACTTCAATTGTCTCAAGATTATGGGATGTAACAAAACCATCTGAGCAAATCATAATTGGCAAATATACTTTTTCTGCAAGCTTTGTAGAAAATAAAGTCATAGCATATGCTTCTTGTGCATCTTCACAATAGACTTGCATCCAACCTTGATCAATTGCAGACATAGAATCTGAATGGTCACAATGAATATTAATTGGAGCAGATGTTGCTCTATTAACAACAGGCATAACAATTGGAAGTCTTAGTCCTGAAGTTAATGCAAGCATTTCAAACATATATAACAGACCTTGCGAAGCTGTGGCTGTTACTGCTCTTGCCCCTGCTGATGCAGCACCAACAACTACTGAAAGTGCAGAATGTTCAGACTCAACTCTAACAATCTCACAATCTACTTCTCCATCTGCAGCAAATTTTGCATAACTTTCAATAATTGGGGTTTGTGGAGTTATTGGGTACATTGCAAAGACATCAAGTTCAATTTGTTTTAAGGCATAAGAGATTGCTTCTCCTCCATTTAATGCAATTTTTTTATTTTTCATAAGTTCTCTATTTTTCTATTTTATAAAATAATTATTTTTTTCCATATTATTCTTTAACCATTTCTATACATTTTACAGGGCACACTTGGGCACAGATCCCGCATCCTTTACAAAATTTTAAATCAGTTTCGCTTCTCTGTATTCCTTTTTTCATCTTCTTTGCAATTATACAATCTTCTGGACAGGCAATATAGCACATCATACATTGGATACATCTTTTTTTATCCCAAATCGGTTTTTCAGATCTCCAATGTCCTGTTTTTGTTTCTGTTGAGGTTCCTCCTGGAAGTGTTCCTCCAATTGGTAGTTTTTTATATTTCTTTTTAGTAGCCATATGTCATTCATACTTTATATTTTTCTAAAATTATGATTTTTATATTTTTTCAAAACCTTTTTTTAAACAATTTAAATTAGGTTCAATTATTTGTCTTTTACCTTTTTTTTCAAATTGAATTTCAATTGATTTTTTAACATCTTGATATCCAACTAATTTTTCTAAATTATTATTTTTTAAATATTTTAGAAGGCTTCCAATCAAGACAATATTAGGGTTATCAATTTTAATTTCTTCAAGTGCAATGGCACTTCCATCAATTGTGTATAGTTCTTTACTTTTTAAATTTTTAAAATAACTTTTTTCTTTATGTGTATTAATAATTATTGGGCAATTATAATTTTTTAGTTCAGGCATAGTTTCAAATAACTTATAATCAATAACCAAAACTATATCAGGGTTGGTAACAGGTTCGTGGATTCTAATCTTTTTATTTGAAATTCTAACAAATGCTCTAACAGGTGCACCCCTTCTTTCAGGGCCATACTCTGGAAAGCCTTGAATCTCATTTCCAGAAAGCATAGCACTTTCTGCAATAATTTGAGCACAGGTTTTTGCACCTTGTCCACCTCTTCCAAAAACAATTATTTCAAAATTTTCTTTTTTCATATCTATTCCTACAATTAATCTAAAGTCTTCTAATATATCTACATCATAACTCTTATATATTTATTGACTAATATATATTTTTAACATATGATATATAGAAATCATATGATTTTAATTTAAATTAAAAATTAAAACTGAAAAATGTGTAGATTATGAGTAAAGAGTATCCCCCTGATAAAAACTTTTCAGAAAAAGCATATGTAAAATCTGTAGAAGAATATTATGAAATTTATAAGAGATCAATAGAAGATCCAAATACCTTTTGGTTAGAAAAAGCAAAAGATTTAGATTGGATTAAATTTCCTACCAAGTCTTTCAATTGGATTAACAAAGATAGAAAGGTCTTTTCTTGGTTTGAGGATGGAACAATAAATGCTTGTTACAATTGTGTTGATAGACATTTAAAAGAGGATTCAGAAAAGACAGCCTTAACCTGGATATCACATGATCTAAAAGAAACAAAGAAAATAAATTATAAACAATTACATGAACTTGTTTCAAAATTTTCAAATGTTTTAAAAAGTAAAGGTGTGAAAAAAGGAGATAGGGTTTCAATCTATTTGCCAATGATTCCAGAACTAATAATTGCAGTTCTTTCTTGTGCAAGAATTGGAGCTGTCCATTCAGTTATCTTTGCAGGTTACAGTGTTCCTACAATTAAAGATAGAATTGATTTTGCAGAATCTAAATTATTAATTACAAGTGATGGTTCTTACAGGAATGGGAAAGTAATTAATTTTATTGAGGATATTAATTTAGCTTTAGAAGGCAACCCCACAATTGAATCTAAAATAATTATTAGAAGAGTAAACTTAGATTTACAATTAAAAGAAAATGAATATTTTTGGGATCAAGAAATAAACTCAGAAAATATTTCAAAAGACTGTGATTGTGAAACTATGAAAGCAGAAGATCCTTTGTTTATCTTGTTCAATTCAGGAACTGTTGAAAAACCAAAAGGCACACTTCATACAACTGGTGGTTATCTTTTGTATGTTAACCAAACTTTTAAATATAATTTTGATTATCACAAAAGTGATGTTTACTTCTGCACAGCAGACATTGGTTGGATAACAGGGCATTCTTATATGATCTATGGTCCACTATCTAATTTAGCAAATGTAATTATGTTTGAAGGAATTCCAACCTACCCAGATAATGAAAGTTATTGGAAAATAATTCAAGACCATAAGGTTAACATCTTTTACACAGCACCAACAGTTGTTAGATCTTTGATGAGGTTTGGAAAAGAGCCTTTAAAAAAATATAATTTAGAAAGTTTAAAATTATTAGGGTCAGTTGGAGAACCAATCAACCCTGAAGCATGGTTTTGGTATTATGAGAATGTTGGAAATGGAAAATGCCCAATAGTTGATACTTGGTGGCAAACAGAGTCAGGAGGTTTTTTAATTGCACCTTTTCCTGGAGCCTTTAATTTAAAACCTGGTTTTGCAACAAAGCCTTTCTTTGGAATTGAAGCAGAGATTTTAAGAGATGATTTTTCAAAAGCAGAAATTGATGAACCAGCAAACATTGTTATAAAAAAACCATGGCCAGGAATGATGAGGACAATCTATAAAGATCATCAACTTTTTTTAGATATCTATTGGTCTAAGTTTAAAGATTATTATTTTTGTGGAGATAGAGCAAAGGTAGACAAGGACGGGGATTATTTTATAATTGGGAGATTAGATGATGTTATTAAAGTCTCAGGTCACAGAATTGGAGCTTCAGAAGTAGAGTCTGCTTTAGTTTCTAATAAGAATGTTGGAGAAGCGGCAGTTGTTCCTTTCCTACATAAGATAAAAGGGCAGGCGATGTATGCTTTTATAATCTTAAGAGAAGGAATTGTAATTTCTGACAATTTAGTTGAAGAGTTAAGAGAGCATGTTTCTAAGGAGATTGGACCAATTGCAAAACCTGACAAGATCCAAGTTGTAAAAGCTCTACCAAAAACAAGTAGTGGAAAAATAATTAGAAGGATCTTAAGAGCAATTGCTTATGACTCAGAGGACTATGGAGATCTTTCAACCTTAGTAAACCCAGAGACAATTGAGCAAATTAAATTGAAGAAGTTGTAAAAAGAGGTTGTAAAGATAAGTTATAGGAAGAGATTTTTCTAATAATATAAGTTATTTTTTGAAAGAGAAACTATTCTTTACAAGAACAATTTAATTTTCCATCAACAAGGGGAGTTAACTTTGTCAACTCTTTTCTCTTCTTCTATTTACTTAGTTAACTAAGTCTTTTTATATTTTAATTTAGGTATTATTTATTATGTCAATTATTTTATAAGTTAAGATAATTTAAAAAGAGGTATTTTAAATATGGTAAATATAAAATATAAGCAAGGTGTAGATTATGGTCTTGCAAAGAAAAATACAAATGTTTCTTTGTCCTTAATTCTTTCTGATTTAAGAAAATTACAAAGATTACTTTCTACAAATATTGAGCAGATGTCAAAAGTTCAATTAACAACTTTAAAAAAAGAAATTTTAAACTTACAATATAATCTTTCAGAAAATATTTCTAAAAAATCATTATCTAGTAATATTGTTTCTGAGTTTGAGAATTTAGATTACGATATTAAAGATAAGATTTTAGAGATTGATAAAAAGTTTTTAAATTAATTTCTTTAATTTTCTTTACAATAATTAATTTAATATACGAGACATAATTATGAAAGAAATTTATAAACAAAAAAGAAAACAATTCTAAATTTTTAAATAAAATTCAGAAAGAAAAAATGAAAAAGCTGTAGGATAATAAAGGAGATGAGGTTTGGGGTTAATTATAATTTTGGTTTTATTATAATTGCCTAAATTTAATTTATTGATAATTTTGATTTTGTAATTTAATTAATCGTTTTATAAATCATTTTTTCTTTTTCAATTCATTTAGTTCTTTTAACAAACCCACTAAGTCAATATCGTACATCTCAGCAATCTGTCCAAGATTTAATAGATCAAGTTCCATTCTTGCCATTGGACAAGTAACACAAGGTACTGCAAACTTTGCTAAGATTTCTTGTCCTCTCTTAATATCATAAACTTCTCCAAGTTTTGTTTTTTCTGTAAACATATTTTTGTCCTCTTTCTTCTTTTTTTAAAAAATGTCATATTTTTTTCTTAATGCTCACAACATCTGTAACATGCGTCTTTTTTCTCAAGTTCAGAAATATCAAAGCCTTGTTTTTTATAATAATCTTTAATTGCCATATGCAAAGTGTCTGCTGCCAAATTTGAACAGTGCATTTTGATTGGAGGTAAACCATCAAGTTCTTTTGCAACACTTGCATTTGTGATTTTCATAGCTTTTTCTAAAGTTTTTCCTTTTGCAAGTTCTGTAATCATAGAAGAGGTAGATATTGCTGCTGCACAACCCATTGTCTGAAATTTAATATCTTTTATGTATTCTACACCTTCTTTATCTTTTTCAACCTGGATGTAAACCTGCATGACATCTCCACACAAAAAATTTCCCATTTGACCAACACCATCTGCATTTTCAAGTTTCCCCATATTTCTAGGATTAAGGAAATGGTCTTTTACTTTTTCTGAATAGCTTGTGTTATTTACCATAAACTGATCACATTTTTAATTGTCTTAATTCTTTATTTCTTTTTAATATGTAGGTTGTAAATTTTTTAGAAACTGCGCTATACATCTCATTAGACATTTGTTTTTCTCCTCTAATACGACTAATAATATTTGCAATTTCTAAAAGATCTGTGTTTACTGTCATAAAATCTAATTTATTATTTATTTTTTTAATTTTGTCAAAATCAATCAAATATACTTTTGGGTTTTTAGAAGAGATGTCTATTGCCCAATTTCCTAAATGAGGATGTGAGTGTGTATAATCATTTTTTAATAACTGTAATGTTATTTTTGTAATCTGTAAACTTATACTGTTTTTTTGTTCTTTTGTAAATTGAGAAATTACATTTTTTTCAATTAATCTTTCAATAGTTACAAGATTTTTTACAATAGATTGGTTGTCTTTTCCAAGTAAATATCTTTGTCCAATTGCTTTAGACTTAACTAACACCTGTCCTTTTTTAATTTCAAAATTATTTTCTTTTATTTCTTTTCTTATTTCTTTTAAAATTTTATTCCCTGTGCCCTCTATTTGCTCAACAGAAATTCCTTTGTCAAAAAGTTCTTTCCACATCCTGTATTTGTCTTTAGCCATGGTTTTATATACAAAACCTTCTTTATAAAATTTAAAGTTTGGTTCATGTACTGTTTGTTTTTGAATAACAAATACTTTTTTAGGTTTATTTCTACTAACTCTATATTTATTCTGTAGATCTTTTAATCCAAAAGTACTTTTCTTAAGTATCTCTTTATTCTTTTTAATTTCTTGCGGAGTTCTTCTTTTAATCTTCATCATCTCTCACTTTGAAAAAGGAGACATCTTTGTTAACTTCTCAATAATTATAGGTAAGACCTCTATTACCTTTTCAATTTCTTTTTTGGTTGTTTCTTTCCCTAAACTTATTCTTATGACCCCATTTGTTTCTTCAGGCTTAACATCAATAGCTTTAATTACATGATTTGTTTGTAAGGTATTTGAGGAGCAAGCAGAACCAGTTGAAACCTTAATTCCTAAAAGATCTAAATGTAAAAGAATTGATTCTCCCTCAATATAATTAAATCTAAAATTTATATTATTGCACAGTCTATTTTCTTTAGGTCCATTTAATTTAGCAGAAGGAATTTTTTTAAGAACTTTAGAAATTAAATAATCTCTAAGTTCAGTCATCCTAATAACATCTTCTTTAGTAATCACTTCAGTTGCTTTTGAAAAACCAACAATCCCAGAAACATTTAAAGTTCCACTTCTAAGATTATATTCATGCCCCCCACCATGTAGCAAAGGTGTAATTTTAATTCCGTTCTTAACTAATAAAGCTCCAACACCTTTAGGTCCATAGATCTTATGAGCATTAATTGTAATTAAGGAAATATTATCTTCTTCTAAGTCAATTGGTATCTTTGTAAAACTTTGGCAAGCATCTGTATGGAATAATGTTTCTTTCTCTTTACAGATTCTACCAATTTCTTTAATATTTTGAACAGTTCCAATCTCATTATTTGCATGAATTATTGAAACTAGAATTGTGTCTTTTCTAATTTTCTTTTTTAAAGTTTCTAAGTCAATAAAGCCTTCTTTGTTAACATCTAAGTAAGTAACTTCAAAGCCCTCTTTTTCTAAAAACTTTGCAGTATTTAGTATACAGTCATGCTCAATTTTACTAACAATTATGTGTTTTCCTTTTTCCTTATAACTATTTGCAATTCCTTTAAGTGCAAGGTTATTACTTTCTGTCCCTCCAGAAGTAAATATTAATTTGTAATTGTTTGCATTTAGTTTTTTTTTAATGTTTTCTCTTGCATCTTCTACCCTTTCTTTGGCATAGTTGCCTAAAGAGTGTAAGCTTGCAGAATTTCCATAGTGATCAGTAAGAAAAGGTTTTATCTCTTTGTAAACATCTTTGTCAAGAGGTGTTGTTGCTGCATAATCTAAATATATAATTTCTGTCATAAGATTATCACTTTTCTGTAATATTACATTTCCCTTTACAAAAGTTAGCTGTATGTTTGTTAACAATTTCAACTAGGGGCTTAATTGTTTCTTTATTTAAAGAATATTTAATATATTTGCCTTCCCTTTTTGAAAAAACAATATTACAGTTTGATAATGTTTTAAGATTGTGACTAACTTTTGATTGTTCCTCATCAATATCTTTACAGATGTCTTGTACAAACTTGTCAGACAAATATAAGGAATTAATGATTTTCCACCTTGTTTTGTTTGAAAGAACATTAAACAAAAAGTATGATTTGCATTTCATATATAAGCTTATGATTAAAAAGTATTTTAAACATATTTGTTGTTTAGGAAAAAATTTAAATAAAATGTTTAAGTTGGTTTTTTTAAATATAATTTCTATCTTAAATCAAAATTTTAAATTTTAGAATCTTTATCTAAAATAATATCTTTTGCTTTTTCAAGATCTTTATTATACAATAATTCAAATAGTCTTTGGCTATCAAAAGAATTAGAAAATTGTGTCTGCTTTAGTTGTTCAAAAAATATTTCTCTAGAGATTCCCTCAACATTAGCTTTTTTAGTTTGTAGTTCTTTTAGCTTTTCTAAGCTTTCCTTAAGCCTCTTCTCATCAATCTTATTTGAAAAAGAAAGGTAAAGTTCAGGAAACTCAAGTTCTATTTTTTTCAAATCTAAATCCTTTGAAAAATATCCTTCTTCTAAGTCCCCTTTAATCCTTACCCTTACCATTGGTTTTTTATTATATTTTTTATTATTTATTTCTGTAAGTCTTTTTCTAATCTCTAAGGTTATTGTTTGTATGTCTACTTTATTAAATTTTAAATCAATATAAAAGATAGGTCTTGTGTTTTTAATTTCTTCAAAAACTAAATTGTTGGTGTTTGTGTCAAGCAAGTAAAAGCCCTTAGGTTTGTCTGCTTCTAATTTTTTATTTTGAGTAGACACTGTTGAGCCTGGCATCATAAATTTACCACCTTGTTCTAGATCAACAACAATGTTCCAATGAAGATGCCCATTAATAATTAAATTAAAATTAGCTGGGAGGTTTGATAAAGAAAGCATGTCCTCTGAGTCAAACGGTAGATATTCTTTAAAAGATTGATGAACCATCAAAATATTATATTCATTTGGAACTGGTAGAGGATTAAACTTATTTAAAATATCTTTTGCATATCTGTCAGGAACCCCCCCTAAACCAAAGACATTAACATCTCCTATTTTTACAGAAGTTGCATGTAAGACTTTTAAAAAGCCAATAACTTCTAAAAGCTCAACTGTTGATTTATAGTCTTTACCTTTAAATTCATGATTTCCAAAAATAGAGAGCATTGGTATTTTTAATATCATACCTTCTGCATTTTTTAAATTAATTTTGTTTTCAGTATCTACATTGTTTAGTAATTTTATAGCTTCATAGTAGACCTCATGGTTAGGATCTTTTTTATCAAACAAATCTCCAGCAACAAGAATCAAGTCAACATCTTTACTTTTAATTTGTTCAAAGGCTTGTGACAACTGTGCAAAAGAATCAAATTCTAAATCACTACCCCAGTTAAGTCCAAGGTGCCAATCACTAATTATTGCAATTTTCATAAACTTTTTTCCATTTTCTTTATAAATACTTCTAATAATAAATAATATATAGAGAGTAAGTAATTTATTAATTACTAATTCTTTTACAAAGCCAAGATGGCAGATCGGTTATGCCTCCGCCTGCAGAGCGGAAGAGTAGGGTTCGACTCCCTATCTTGGCTCATTTTTTTAATTTCTAAATAGATAAAAGATTTTTAAGTAGTTCTCTTTCTTTTTTGTAGATAGTTTCTTTTATTTGTAAGTTTTTATAATCTATGATTAAAGAATTTACTTTTAGTTCAATTAATTCCTTTATTATTTCTTGAGAGTGATTGTTTACTTTTAAGATTCTTGTGATCTTATTCTCTTTACAGATCTCAAAAGCTCTTTTAAGCTCTAAAGAGTCTATTTTTTCTAGGTTAAAAATAAGTGAATCAATTCCTCTAGAGATATATTCTTCAATCAAAGTCTCTTTAATTGTTTCAATTGTTACACAAAGATTATTATCTGTAACTTCTTTAATTGGGGTTATCTCATCAGAGGACTTTAAATTTTCAAGAACTATATTTATTTTAGGATTATTGATTTCAAGTAATGTTTCTATCTCGTAGCTTGAGGTGTTTTTTGAAAGTAGATTGGAATTATGTAAATTAATCTTATAATATATAATTTCTTTATTTAACTTTTCAGAAAATAATTTTAATTTACATTTAATCTTGTTTATGAAAATTGAATTGTCTTTTATAATCTCATTAAGCTCTTCTTCTTTAAACAAAGAGTTTACAGTTATTAAAAAACCATCAACCTCATTTAAGTTAATATCTTTTAAGTCATCTAGATCTTTTAAATCAATTATAATTTTTGTAATTGTTTCAGGAAATTCTGGTTCCTTTCTTAAAAGTTTAATTTCTTCTTTTTTATTAAGGTTGTTTTTAGAGTCGTCCCTTATAACTAATTTTACACCTGTTAGCTTGTAGACTATTCCTGCACCCCCATTAAGCTGGACACTATCTCCATTCTTTAATAGTTTGGTTGCATAGTCTGTATGAACAACACAAGGGATATCATATTTCTTAGAAATTAAGGCAGCATGGCAAATTGAACTACCTGCATCTGTGATAATTCCTTTTGCAATTTTTAGGTAAGGGGTCATTTCTAAGGTTGTCATCTTAGTAACTAGTATGTGATTTTCTGTAATATCTTTAAGGTCTTCAGGTTTATTTATAACTTTTATAATTCCGTTAACCACTCCCTGGCAGATAGGTATTCCTTCTAAGAGAACTTCTTTTTTATAAGAGTCCATTTTGTCTTGAAGAGAAGCGTCCTTTTTCTTTTTAATTTTTAATTTTTTTAAATTTGGGTCAAGTGGGTCTGCACTTATTAAATGGATGTCTGCTTTTCCAATAACCCAATCAATATAGAGAGGAGTTCCAAAATACAGTTCTAGTTTGTTTCCAATTTCAGTAAGTTCTTTTACATCTCTTAAGTCTAGTT
Source organism: archaeon (assembly GCA_023230325.1). GTDB lineage: Archaea > Iainarchaeota > Iainarchaeia > Iainarchaeales > CSSED10-239 > Forterrea. The sequence goes on along the minus strand of JALNXN010000006.1, from coordinate 8,888 downwards.
TGTTTTTATCAAGAGTAGAAGGTTCAAGATTTATTTTTGTTGTTTTTCCTGTCAATCTTCTTATCATCCATTCTTGTTTTGATTTTGTTTTTTTAATAATTGAATAATTTTTTTTATTAATTTCATAGTGTTCAGGGGTAATCTCTGAAATAAGGCTTTTACCTCCAATACCGTAAATAACTTCTATGACTGTGCTTTTTTTATCTTGCATTTCTTTTGTGGTAATTATTATTCCAGACTTACTTGCATTTATCATTTTTTGAATAACTATTGCATATCCAATTTTATTAATTTGTAAATTATTATCTTTAATATATTCTAGGACTTCTGGAGAATATAAAGATGCCCAGCATCCCTTGACTGACTTGTAGATGTTTTCAATTCCTTTAATATTAATAAATCCACTAAATTGTTCTATAAAGTCTAAATCTTTTGGGCTTATCTCTTCGCTTGTTATTGAAAGTCTTATAGAAACAAATTCATCTACTTTGCTATTTAGCCAGCCAACCTTTTGTTCACCAATTTTTATATATGCTTTTCCAAGTTCTGCCTTAAAGTCATCTGTGAATTGGTTATTTAAAAATATTTTTTTAATCTCAATTGATTTTTTTTCTAAGTCTTTTTTATTTGTGTAATCTATTGTTTCTAAAAGCAGGTTTATTTTTTCTTTTAGATTATTTGTTTGTAAGAAAGAGAAATAGAATTTGTTACCAATAACAAAAGCTCTAGGTATAGGGAAGTTAGCTCTTGAGAGTTCTGCAAGTCTTGCTGCTTTGTAACCTACCTCTTGTATATCATTATCTGTTATTTCTTTTAACCATTTTATGTTTTTACTGTCCATTTTTAATCTTTTTTTATTTTTTTATATTTGTTTCTATTTTATATTATATAGAAAACTATTTATAGGTTTTTAGTTAGGTTTCTTTCTCGGCAAACTACCCCCCTCCAAAAGAGATATATAAGTTATTTACCATAATATTATTGTTAACCCAAGTTTAATACCTTACTTGTGGAAAATGATTTGTGAGACGAGAAACACAAGAAATAAAACGTGAAAAAAGATGAAAGGAAAAAAGGTGAAAAACATATGGCAAAAAAAAATAATTTTGATGAAAAAGAATCAGAAGAAGTTGTTGATGAAACTTACGAGGATGACTTAGAGGATGAGGCTTTTGAGCAAGAGGTTGATGATGACTTTAAGACAGATGCTCCAAAGACAGAAGAGGAAAAACTTAAAGAAAAAATTAAACCTAAAGATATAGGCAAACTCCCTGGGATAGGGCCTACCTCTGCAGAGAAGCTAAGAGGAGCTGGTTATGATTCTTATGAGGCTATAGCTGTAGCTTCACCAATGGAACTTGTAGCTGTTGCTGGTTTAGGGGAAGGCACAGCCATTAAGGCTATTAAGGCTGCAAGAGACTCTCTAGACATGGGTTTTGAGAGTGCAGACAAGATTTTATTAAAAAGAAAGACAATCTCTAGGTTATCAATAGGTGCAGAGTCTTTAGATGAACTTTTAGGTGGAGGTATAGAGAGCCAATCAATAACTGAAGTGTATGGTAAGTTTGCTTCTGGTAAAAGTCAGTGGTGTTTTCAACTTTGTGTTATGGCTCAATTGCCTAAGGACAAAGGTGGTCTAGGCGGTGCAGTTCTATATATTGATACAGAAAATTCATTTAGACCTGAAAGAGTTGCACAGATCTCTAAGCATTTAGGGGTTGATCCTGATGAGATTATGAAAAATATTTATGTTGCAAGAGCATACAATAGTAACCATCAGATGTTACTTACAGAAAAGAGCGTTGATTTGATTAAGGAGCATAATGTTAAATTATTGATTGTGGATTCTTTAACAAGTCAATTTAGATCTGAGTATACTGGTAGAGGGCAACTTTCAGACAGACAACAAAAGCTAAATCAACATATGAGGTTGTTACAGAAAGTTGCAGAGTTGTATAATGTTGTTGTCTTTGTAACCAACCAGGTTATGTCAAGACCTGACATTCTCTTTGGAGACCCTACAGATGCTATTGGGGGTAATGTTGTAAAGCATGCCTCAAAGACAAGAATTTATTTAAGAAAGGGAACTGGTTCAAAGAGGATTGCAAAACTAGTAGATTCTCCTTCTCTTCCAGATGGTGAAGCAATATATAATGTTACTGAGAATGGTGTTGTTGATTAAGTTGTATAGCGCTTTTTCTCTTTTTCTTCCTTTTTTATTTTTCTTTTTTTATAATTTTCTTCTAAGCTTTAGATCTTTATAATATTCAAATTTTCCAAAGTGTTCACCCATAGGTGTTTTTTTACATTCCTTTTTATAATCTAAAATTTTTTTTTTTTTTACTTCAAGTGAATCTTTTGACATAATTCCTGGACCACCAATACAGCCACCTTCACAAAAAAGAATATCTAAAAGTCTAATATTTTTATTTTTCTCCATTTTTTTAATTGCCAAATCAATTCCTTTTATTCCATCAGCAATAACTACTTGTTTCTTTTCTACAATTTCTTTGTAGTTCATGGTTTTTGCTACAGCTCCTGAAAGTGGATAGATTTTTGTATAATCATTATATAGCTTATTAAAGTCAACAGTCTTTGGGTCTATGTCAATTTTTTTAAACAACTTTTTTTCAGCATAATAATCAAAAATTTCTTGTAATTCTTTAAAGGTTATAGCAAAATCGACCTCATGATTTTCAATAGCTTCTTGTTTTTTAGAAAGGCAAGGTCCAACAAATATCGTCTTATAGCTTGGGTATTCAGCATGTGAATATCTTCCCATGATTATCATTGGAGACGCCACATTAATTATCTTAGCTTTATGCTGTGGGTATTTATTTTCTATATACTTAACAACACTTGGGCAATTAGCACAGATAAATTGTTTTTCTGGAAGTCTTTTAAGAATCTTACTATACCTTATACTTATTAATTTTGCAGCATAAGTGAGTTCTAGGATTTTAGAAAACCCAATTTTTTTAAGATCAATAATTATATCAGGGTATTTAAAGTCAACAGGAAAGGCAGGTGCTAACAAGCACACAGTCTTTTTAGTATTAATTATTTTTATTATTTTTTTTAAATTGTCTGAAAGTTCCATACTCTATTACCTTTTTTTCTTTTTTTAAATTAATTTTTTTTAACCCTAGTCTTTTATAAAATTTTTATATTTACTATTTTTATTTTTTAATAGAACAATTCTTGAAGCAACTTGTTCATCAATAATTTTAAACTTAGAGGACTTCTTTTCAATCTCTTTTGCAAAGTTAGAAACTTCTTCATGGTTTGGCATGTTTTCAAATTTCAAATTTTCTCTAGAATATCCTAAAAACATGTACGATTTAATTTCTAAAAAATCAGAATCTGTTTTTTCAAACAATTTAACATATTCATCTAAATACTCTAAAGAATCATTAATTCCTTTAATCATTGTAAATCTTAATACTCTTCTACAATTTAATTTTGGAAACAATTCTAAAGTTTTATTAAAAATTTCCCAACTATTCTTTATTTTTGGTCTATTAATTTTAAAATGTAAATCTTTATTAGGTGCTTCAATTGAAAGATAAAGTTGTGTTGGTAAACAATTATTATTGTTTAGTTCTTCTAATCTTTTAGGCTCTAAACCATTTGTTACGATAAATATACTTTTTATTTCTTTTTTAGATTTTAAGTAAGAAACCATTTCTCCAATCTTAGGATAGATTGTAGGTTCTCCAGCAAGAGAGATAGCAACATGAGAAGGTGTTAAGCTTTCTTCTAGTAGTTTAGAATTAACCTTTTGGTTTCCTCCAAAGCCACTTAATAGTTTTTGTCTTTTTATAAATAGACCTTCAATAATATCTTTAGGGTCATCAATTCTTTCACCCATTTCCCAAGCAGGCATATAGTTTGCTGGTCTCCAGCAGAAACTACAATTTTGATGACACCATAAGACTGTAGGTGTTATCTGAGCACACCTATGACAATCAACATTATAAAATTTTTGTTTATAACAAACACCTTCTCCTCTTAGAGCCTTTTTGTTCCATTCGCAAATCTCTACTGCTGAATGTTCTCCAAAAATCCTATAGTGTTTATGTTCCAAATCTTTAAAGATTTCTTTTTTATTTTCCATAATTAATATCTTGTAACATAATCATTAAATAAAGTATGTTTAAAAACATTTTGTCTAATTCTTATTTAATATATGTTATACTAAAGGTGATAATTTGGTTAAAAAAAAGAAAATTATTAAAAAGAAGAAGGAAAATTTAAAAGAAACTTCTTCTAAAAAAGATAATTTAGAAAATAAACCTTCTTCTGATCAGAAGTTAGAAAAAGGAAAAGAAAAAGATATTAAAGTAACACATACTAAAGTTGCAGAAAATAAAAGCTGTAAAGATAAAAAAAGTTGTGTGTTCTCAAAAAAGAAAGACTTGATTACAATTTTAATACTTGTGATTTTAATTATTGTGATTGTTTTAATATCTGTTTTTACACCAGCAAACAATGACACAAATCCTCCAGTTGACACAAATGTACCTGTTGATGCAAATCTAGATACTAACACTACAATTCCAACAATTACACAAGAAGAATTTCAAGTAAAATCATTAGAATTGCAATTAAAGATTTTAAGAGAAGTTAAAGAAAAACAAACTGCTTTTTTAGAAACTAAATATACAGAATTGGATTTAGATGCAGAACAAATGGATCAATGTCTTTTAGAAAATGATTATGCAGATCCTGACATGAATGTTTTAGCATCAGACATAATTATGAAAATTCAAACAGATTCTTTCTTAGCAACAAATTTAGGTGTTAGTGGGACTCCTGGAATTTATGTAAATGGTTATTTTATAAATGGAGCTCAAGATTATAACTTTGTTTCTGAGAAAATAGAATTTGCATTAGCAGATCCTGTTATTGATTGGAACTATGAAAATAAATCATATAAATCTGATATAGATTCAGAACCAACATTAACAATTTTATATAATGATAGACATCAAATAACTAAAGACAACACTACAGAGTTAATTGAGTTTATGAAAAGCTCTGAACAACTAACCCCTGAGATTAAAGAATTTTTTAACAAGTTATTTTCAGAAACAGAAGTTGTTTATTTATCTTATGAAGATCCTTTTGCAAGAGATTTGATTGAAGCAGTTGGGTTGACTGTGATTCCTGGTTTCTACTTAGATGGAAATATTGAGGGTTTAGATATTATGACTGATGAAAATCTATCTTACTTTTTTACAAATTTGTTTGTAGAGACATCAACTAATGGTTATGTGTTGTCTCCAAGTGTTGTTTCTGATTTGATTTCTGCAGCAAACATAACTACTCTAAATCAATTATTAAACTATGATATCATGGTTGACGAGTTAGACTATGTTATGGGGGATCCTGAAGCAAAAGTAAATATCTATGTGTTTACAGATTATGATTGCCCATACTGTACGAAATTTGAGCAAGAAACACAATCTTTGGTTATAGAGAACTATGTGGATGCCAATAAAGCAAACCTAGTAATTAAAGATTTTGTTGTTCATGAGATGTCAGCATTATTCCCTGCAATATTTTCTAGATGTGCAGAGAAACAAGGAAAATACTTAGAGACACATGAATTGTTGTTTAGTCTTAGAGAACAATTAGGTCAAAAAGCAATGGTAGATCCAGTAATGGAAAAATATAATGATGAAATTGAAGAACTAAACAAGCTTTATCAGCAATTACTTGGGCAAGGCCAAGCTCAGTAATTTTTTCTTCTTTCTTTTTTTATTTTTTTAAATCTATCTATTTATAAATATTTTCTTAGTCTATATCTATAAGTGGGTCCGTGGCCTAGTGGATAGGGCAACAGCCTTCTAAGCTGTGGGTCGAGGGTTCGAATCCCTCCGGACTCGCTTTTTTTAAATTAGAGATTACTGTGTGTTATGGAATATAAAAGAGAAATATCTAAAATAATATTTGATTATTTTTCAAATAAAGAAATTACTGAAGAAAAAATCTATAAGTCTTTAGAAGTTCCACCTAACCAAGATCTTGGTAACTACTCTTTACCTTGCTTTTTCTTATCTAAGTTGCTTAAAAAATCTCCGGTGGTTATTGCAAAAGATCTAGCTGGTAGTTTAAGGTCTAAGGATTTTGAATTTTTTGAAGTTAATGGTTATCTAAACATAAAGATTAATTCTTTTTTATTATTTAAAAACACCATTTCAGATATTTTAAACTTAAAAGAAAACTTTACAAAAAGAAATATTGATTCTAGGACATATGTGATTGACACCTTTAATCCAAATCCTCTAAAAACATTACATGTTGGACACATAAGAAACGCAGTTACTGGCCAAGTAGTTTACAATCTCTTAAAAGAAATTGGTGCAAACCCAAAAGCTGTAACTTATAATGGAGATGTTGGAACTCATGTTTCTAAGTGGTTATGGTATTATTATAAATTTTTAGAAAAAAATAAAAAAGAGATTCCAAAAAGTTATGTAAGCAAATGGTTTGGTGAAATCTATATTTCTGCAGGAAACAAGGTTGCTGAAAATCCTGACATCTACAAAAAAGAAATTGATGATTTGCAAGTTAAGCTGATGACAGATGAAAGTTTACAAAAAGATCTAAAAAAATTTGTGACTGCAAGCTTTAATAGTTTTTTAGAGGTTGGAAAAGAACTAGGGATAACTGTTGACCACACGATTTTTGAAAGTCAAGCTGAAAAGAAGTTTTTAGAAATAAAGACAGACCTTTTTAAAAAATACAAAGACATTTTTGTAGAGGACGACGGAGCTATTGTTGCTGATCTTGGTTCAAAGGAACTTGGAAACTTTATTTTAATCAAAGGTAATGGTGCTCTTCTCTATGGTGCAAAAGACATAGGCTTAATTAATTTAAAGAAAGAAAAATATCCTGACTGTAATGATTTTTTATATGTTGTTGCCTGTGAGCAAGATTTTTATTTAAAACAGTTATTTAGATTATTTAAATTTATCTACCCTAACTTCAATAATCTACACATAAGTCATGGACTAATAAACACCCCAGAAGGAAAAATGAAATCAAGAGAAGGTGGAATGACTTTATATGAGGACTTTAGAGATGAAGTTTTTACAAAAGTTAATAAAGTATTAACGGAGAATGGATTAGATTCAGATCAATCAACTCTAAAAAAAATATCCTTTGGAACAATAATTTTTGAGATGTTAAAAATAAATACTTCTAAAAATCTAGTCTTTGATCTAGATGTTGCAACAGACTTAGCAGGAGACTCTTGCTCTTATGTTCAATATACAGGTGTTAGAGCAAAGGGTATTTTAGAAAAAGCAAACCTAAGTAATATTAGCCTAAAAGATCTTTCTAAAGCTACTTTAGAAAATGAAGAGCTATTGTTAATAAACAAGTTTCAAGAGTTACAAGAAAAAATAGAATATTCAGCAAGAAACTATAAACCGCACATTATTGCAAACTATGCACTTGAGCTTGCACATCTGTTTAATAAATTTTACACCACTTGTCAAGTCTTGGTTGAAGATGAGGCTATTAAAAAAAATAGAGTTTTAATTATCAAAGCATATATTATAGTTTTAACAAAAACCCTTTCAATTTTAGGGATTGAAATGCCTGAAAAGATGTGATTAAACAAATGGAATATTTTGATATAATTTATGAAGAGTTATTAGAAAATAATAGCTTTAAAAAAATTGAAGACACTTTCTTAAGTTTAGGCTATAAACATGTCTTTGTGGTAAGAGAGATTAACACCCAAGAAAGTCTAACCTCTCAGTTTCTTTTACCAAAATCTAAAAAATTAAAATTCCATAAGTTATTTTTATTTTCTGATCTAAAATTATTAAATAAATATAAATCTTTAGAAAAAATAATCTATGTTGGTGGTAACTTAAAAGAAAACACTCTAGCAATAAACAATTTAAAAGTAAATATTCTTTTAAACCCAATTTCAGAGAAGTTAAGTTTTGATGAGCAGTCTGCAAACATGATTAAACAACAAAATAAAATTGTTGCTTTTAAGACTTCTCTTTACACAGATAGGTTTGTACTTAGAAATTTAAAACAAACTCAGTTTATAATAGATTTGTTAAAAATAAAGCAAGCAGATTTTATATTCTCTTCTTTTGCAAGAAACTATGAAGAACTAGTAGATATTAATATCTTAAAATCTTTTTTAATAAACTTTAATTTAGAGGAGCAATTTATAGATAGGTTGTTAGACAGAAAAATACTATTAGAATAATTGTTAGGTAAGAAAATTAAAATTTAAAATTAAAGTTGAAAACTAAGAATTGAAAACTAAGAAAAAATAAAGTGATTGATAAAAATGGTTGTAAATAAAAAGAAACTAAATGTGATCAGACCAACTTTAAGGCACAAGAAAAGATATGTGCATTTCTCTTTCTCAAAGGAAATATTGTCTGATCCTTACAATTTATTTACAATCTTGAATAATAATTTTCAAAAGGTCTTTGGTGTTTTTCTAACAGCCAAAGCAAATATAACAGTAATAGATTTAGATCTAGAAAAAAGAGAAGTTATTGTAAGAGTAAATAAATTTTATTTAAATCAATTTTTAGGATCTTTATTTTTTTTAAAAAAAGAGTTAGGTTTAATTGTTATCAAGAAAGTAAGTTCTACAATTAAAAAACTAAAATAATCAATTTTTCTTTCTTTCCCAAGTCTTTAAAAATATTTTGATTAACTAATAGTAGATATATAATATTTATAAAAGGTGAAAATTTATGAACAGAAATAAAAGCAAAAACATTTTTAAGAAAAAATCAATCTCCCCATTAATTGCAACTATCCTTTTAGTTGTTGTTGCTGTGGTGTTAATTGCAGTAGTCTTAACTTGGGGAAAGACTTTCACAAAAGAATCTTTAGAC
>JALNXN010000041.1 GCA_023230325.1 archaeon | reverse complement strand
TTCTCTTTCTAAATCACATGAGATTATATACCAATATTGGACTGATAGAGAAGAAAAAAAGTACCAGGATGGAAATATTACGTATATACCAATTAAATATACAAAAGGAACTAAAGGCAATCCTTTAAGAAAATTGTTAAATAGAAGGGCATTAGATAAAATAATTTGTGATTTAATTAAAAACGAAGATTATGACATATTATACATGCATCATTTTTTAGCAAGTAGACCACTTGAACCATTTAAAATAGCCAAAAAACGGAATAAGAAAATAGTTTACGACATACACGAATATCATCCTGAGAACTTTTTAGCAGAACTACCTGGGATTATAGGGGAGGTAAAAACAAATATTGTTTGGCGTCTGTTTAAGAAACAGTTGAAATTATCAGACTTAGCTATCTTTGTTTCTGGCGAAACACGAAACGATGTAATTGATAAAGTAGGCATTACAAAAGATAAGACTTTCATTATGCCTAATTATGCAAATTTCAGTTTGAAGCCTGATATTAAAAAGAAACAAAAAGAAATTGTTTTGGTTGGAAAAGTTACAAGAAAGATAGAAGACGAGAAAAAACTATTAAATACTCTTATTAAAAAAGGATTTTCTTTTAAAGTTATAGGAATGGATTCACAAGAATTTGACGATATCCCACACGCCTCAACATCTTTCTTGCCTTACAATGAAATGATGGAAGAATTATCAAAAGCAGCTTTTTCTCTAATCTCATACAATACTGTAAAAGATAGACATTACAAAAATGATATATTTGCACTTCCACACAAATATTACGATTCTATAGCTGCAGGAACGCCCTTTATTGTTAAAGAATCATTTATTTCAATGGCAAAACAAGTTGAAAAATTAGGAATCGGTGTAGTAATAAACCCATCAAACATAGAACAAAGCGTTGAAAAAATACAAAAAGCCTACGAAAATTATGAAACTATCTTAAAGAATATTGAAAAATATCAAAAATACTTTGTATGGAGCCAAGAAAAAGAACAAGAATTTTTAAAAATAATTGAGTTATAATATTTTTCACTTAAGCTTTGTTAGTTGCTTTTTTCTTTATGCCTTTTAATTCGTTAATAATTAGACTTATCGCATATTTTATTTGATCTTTGTATATTATTGTTATCAAGATGAATCCTATTATTGCAGAAACTATTTGAACAGATAAAATATCTACAAAGGTATTTATAAATGCGACAATTACAAAAATAATTGTTGCAGAATAGAATTTACCTAAATGGTAGTTGACTTTATAAAGTTTTTGCGAGATATATGTACTTATAGAGAAAAAGACGATGTAGGATATGCCAGTAGTGAAGGCAGCGCCTTTCGCCCCATAAATAGGTACAAACAATAGATTACCAACTATATCGATAATTGCTGCAACAAGAGATCTTACAATATGCCAATAGGTTTTTTTCTTAAAGTTTATTCCTTGCCCTGTTACATATTCAACAGTTCCCATAATAGACATTAAAATCAAAAATGGGCTTATCTGAGCAGCTGTTCTATACGAACGTGCTAACAGCAAAAAGATAACGTCTTTAAAAAGTAGTATGCCCATTCCTAGCATAAACATAGCCGCTGCTATAAACAATGAAGTTTTTTCAAAGATCCCTTTATCCTCAGAATTTTGTTCATAACTTTCATAAGAAATAGGTACCCAAAATGTTGTAAAACCAGCTTGAATTAAATTCATAATCGCAACAACCTTAAAGGCCGCTGAATACAATCCAATCTCAGTAAAATCACAATAATTCCTCAAGGCTAGTTTATCAAAAGACTGAAAAAGCCAAGTTATTAAAAATGTTGGTACAAAAGGAATACCATATTTTACAATTGCTTTTATAGAACTAAAATCTATTTTAAACTTACCAAACCATAAATCTCTTTCAAAATAAATTGCTAACAGTGCGGATATTATATGCGAAAACAAAGTGCCGACAATTATGGCATAAAAAGTCCTTGAAACAAGCAAAGCATATAAAATTGTAAAAGTAGCGTTTGTTATTCCATTAACAACTCTTAAAGTGGAAAAAGCTATTCCTCTTTTTTTCATCCTCACTGCTAAAGTAGCAAATTTTTCCATCGTTGCTACCAAAATTGTTACCCCCAGCAAAAAAACAGGAAAAAAATGAGTATAATCACCAAAAAGAACGAAAGAAAGCTGCTTCCAAAATATCTCAATAAATATAAATATTACAAATCCTACTATTAAACTTGGAATTAATGCTTCCCAAAGTAAGTTTCTTCTTTTTTCTTCTTCTTTTTCATAAAACATCCGCACAAAACTTTGATCAGCCCCTAAAAGAGCAACGTTTAAAAGTAAATTAAATGCTAATGTGAACATAGAAGCTTTCCCAAATTCTTCAGGAATAATAAGCCAGGTTGTTATTGGTGTTGTAATAAAAGAAATAAGGGCTGCAACCCATTGCCCTATTGAAAACTGAAAAAAAGATTTTATGAAATTCCTTTCTTTCGACATTCTATCCCTCATTTCTTATATTCATTATAAAATCTATATAGAATTTTGGAAAATGTATAATCACAAATTTTCTAATTTGATCTTTTGACTTTGAAAATTGATGTTTTTTCAATACTTTTTTGATGTTTTTATTATTAATTAATCTAATTATCCTTTTTTTTGCTTCATAATCATTCTTATCAAACTTTAAAAGATTATTAATCATATTCCAATAAAATCGAGGCTTAAATGTATTTAAAAAAATTTCTTTTTCTTTACTTCCATCTTCTAATGATTCCTCTAATAAATACATAGCTTTTATAGTATGAATTCGCTTAAAAGTATATTTTTGAGATATTGAGTTATCATGAATACAATAAAAACTAAGGCTTTTTGATATACACTTAATAGTTTTTGCTTTTAGCAAGGAAGTGAAA
>JALNXN010000040.1 GCA_023230325.1 archaeon | reverse complement strand
TACAAAGATACATTTTTTTCCTCCTCTCTTTTTTTTACTTCACTAATTAATATATATAGATTGGAGGTACGATAATTAATTTTCTAATAATTTTAAATTTTGTTTAATTAATTCGATTACCTTATCACTATATGTATTATATTTGTTTGAATTTAATTGTTCTATTAATTTTTTCATAAGATTCGTTGAGTGGAAACCTCGTGCCCTTGTGGCCGAGGTAATTGACGTATAATAAGTTCTGTGTAATGTCTATACATATTATAAGTAAAATTTTTAATTTTACTTTTCTAGATATTTCTCTATATATATTAATTGATGAAGTGAAGAAGGGATTTAAAGAAGAATATAGATATTAACTTTAAATTTATCTAATGTTTTTCTTATAATACCTTCAATCTTATTCCAATCACCACCTGCTAAACCTGATCCGATTTTAGGCATATGAATTGAAACATTTGAAGGGAATTTATTCCCTTCAATATATCCTGCTAATTTATTTAAACATTTTTCAAGATAATTATATTTCAATGGTATTGAATTATTAAGGTTTCTAACATTATGTTGACATATCATATTAACAACATATATATTTTCTTCAACTTTAACTAAAATATTTTTTCCAAGATTATGTATTCCTGGTTTATTTTTTAAAATAAAACTCTTATACATTAATTCTGGAGTTTTCCATTTTTTAGATAATTCTTTTGTAAATCCAGCACCCCATTTTCCAATATCGTTACAAACATGTACTATAAATTTTATTTCATTTCCTTCTTGTCTGAGTACATCTCCATAAATATAATGTATCACTTAACCTCCTTTTTTAACTTCAAAAAATATTTTAGTTTCAAATACATTTTCACAACCCATTACCCAATATTTACCTAATTTATTCATTAAGTCCCATAATTGCCATTTAGACCATCCATCTTTATCTTCTTCGTGTATTTTAAAATGTTCTCTAATTTTTTCTTTTTGTTTTTCTGGAAGATATGAAATTTCTTTTTCAAAATTTTCTTTTAATTTTTCTTTTCCATAATCTGTTAATTTAATATAAACATAATCATTAATATTAAAAGGTATTTTTTCAAACATTTTTAGACTCCATATTATTTTTAGATTTGATTTCTTTAATACCTTCGTTTAAATTGATGTATTTGTATTTTCTTTCTGGAGTTTTTTCTACAAATATCTTATCTAGAATACTCATTTTTCCTCTTCTTTGATTTTATTACAGCAATCGGTTCTAATTTGGTTCTAATTTTTACAAGATCTTTTTGATTTTCCATAACCTCATCTATATCTTTGTAAGATCCTGGTGCTTCTTGTAAATCATCATTCTCTTCAACTGAATGAATTATTCCTTTTTCGTTTAATTTCTTAATTTCAGATTCTAATGATAAAGTTCTTATTGCTTCACCTCTACCCATTTTTCTACCAGCACCATGTGAACAAGACATAAAAGATAAAGGATTTCCTAATCCTTCAACAATATAACTATTCGTTCCTTGTGATCCTGGAATTATTCCTATTTCACCAGATCTTGCAGACGTAGCACCTTTTCTGTGAATAATAACATTTCTATTAAAATGATTTTCCCATCTAGCATAATTATGGTGAATGTCTATAACTTCTTCAATAGTATTTTTTTCAATTTTACTTCTAAAAATATCAATGATTTTAGACATCATTCTTTTTCTATTTTCTTTAGCAAATAATAATGCATAATTCATAGCTAAAATATAATCTTTGCAATCTCTTTCTTCAATAGGTAAAAATGCTAAATCCTTGCTTATATCCATTACCTTTGAATGCCATCTTTCACAATATTTTTTAGCAATATCGTTATATTCTTTAGCAATTTTTAATCCAAAATTTCTTGAACCTGAGTGAATCATTATCCAAATTTTTTTGTCTTCATCTTTTTGAATTTCTATAAAATGATTTCCATTTCCTAATGTACCTAATTGATATTTAGCATTTTCAAGTTCACGCTGAATTATTGGAACATCGGGTGCTTCTTCAAATTTACTCCACTTTTGTTTTTCAAGATGATGTTTAAATCCTAAAGGAATTTCTTTTCTAATTCCTTCAGTAATTTCTAATAACATTTCTCTATTTAACGATTCTCCGACAGAAGTCCCCCACTTCTTACGAAGTGTAAAGTGGGGGATGAATGTCGGTAGGCGATAGCCTAAAAGTTTTCTACATATTGCCAATTGTTATTGTGATTCAGAAACTTACACTCTTTGAGATTGATTTGTTTGTATGACTTGTTCGGTTTTGTGATGTAATTGCCAACTATGTCTTTAACATAAGCCATACTTGCACCTGTAAAGCCTGTGATGTAACCTAACTTTCCATATATTTCTACTCTATCATTAAGATAAAAACCGTTTAGTTGTTTGATATTTTTGACGTTACGTTTACTGGTTGTGTTTTTGGTCTTGCGGCCTTTTCTAGCTGTTGCCTCATGTAGAGAACGTTTTTTCTTACGAAATTGCTTGATTTTGAATGAATAATCTACAGCCTTATCAATCTTTTCTATTCCACTGATGGCAATGGCATCATTCTCATGAGTTTTCTCTAACCCCAACTCTTTTCTTCTTGGTGTCGTGATAGAGCCATAGGTGATCTTGACTTGTGGGTACTTCCTGAATACTCGCTGACGGAAGATATTCATAAATGCACCTTCTTTGTAGCTTGGTAGTTTTTTGCCCTCTACCATCCACCTCCAAAGCACTTTTCCTTTTTGATGGTTTTCGTGTGTATGGCAGTCTGTACACACTGTAATTAAGTTATCTGCTCGATTACTCCCACCATGAGAACGATAGATAATATGGTGGGTGTTAAAGATTTTGTCTTTACTTTTCTTGCACACTTGACAAGTATATTTATCTCTTGCAAATACAAAGTAACGTACATCGTGATGGTCTAGCGTTTGTCCTTGTTGGTATTCCTCACCCTTAATGTCAGGGTTCATCATTTTTTGTGCATC
>JALNXN010000016.1 GCA_023230325.1 archaeon | reverse complement strand
TTTAAAATATATATGAACACAAAAATAATTGGTGTAAAAATACCTAAAGAAAAAGCACAAGAACTAATTTCTTTAATTAAAAATGAAAATAATTTTAATTCTAATTATAAAATTACAAATGAAAAAGAACAAGTAATTATACCTATTAAAAAAATAACAAAGAATTTAGAAAAATATAAAATTGTAAATTTAAAAAACCCAACTAAACAAAAAGAACATGGACTTTCTTTTAAAGAATTTCTTAAAAAAGAAGGACTAAAAGAACAAGAATTAAAACAAATACCAAACTCCTATGATATAGTAGGAGATATTGTAATAATTAACATAGAAAACGAAGATATAATCAAAAAGTACTCTAAACAACTAGGAAAAGCACTACAAAAAGTAAACTCACACGTAAAAGTAGTACTTAATAAGGCAAAAGAACACCATGGAGAGTTTAGAACACAAGATCTAGACTGGATATATGGAGAGAACAGAAAAGAAACAATAATTACTGAAAATGGATGTAAATTAAAAACAAATGTTGAAGAAGTCTTTTATTCAACAAGACTTGCAACTGAAAGAAAAAGAATAGCTAAACTTGTTAAAAAAAATGAAACTATTGGAGTGTTTTTTGCAGGTGTGGGGCCCTTTGCAATTGAGATTGCAAAATTAGCTAATAATCCAAAAGAAGTAATTGCAATTGAACTTAATCCAATTGGTGTAAAATACTTAAAAGAAAATATTAAACTAAATAAATTAGAAGGAAAGATAGTCCCAATATTAGGAGATGTTAGGGAAGTTTCTAAAAAATATAAAGATTACTTTGACAGAATACCAATGCCTCTACCTAAATCAGCAGAAATGTTTTTAGATTCTGCAATTTATTCTTGTAAAGACAAAGGAATAATACATACTTATAATTTTGTTTCTAAAAACAACCCATATGAAAAAATTGAAAAAATATTAAAAATTAAAGAAAAAGAAAATAATGTAAAACTAAAAATTATAAATAAACAAGTGATTAGAAGTTTTTCACCAGCTGTTGTTCAAATTGTTATGGATATTATGGTTTATAAAACATAATTATTTATATTTATGAATTTTATTATATTCTTTATGATCAAAAATATTTAATAAAAAAGCAATAATTTCAATTTCTGAATCATTATTTGTAAGAGTATATTCCATTCTCCAAAAATTTGGTAAAGAAACTCTAAATAATCTTTTAATATCATATTTTTCAACATAATCTATTGGAATTTTATTTTTAGAAACAGGCTGACCATAATGAGGATTAATTTTAATTAAATCAATCTTATTATTAATTGCAGTAAATATACTCTTTTCAATTTTTGATGTTTTAGAAACTTCATTTAAATAATCATAAACTTCTTTTGCTTCTTTAGACAATATTATTCTTACAATCATAATTCAAAACCAGTATTTATGGCTTTTTTTAAATTATTATTAACATTATGAATCCAAGTTAATCCTTTAATACTAACATAAATTTTATTACTTTCTTCTAAATATTCTAAAATATGTTTTAAAGTATTATGATTTACTTGTTTTGGTAATTGTTTTTTTAATTGAGCAACAGTTATAATTGCACCATCCATTTTTTTTAAAGTATCTTCAACCATAATTACTGTATTTAAAGTTGGAGCATATTTTTTTATTTGTTTCAGCATAAGTATCACTTAGTAATAAATTGTTATTAACCAATGAAGATTAAGTATCAAAAAAAATATAAAGGTATGTTTTTAAAAATTAAAGAAAAAGAAAATAATGTAAAACTAAAAATTATAAATAAACAAGTGATTAGAAGTTTTTCACCAGCTGTTGTTCAAATTGTTATGGATATTATGGTTTGTAAAACATAAAAACAATTTACTTAATTGTGTAACATAAATGCTAGTATTAGGAATATACAGTCCAAAATATTTAAAAATGCGAATTACAATTTAGTATTTTGTAATTTTGTCTTAAATAGTTAATATTCTAAAAATAAAGTTTAAAAGCTAAAAAGAAAAAAATTATTTCTTTTTAGAGGGCTTCTTCTTACTTTTAGAATTCTTCCTTCCAAGTTCTTTTTTTCTCTTTTTTAATTCTTCAATTTGTTTATCAATTATTTTTTCTTCCAAACTAATATTTAGATTTTGGGAACTAATCTCTGTAGCTTTTATTTTTTTGGATTGCAATTCTTTTTTATTTTCTTTTTCTTTAATTAAATTTAGTTCATTTAGATATTTACTTCTCATCTCATTATAGGTAAAAGGGCTTATCTTTCCTTCCAACAATTGCTCATCAAGATAAGATATTTGTTTTAATAGACCTTGGGAAGTATGATTTTTTCTAAAACTATTAAATTCAATTGCAAAGCTTATAAGTATAATAAAAATTCCAATTACTAAAACATATAAGTACAGGTTATTACTTTCACTATTTTCCTTTGAATACACATACACAGAAGCGTCATTATAATTTTGGGAAGTATTACCTAAATTGTCTTCTACAATTACTTCTGAATTATTATTTAGATCTTCAATTATAATTTGAATATCTGCATCATCATAATAAGAAATTACCTTCTCCTCAACCTCATAAAGATAATATGCAATATTTACAATTGAATTTGCAGTTCTAATGTAGCTATCTGCTTCTATATCATTTCCTTTATCTTTATAATATTTATAACCTGTATAATAGTAAATAGAATGATCAAAATATAATTTAGACCAAACATTTTTCTCTGAATTTAGTCCAGAAGTACTTCTTAAATTTTTATTTAAAAAATCATATTTTTCCTCAAAAGAAGAAATATTAAACAAATCTTGAAAGCCCTCATTATCAGAAACTAAGACAGACATTGCAGTTGCAGAATCATACAAAGAAGTTACATACCACCCTCTCTTATAATTTATTTTTGCTGCATTTAGTCTTCTTAAAAAATCCTCATCAGTGCTTAGATCACTATTTAATAGAATTAATTCATTTTCAACAGAAATAATACTTTCTTGTGCTAAGTTCTTAAAATGATCTGATTCTACAAACTTCAAACTAGAATCTGTAATTCCAATATTTAAAAAATCATTTGCAATATCTACCCAACCAACTGCATAACTATAATCTGAAATTTTAAGCAAACTACTTCCTGGTTTAGAATAGTTTGTAGATTTTATTTTTTCTAATTTATCTTCTGCCCAAGTTAGTCTTTGTTTAGCTCCAATACACCATTCAAAATTATCTAAAGAACATAACTTCAGTCTATTTTTTGTAAGATTAATTTTATTCTCTAGGTTTTGCACTCTTAAATCAAAAATTGTTGAATTTAGACTAAGAACAGATGGGTTTGCAATAATTTCATTAACCGTAGTAATGTTTAAAAAAGTTAAAAATGCTGAATTTGCAGAAGAATATAAAAAATTATTTTCATTATAAGTAATTGAATTATCTAATCCTTCTCTAGCATAATCAAAAATACCTAACATACTTTGTAATATTCCTAAATCTTTAATTGAATTGCTATCCATTCCATATTTTATTTTATTAATTTCTGTATTTGCATCAACTATATATTTGTTTACTAGACTTTTCATAGGTTTAATTGCTGAAGAATATTTTATTTTTTCAGGAGTGAAAGTGTCTTTAATTATAGGTTTAGTTGCATTAATATCAATATCAGAAAATTGCATTCTTGAATATTTAACAACTTCTTTAATATCACTAACCTCTACAATCTTCATACCCCAATTCTGATAAGCATAGTCAACTAGATCAATATCTTTTATTTCACCATCTTCAGAAATAATTTGTTTTCTATTTCCTGCAGGTATTAAAAATATTTTTACCCCAACTTCAGCTGCTTTTTTTGCTTTAAAGTAAATACCTCCAACATCTCCAATTAATCCATCTACTGTGATTGACCCTGTCATTCCTATTTCTTGGCTAAGGTTAACATCTTCAAACATTGAGATCATTAAAAGTGCAATTGCTCCTCCTGCAGAAGGACCATCAATACTGTAGGCACTTGATTCAATATCAATTGTAAAATTGTATTTGTTTTTAATACTGTTTCCAACAACATCATAAGTTGTTTTTACTGCATTCTTCACAGACTCTTGGGTGGCACTACCAACTAAAGATTCATCAATTGAAGAAAATATTTTACCTGTTCCTTCAACAATGGAGACATTTAAAGTTGCAACCATTGCTTCATTATCACTAACTGCAAAAATTTTCATACTTTCATTTGGAATAAGAGCATAAGCTGAGGGAATAGTAATTATTGATATTAAAAATAAGAAAATTATAATTATATTTTTATAGTTCATACAAAGACACCTTTAATGTTTTTTTAATTAAAAACAAATTAATCTAATAATTTAAAATTGATATATATTTATGTAATAAAATGTATATAAATATATTTTATTTAAATTTTTTAAACAAAAGAGCAAATTTTTTAGTTGTATGTAAAATATTTTTTCGCCCTTTCTTTTCAACAGAAATTAAATCTAAATCTTTTAAGATTTGTAGATCTTCAAATGGTCTTTTTCTTGTGATCTTTGCTTGCTCAACAGGTGAGTTTAAAGAGATGTATGCTAATGTTTTTAGTTCACTTTTAGAAAGAGTATTTCCTGTTGCAAAGATATTGAATGGTTGAAAGTCTGGTTTAATTACCATCTCTAATTTGTTATTATCTTTTATAATCTCAATTGAGGTTTTTCTTTTACTATAATCATTTATTAGTTCATCAATCTCTAGATCAATTAGATCTTTTGAAATGTTTGGAAGTGCAGAGTAGATTTTCTTAATGGCTACTGCTTTTGGAGACATAAATAAAATACATTCTATTGATAGTCTTAAATAATCAGAACCTTCTTTGTTTAACATATTTTCTCTAAGATTAATAAATTATAGGCAATTACTAGCATTAATTACAACCTCTATATTTTCTTGTCCCCTCTGTCCAAGTGTGTTAGTAATTTCTAAAGATATGTTCGTGTTACCGTTTCCATAAACACTTCCCATATCTGGAGTTGTATAATTTGCACAACCATCAACAGAAGGTAAGGTTGTTGTTCCAATTTTCCAAACACAAACTAAGCCATCAGGATCAAAATCAGCTGTGTTTGAAACTAAAACTATTTTATTATGCTTACAAATAAAATCTCCGTCTGATGGAGAGTCAATAATACCACCAAAAATATCTTTTTTATAAATATTTACATTAACTGTATCTGTGGAAATATTTCCATCTGCATCAGTTGCATTTAAAGTAATTGTCTTATTGAGCCCAAGACCAACACTAGATGCTAAAACTTGTTCTGAACAACCAATAATCGGCATACCTACTGGAGAATATGTCCAAAGACAAGTAATTGGATTAGCACCATGTTCACTTGTCATATCTAAGTCTATATTACCTGTGTTTAAAAAATTTACATTCACAGAAGGAGAAGTAATTGTTGCTGTAAAAGTATCTGCTGGTGGAGGTGTTGTTGGAACAGAACCATCTTCCTTGTAAGCTTTTAGAGTCTCGACATACCCTTCAACTGTACTGTCAATTTGTTGATTAGTTTCATCTGCAGAATCAATTGATCTGTTAGAGGAATTAATAACTAAAACCCCTACCAAAATTGCAGCAATAATAAGTACTGCTAAAATAACAATCATCTCTATAGATATTTGCCCTTTATTTATTTTTAAGTTCATATGATAATATTGTTAAGTGATAGCTTTTATAAATATATTGTTACTTATAAAAATCAAATAATTTTAATAAAAATTTCAGAAAAAAAATCATCTTGCCAAATGTTTACTTTCTGCTCTTGAGATAAAAATAATAATGGTATAAAATAATTGTCAACTAAGTTCTGCAACTCAGAATCTTTATTTAACAACTTAGAAAAGGTAGTGCATCCTTCCTTATCAACCTTACCTTTCAAACCCTCAAACAATCTATTTATTCTAATTCCAATATCTTCAGTTTTTTTAGGCAAAATAAAAACATCTTCCTTTTTTTCTTTAATTTTTCTTTCAAGATTTGATTTTGTAGGTCTGTTCATCATAAAATTAACAACATCAATCAATTCATCTAAGGATACTTGCCCTTCCTTAAATCTTGCAGGATTATCTATATTTAAAAGACCATCTAAAAAATCTTCTTCATTTGGAATCTTTAAAGGCTCCTCTTCCTCAATGCTTGTAAGCTTTAAGGTAAAGGCTTTTATTTTTAAAAGAATAGCAGCAGCTAATAATGCATTTGCAGGAACTAAAAGATTATCTTTTTTCATGTCTTGAATCTTTCTTAAATAAAGATCAATTAGATTAATAATATCTAAATTCCAAATATCAAAATCATTAGACTTAACAACATCATTTAGAAGTATCTTCCAATTTGGTTGCTCTATAATGTCTACAAGTGTGTCCATAAAAAATTTCCAATTTTGTCTTAGATTAAAGAATAACATATAAAAATATTTAAAAAGAGAAAAGGAAAAAAAAGAAACTATTCCTCTAATATCTTAGCACCAAAAGATTGAGCATCAATATCACATAATTTTATTTTCTTAGATTGTCCTTCAATATACAAGACATTATCTTTCTCAAAATAAATTACAATTGAGTCTGTTACCAATCTAAACTTGATTGCTTTTGATTTTAGAATCTCATCATAAATTAAATTAATATTCTCCGGAAGAACAACAATATCTGTGCCTATTTTTTTACCTTTTATTTTTCCAGAAATTTCATTTAGATCAATTGTTCCTACAACATTTACCTTTAAGATAAGTTCATCAATATTAAAAGAATCAATTAATTTTTTTAAATATTCTTGTGATTTTTTAGAATCTGAAAAGACATATGTTCTGTAGGTTCTAAATTTTTCTAAAAAGTTATTACCTAAATCTAATTCCTTATTAAAGATATCCATATCATTCTTTATATTTGAAACAATTTGGTTCATTTTCTTGTATAATGGTATTAGTTCTCTTTTTTTTATCTCTTGTTCAATTTCCTTTTCTAAATGTGTGTTTTTCTTGTTTATCAGTTCAATTTCTTTATAGTCTCTAATGATTTCTTTAAAGATTTCTGAAAGTGGAGTGTACAGCTCTGTGGCTCTACTTGTCCTATAAAGTCCTTTATTTAATGATTCAAATGATTTTTTAAGTTTTGAATTTACATCACTCATATTACTTCAACCCCTTTTTTGATATTATTTTTAACCCCAATATATAATAGACAATACTTATTATTAAAGATATGGTTTTAAAAAAACTAGAGTTTACTTTAAAAAAGTTTGGTTTTAAAAGAACTTGGGGATTTAGAGGGTCGGGTAGTAGAGAAAAAAGAAAAAAATTAAAAAAGAAGATTTAATCTTAAATTTTAATTGAGATTTACCTTCTTTAATTGTTTCCTCAGCCTATCACTTGTTTGCCTTTAGGTCAATGTATGAATGGTAAGCTGCAACTGCGCCTTGAGAGACAGCAGTAACAATTTGTTTTAAATCACTAACATTTGTTGCATCTCCTGCAGCAAATATTCCAAAGATGTTTGTTCTTTGCTCTTTGTCTACTATGATTTCTTCTCTTGAGTCTAACTTTATATCTAATTTGTTTAAAAGATCAGTATTTGGAATTGCCCCAATTTCTATAAACAATCCATCAATTTCAATTGTTTTTTGTGTATTTAATTTAATTTTCTCTAATCTTTCTTCCCCAAGTAACTCAATTACTTCAGAATTATAACAAACTTCTATTTTTTCTTGCTTATTTAAGGCTTCTGTCCACATTGGTTCTGATCTTAGTTTGTCTTTTCTGTATATTAAGTATACTTTCTTTGCAACATCGGCTAATAGCAAAGAAGCAGTTACTGCTGCATCAGAACCACCAATAACCCCTACAATCTTATCTTTATAAAAAGCACCATCACAAGTTGCACAATAATGTATGCCTTTTCCTGCCAATTCTTCTTCTCTTTTAAGACCTAATTTCTTTTTCTTTTTTCCAATTCCTAAAATTACTTTTTTAGCTTTTACTGTCCTTTGATCAGTGTTAACTATAAAGATATCATTTTCTTTTTTAATATCTACCACTTTGTCATAATATAAAGGAATTTTTAAATCTGTAATCTGTTCTGTCATGTCAGACATCAACTGCATACCTGTAATTTCTTTAATTCCAGGATAATTACAGATCTTGTGAGCAGAAGAAGTTGTTCCTCCAAAAGAATCTGTAAACATAATTGTAGACATTTTATATCTTCCAGCATATAAAGCTGCAGACATTCCTGCTGGTCCACCGCCAACAACTACCAAATCGTATATATTTTCTGTCATAATTTCTCACATATATAATATACTAACAAAATCTATTTAAATTATTTGTAAAAAGTTAAATTAAAATTAGAAATAAAAAACTTAAACCTAAACACAAAAGAAAATAAAAAGAAAAGGGAGCTTAAAAGTTTTTAAGCATCAACCTTTAATTTCAATTTTGACTTAAGTTCCCTATATCTGTTTCTGATGGTTACTTCAGTTACTCCAGCAACATTAGCAACTTCCTTTTGAGTTCTTCTTTCGCCAACCATCAAAGCAGCAATGTAAACTGCAGCTGCAGCAACACCAGTTGGACCTCTTCCTGAGATCAACCCTGACGCAATTGCCTTTTTAACAATCAATTTACCTTTTGCTTCAACTTCTGCTGAAAGATTTAAAACAGATACAAATCTAGAAATATAATAACTTGGATCTGTTAAAGGCACAGAAATGTCTAGTTCTTTAACTATAAATCTATAAGTTCTTCCAATTTCTTTTTTAGTTAATCCAGAAGCTTCTGCCATCTCGTTTAATGTTCTTGGAACATTATATGTTCTACATACAGAGTATAACACAGCTGCAACAACCGCTTCAATTAGTCTTCCTCTAATCAATCCTTTTTCAACAGTCTTTCTGTATAGTAAAGCTGCTGTTTCTACTAAAGAGTTAGGAATATTTAAATAAGATGCAATTCTTCTAAGTTCAGTTAATGCAATTGAAAGATTTCTTTGCATTGAGTTTGAAATTGATGACCTTTTATGCCATTTTATTAATCTATACATTTGAGCTCTTGACTTTGTGGATAATTTATTTCCTCTTAGATCCCTTCCACTTCTCTCAATCATTGTTTCAAGACCTTTATTTATTTTTGTAAATTTCATTGGTGAGCCAGTACCAACATTATCTTGTTTATCAGAATTATCAAAAGATCTCCAATCTTTACCCATATCTATTTGATCTTCAGAAAGAATTACATGACATTTCTTACACACATATTCTCCAGACTTTGGATCTCTATAGACTTGTTCGCTACCACATTCAGGACATTTTACCATATTAACACCTCTATATTCTTTAAAATCTTTTTTTAAAAAATAGTATCCTTTTTTAAAATTACTTTTTAGATTAAAAGTAAACCTATATAAATATAATGGTTTCCCAAAGTATATAAAGCTTTTGTTTTTTTAGGTTTTGTAGAATAAGATAAAAAAGTTATAAGTTAAGAAAATGAAAATTAATTGTAAAATCCTAATCTAAAATTTCTTCTTTTGGTTTTTTATAACTAATTATACTTGAGGTAAATGTTGGTCTAAAAAGTATTCTTAAAGGATCTTTGTTTGGATAATATACCACCCCATCATTACTGTCAACCATGTTTATCTTAACATTATAAAGCTTGTCACCTTTAAAATCAGATTCTGCTTTACTACTAATTAAGCTAGAGATTACAGAATTATTTTTTAAAATTGAAAAGATATTACTACCAACAAATAAATTGTTTAAAATATTTTTAGATTCAGGAAGCACAATTAATATATCATCTTTTAAAGAATTTGAAAATCTGTCTAGAATATGGTTTACATAATAAACATAAAATGGATGTTTGTCATCAATATTTAAAATCTTTACAGAACCAATATGCTTATATCTTTGTTCAAAAAGAACAGAAAGATCAGTTTCTCCAAAAACTGAAGAATAACTTTTATCTAAGATTACTAATTTTGAAATTACTCTTTGCTTTTCAAATTGTGTAATTGTTTCTGTGATTTCTAAGTTTTTAATATTAACAATTAGCTCTTTAATGTCTAAAATATTAGAAGTATAACCTAAAGACAAAATTTCAGCAGAAATACCTGCAAATTTAAAAATATTTAAAAAAGCATTTTTTGGAATTGCAAACAAAGGTATCTTGATGTCTAAATAGTTTATATTCTTTACAGGGAATCCAAAAGGGTCCATATTTAGATTAAAGTCATTTATGATATCATTGTTTTGTTGAGGAAATCCTAGACTTGAAAACATCTTAGTTATATCAAAAATAATCACAGTCTTTGAAGATAATAAAAAATTCTCACAAACAATCTTCATAGAAAAAACTCTATCATTTAAAGATGATCCAAACACTGCAACAGAGTTTAATTGTTCTAAGTCTGTTGTTACTAAAATATTATTCTTCTTCCCTAAAATTAATTTGTTCATAGGAACAGTTCCTGAAAAATCAAAAGAAAATTTTAAATTTGTTAATATCTTTGAAATGATTGGGTCTGAAAAAAAGAAGTTAGTGTCATTGTCCCCAGCTAATTTTAAAGAAGTTAATTTAATATCATAAGAGCTTATTATTGAAATTATTGACCCAACTCTTTTGTTTAGTTCTAATATTTTTTTATCAATATGGTATGATAAGGTGTTAATATCAATATATTCTACATCTGTTTGAAACAATAAATATTTGTAAGTATTATTTTCTCCAATGTCTATATGCTTTTGGTAAATTACAGCAGGGTAAGGTAAGGTATTTACAAACACCTCTATATCTCCTTTTGCTAAAAAAACCTTATACACTTGAACTAAAACACTATTTTGATCTCTAACTTTTAGAAAAGAAACAAACACATCATCTTGATATAGTATATTTAACTCTTTGTTACCATACTTTCCTTCAAAAAGTGTATTCCAAGTACTTAGTAGAACCATAATAATTATTCCAAAATATATAATATATAACTTTATAAATATTTAAAACAAAACATTTTTAATAAGTAACATATTAAATACTATTAAATATTTTAAGATATACTTATATAAAATATGAAATAAAGGTAATAATCTATGGTTGATAAAAAATTAATACAAGACACAATTATTGAATTGTTAGATGCTAATATAGATAAAAATACAATCTACTCAACATTAAAAGATATTGGTGTAGATGATGGGGACATTGAAAAAAATTACAAAGAAATTATAAATGCAAGAAATAAAAAAGAAGAGCCTGAAGAGCCTCAAGAGTCTGAAGAGCCTCACGAAAAAACAATAACCCCTAAACAAGAAAATATATCTAAAAAAGAAACAACTAAACCAAAAGAAGATAAGATTGAAGAAAAATATTCAAAAATAGAAGAACCAAAAATAGAAACAAAAAAAGATATTATTAAAGATTTTAATATTAATGAAAAAGATTCTCAAGAAGATGACTTGATTGAAACAACTTCAGAAGTAAACACCATAAATGAAAAAGAAGATGAAGATATTTTTAACACACAATCAAAAAAAGAAGTAACTATTCCAGCAAAAAACACTTCTGCAGAAAATGAAGATGTCCAAGAACAACTGTCTGATATTAAAGCACAATTAAAGGCTTTAACAAAAATTATGAAAGACATATTAGAAGAAAATAGAAACATTTTAAACAAATTATAGAAAAAAAATCTTTTTCTTTTTTTCCTTTTTCTAAAAAAACTTTAATTTAAATTTTTCTAAACAAATCTTAATTATGATTTATTTAAAAACCAATTAAGCTCCACCACCAAACAACTTGCTAAAGTCCAGTTCTCCTGAATCATCACCTGAGGCACTTGCTTTCTTTCTGTTTATAAAATTGAAAAGGACCATTATCACAAATAAAACAATTAAAGACAAAATTGCAATATTTCCTGGCAATTCAAAAATAACAGTTGCAAAGAAATAAGCAATAAAGATTAAAATGTTCCACCAAGAAGGAGAGAACATAAAAAATATC
This sequence comes from archaeon, assembly GCA_023230325.1. Taxonomy (GTDB): domain Archaea; phylum Iainarchaeota; class Iainarchaeia; order Iainarchaeales; family CSSED10-239; genus Forterrea. The sequence goes on along the minus strand of JALNXN010000016.1, from coordinate 1,576 downwards.
CCAATTGCAACAGAGGACAAAATCAACAAATCATATTGACCAGTAATAAATATTAAGAAAAATAAAAAAATATAAGTTAATGTTTTTTCCAAAAAATCATCCCTACTTGTTAATTTTTATTTTTAATATTGCACTTTTAATGTCTTTACCATAAATCCAAAAAACAACGATCCCTATTATAAATATCCATACCAATTCAGGAAATCTTATAAACATTATGTATGTTAAAAGTAAAGTAAGTAATATAGCAACAGTCTGATTAACAACCTGACTTTTAGTCCAATTATAAATTAAAATAGCAAAAGCAATCAACAAAACTAACCAAAGCATATCTTGAAATGCTGTTGCTAAAAAGATATTAGACGATATCATAAATATAAGAAAGAAAGAAAACCTTTAAATTTACTTTGATTTTCTTAAATTTGCTCTGTTTGATGGTCTTGCTTTCTCAGTCCCAGTTCCTTTCTTAATAAGTCCTCTGTTTCTTTTTCCAGCAGAGGTCTTTCCTCTTTGTGCTCTTCCCTTATGCTTTTCAGAAACTATCCAATTTACATCCATATCATTTACAATTGCTGGGTGGTTAGGATCAACCATTATTATTTCATAATATTTCTTTTGACCATCTTCTCCAACATAATAAGAATTTAAAACCTCTAAATTTGGAAATTTGGTGTCTGCCTTTTGTTCAGCCATTCTCTGAATAGATATCCTTCTAGTTATTTTGTTAACACCCATTCTCTTTGGTCTTCTTCCAGCATTTGGTCTTCTAATAAGCCCAGAACCTTTTCTAACCTTTACAAAAACAATAACAAAACCTTGCTTTGCCTTGTACCCAATCTCTCTTGCCCTAATTGGGTTTGATGGTTTTTCAAGTTTTACAATTGAACCTTCTAATGCTCTGTATTTTATTAATTTTTGTGTATATAATTTTTTATAATCATAATCTTTATCTTTCTCTTTATGAAATTCTTTTTGAATTGTTTGCTTTATATATTTTGAAGCTGTTGTCATCTTAAAATCACTCTCTTAAAAGTTGTGTATAAATATTTAATTATTTACTAAATAATTAGTGAAACGAAACCTTTAAATAACAGTTGTTAAAAGGAGCTTAATTTGAGCTTATTTTTTAAAAATTTGCAAAATTATGATTTTTTATCTAAAATTATAAATTTCTTTCTAAAAAATTAATGTTTATAAATTATTCTTAACTAAAATATATTTAATTAAATCTAAAAAAAGAAAAGCTATGAAAACAAAAAAATTAACAATTACAAAAGAAGACTTTGGAAAAACAATTAGAGATATATTGATTGATCTAGAGATTAGTCCAGAAATTGTTCTTGTAAAAATTGATAATAACTTTATACCAATCTCTACAATTATTAAAAAAGAAACTGAGTTAGAGATTCTAGAAGTTATTAAAAATTAAAATTAAGAGTTATAAAAAAATAAAAAATCTTGTTTTGCGGCCGCAAATTTTTCGGCACCCTCCCGGGGCCGAAAAATTTGGCTTGAGCCGCCTTTCTCTCGAAAGGCGGGCGGAAAAAACTTTTGCTCATTGCTCGCATCCTACTCA
>JALNXN010000039.1 GCA_023230325.1 archaeon | reverse complement strand
AATATATGGGGATGGAAAATGTCATATCACAAAATAACGATTAAAGAAGTATTAAAAGAAATAGATGGTGGAAGATTATTTCTGCCAGCTATACAAAGAAAATTTGTTTGGAAAGAGGAACAAACAACAAAATTATTTGATTCACTTATGAGAGAATATCCAATAGGCACATTTTTGTTTTGGGATATCGACACAGAAACAGATGACATAAAAGGTTATACTTTCTATGATTTTATTAGAAATTTTGATGTTAGAAATGAATTAAATGAAAAGAGAGAAAACTTCGTAGAAAAGAAATTTAAAGTTGCATTAGATGGGCAACAAAGACTTACATCTTTATATATAGGAATTATGGGAAGCTGGACTATAAAAGAACCTAGAAAGCGTTGGAACAACCCTGATGCATTCATTAGAACAGAATTATTTCTAAACACATCTAGTAATTTTTCAAATGGAGAAGAAGATGATGTTCAATTTGAATTTTTATTCTTAGATCCAAAAAACATGCCTAAAAACAACAATAATTACTTCAAAGTTTCAAAAGTATTGAATTACAACAATACTATGGCCTTGTTGATGGATGTTCAAAAAGAAAATAAATACAGTGAAAATGAGATGGAATTAATAGGAAGGCTCTGGGATGTAATTTGTAAAAATGAAATTATTAATTATTATTTAGTTAAAGAATCTAATATGGATGAAGTGTTGGATATTTTTGTCAGAGTTAATAGTGGCGGAACTGTTCTTTCTAAAAGTGATTTAATATTCTCAACATTAACTGCTAATTGGTTAGAGGCAAGAGATTTAATCGATAGTTTAATAAAAAACATTAATAGATCAAATAAGAAGTTTTCATTTAATAATGACTTTATTATGAGAACTATGTTATATGTTACTGATTTACCAATACAACTTAAAGTTGATTCTTTTAAAGCAAATGTTCCTAAGATTAAGGATAATTTTCCAAAGATAGAAGATGCTATTAAAACTATGGTGCTTTTGATAGAGGAGTCAGGTTTTTCAAATCAAAATATTACTTCTTATAATGCACTCATTCCAATAGTATATTTCATATATAAGGGTGGAGATTATAAGGGAAGTAAGAAAGAATTAATTAAATATTTCATTGTTGCTCAAGTTAAAAATTTATTTGGAGTTGCAAGTAACTCAGCGCTGACCGAAACTAGAAAGGCACTTACTTCAAAAGCTAATAATTATGAGTTAAATAATAAACAATTTGAATTAAAACAATTTAATGATATAGTTTTAACTGGTGATAGAAACTTTATATTTGATGAAGAAGAGATAGAAAAATTATTTGATGAGCTTAAAGGGCAATATACATTTATGATTTTATCCTTACTTTACCCAGAGATTAAAATTGATCAAGTTGAATTTCACCAAGATCATATGCATCCTGTATTTGAATTTAACCCAGATAATTTGAAAGAAAAAGGATTATCTGATAACGATATAAAGGACTTTCAAATTATGAAGGACCAACTTCCGAATCTACAATTGTTAAAAGGTTTAGAAAATAAATCAAAGAGTAAAACACCGCTTAAGGAATGGTTGGCACAAGGCAATGAAAGAGATAAATATCTACCTAAGGATATTTCTACAGAATTAAAGGACTTTAGGACATTTTATAATGAAAGAAAAAAAGTGATGAAAACAAAACTTATTGATATTCTTGAAGTTAGTATTAATGAAGAAAAAATAGATGAAATTATAGAAGGAAATTCGGATATTAAAAATGAATTGTTGAATACTACTTTCTATTTGGAAAGAACATCTATAACTAATGAAAAATACGAAGGTAAAATGATAATTAAAGGTCCAAAAAAATATGTTCTTTTAAAAGGAGCAAAGGTAAATCCTAAAACAAAAGAATATGCACAAGAGCAAAATAAGCAACTTAAAGAAGACTATCAAGATTCAATAGATAATAATAACCAAACAACTAAAGATATTAGTTTTGAAAGTCCATCTGCAGCTGCAGTATTTGTTATCGGATATAATGAAAATGGTTGGGAAGAATGGAAGAGTAAAGAAGGAAAACAACTAAAAGATTTTATTGAAAGAGGTAAACACCATGAATAATAGAGATATTACTTATTATTCACTATTACAAGAGTTTGCTTTAGACGGTGAAATTTTCAATTTAATTCCACATACTAATGAAGATAATACAATAGTTATAGGACTGAAAGATAATGAGGATGTTGATTATAAACGATATGTTGTAGCCGCTATATATTCATTTAGAAATCAAACTAATTTTTATGAGGAACTTAAAAATTCAAGTGAAAATCTAACGAATTTGTTTTCTATAAAAAGGATTACCCTCATCTTACTCATGCTGCAGGATTAACGGATTGTGTTAAAAAAGGCAATATTTTATTAAGACAATTTTATGATGAATATAAGCAAAATTTTGATGATGTTAAAAAATATATTTATGCTTCATTAATAAGAAATATAACATCGATTAGATCAGCTTTATCGATGGTGTATTACATTTCTGAATTTGCCATGATGGCTTTATTAAGACAAGCATTTGAACAAATAGGGTATTGTTCTTATATAATAACTGAAGGGATTAATTCCATTTGTGATGTAAAGAAAAAGCCAAATGAAACTATAGGTTACATAAATGAAATCAAGGCGGATTCGAGTAGATTATATGGCGTTTTATCCGATAAAACTAATATTAATTTTGACCAATTTAATTTGTATTTTGATAATTCAGAAGACAAAGTTATCGAAAGATCACTTATTAATTTAGATTCTTTTATTGATTTATTTAGAAAAATAACCGAATTACAACTTCTAATTATAAGAAAACTTATTAACGAATTCTCTGTAGATAAGAAATGGTATATTGATAAAATAGATGAAATAATAAAAGGTCATAATTTAATATTGAATATAGTAGATAATAATATGATCCCCCCCACCCTTGATTTTTAAAGATATTTACTACACCGAACGCCCCACCCCTAAAATACGTGGGACAAAATTTTTGAAAAAGTGAATTTCAAAGCGAACCAAAACTTTAAACTAGACTAGCGAAAGCTGGTCTTTTTTAATGCGAAAAATGAATTTAT
>JALNXN010000015.1 GCA_023230325.1 archaeon | reverse complement strand
ACAAAGACAGGAATGAAAACCACCAACAGACAACCAAGAAACTGTCCAGAAGGCTTTATCCCAGTTCCAGGAAACTTCTTATATGACACTACAAACGACAGCAGTATGGGTTTTTGTGTTGCAAAATATGAAATGAAAGTTGATCAAAATGGAGATGGTATAGGAGATAGCAATACTGATTGTCAAGATCAAGAATTTTCATTTGGAGTTTGGAAAAACAATGAAGCAGGTTGTAGTTATTCTGACTTTAATTTAGTTTCAAGTCCAGAAGGTTATCCTTTGACATATATAAAACAAACTGAATCAATAGCAGCTTGTGAGAGTATAGGCGGTCATCTAATAACCAACAACGAATGGATGACCCTTGCAAGAAACATAGAACAAGTTCCAAGTAACTGGTCAAGTGGAACAATTGGAGAAGGTCATATTTATTCAGGACACAATGATAGTAAACCATATAATGCTTTAGAAGCCTCAATTGATACAAATGGTTATGCAGGAACTGGTCAAACATCAGGACCTCAAAGAAGAACCTTAACTTTAACTAATGGAGAGGTAATTTGGGACTTAGCTGGGAATGTTTGGGAATGGACTGATGATAATATTACTTTAGAAGACCAGCCTGATGGCTTTTATGATGTGGATGATAGTTCTTATTTTGGTTATGTACTTTTTGATTATTCAAAAGGTGGGGGTGCTGGACGATATATAACTTCAAGTAATTTAGGAAATACTACTTTAAAATATAAAGATTTGTTTTTATTAACAAGTGGTAATTATAATGCAGGTAATAATGGTGTTGGAAGGGTGTTTACATATAGTAATGACAACTCAACTTCATCAAGAGTTTTTCTGCGGGGCGGTGCTTGGAACGAGAGCTCTACTTCCGGGCTCTTGGCTCTGCTTTTGAGCCATTCCTCGGCGCGCCTGAGCAGCAGCATCGGCCTTCGCTGTGCAGTAGTTCCTTAAAAATATATTTCAAAAATATAATATTTTATCGGGTTATCGGCTATCGGCAAATCGGGAAACAGATGTCTATTTTGTGAAAAGTGATTGAGTAGGATGCGAGCAATGAGCAAAAATTTTTTTTCGTCCGCCTTTCGAGAGAAAGGCGGTTCAAGCCAAATTTTTCGGCCCCGAGAGGGGCCGGGAAATTTGCTGCCGCAAATAACAATCCTTTTGAAAGTAACTTTTATTAATTTAATATAATTATATTCTTATTTTAAAATATTGAAGAATATATTTTTTTTATTTCTTTAATATTTAATTGCTTTACTTTTTTTTTAAGTAATTCTTCTGGAACTTTAATAGCATCTATTTTTGAAAAAAGTGTTGGTTGGTTTTTAATAATTAGTTTTATTGCATTAAGAAGATCTTTATTTGAGTACCTAAATAGATTTTTTACAAATTCTTTATAGGTGCTGTCAATCTTAGCACCATTAGGTGCAATCTCTATAATTGCAGAGTCAACTTTTGGTACTGGATAAAAAGAACCTTTCTTAATCTTAGAAACATATTTAATTTCACTATAACTTTGTGCAATAACAGTTGTCCCCACATAATTTTCAAAGCCCTCACATGCCACAAGCTTTTCTGCAAATTCTTTTTGAACAACTAAGACTGCTTTTTTTGTGCCTATTATCTTTTCAATTATTTCTTGAGATATTGAGTAAGGAATAAGCCCAACAATCTTATCAAATTTTAAATTATTTAGGTCAACTTTTAGAAAATCAGCGCTTATAATTTCTAATCGGCTATCAACTATTTCCTTTTCTAAAATATCAATTAATTTTTTATCTTTTTCAATAGCAATTACTTTTTTTGCCTTTTCAAGAAGATGTTTAGTAAGATGTCCAGTTCCTGGTCCTATCTCAAGAACAGTTTCTGTGTGTTTAATATCTAAAAGCTCTATGATTCTGTCAATAATGTTTTTATTAATTATAAAGTTTTGATCAAACTTATGGTCAGGTCTAAACCCATATTTTAGCATTAAACAATATAGTTCTTTTTGCATTTTAAAATTCCTATCAATTATTTATTTTTAAAGAAAGATAAAAAGGTTTTGTTTAGAATTTTTTAAAATAAGGTGTTGTAAACAAGTTATATTTAATATCATCAACATCTTCAATCTCTGCAATTATTCTTCCAACAACTATCTTTATTGGGTCAGGCATCATCTCAATAGCCCTAATTTCTTCAAAGGACTTAAATGGTCCTTTCTTTTTTAGGTGTTCTAATATTGCCATTCTATGTTTCTTTCCAATCATTGGAAGTAAATCTAGTTGATGTCTTCTAAGGCCAATAGGTTTTGCTGTATTAAAGAAGTTTATAAACTTTTCAGGATCTTTAATAACAATTGTTTCTATTGCTTTTTCAAGTTCTTTTTTTGCAGTTGTTGTAAGTTTGTTGTATGTTATTCTTTTAATTATTTTATTTTCAGTTATGATAATATCCATGATCTTTACTGGGTCATCACTAATTATTTCTAAAAGTGAGAAGTTAGAGGTACCAATAGCGTGAATTATGTTTGTGTGTTTAAACTTAATTTCTTTTTTAGTTTTATCTAAAACTATTGCTTCCTTCTTAAACATATTCTCTATTCTTTTTTATATTTGTTTATAACTTCTAAGATCTTTGGTTTATCTTCTTCATTATAATTTTTTTCTTTTTCAAGTATTAGATCAAGCTCAACTGAGTTTGGTGTGATGTCAGTCAATTTAGTTGCAAGTTCGTCTGACAAATTAAATTGTTCTTTTAGTGTGTTTTTTAATTTTTCTGAATTTGCAGGTGTGATGTTTACAAATGTTTTTGCATGTTCTAAAGCTTGCTTTTGTTCAAAATTTAATTCTTTAGTTTTTGCTTTTTCAGTTAATATCTTTTTAATTTCTAAAAGAGTAACATCTTCTACGTATTCACTTTTCATTTCTTTCCACCTTTCTGTATTTGTTTTAAAGGTTTTAGATGAACTTTATGAGTTATTGTTTGTTTAGTCATGTTAATGTCTTTTAATTCAACAACAGGCGCCTTTCCTTGGAACCTAATAACTTTTCCAGTCTTTCCTTGAAATCTTTTTGGAGGAAGTCCTTCATGTTTAGAACTATTAATATTAATTTGAACAACATCTCCAACTTTTACAGGTTTAATAATTTCATTAACTGTTGTTTTGTCGCCTACTCTTCTACGAAATAAGCTTCTTGTTTTTGCTCTTTTTCCTTTTGCTTTTTTATTTGTCATTTTAATTACCTTTTTTAATTTTTTTACTCAAGATTATTATTTAAGCTCAAGATTATTATTTAAGCTACACTAATAAATAACAAAATCTTTTATATAAATATTATATGTATAGATATCCTTTAAAAATGTTAGTTTAGATTTTTAGTAGGATCTTACTTTTTAAAAATTATTTCCTTTATAAGCTTTTTAAACCCCTTTTATAAAGATTTTGTTTTAATATTATATATTAATAACATTTCTTTAAATATAAGTGGGTGGTTATAAATGAGCTACAAAATCGTTAATCTTGTGGCATCAAGTAGTCTTGGCACAACATTAGATCTATATAATTTGGCAGCAGCAATTCCTGATATAGAATATGAGCCAGAACAATTTCCTGGTGCAATTTTTAAATTAAAAGAACCAAAAGTTTCTTTATTGTTATTTAAAAACGGAAAGATAATTATTTCTGGTGCTGCATCTGAAAATGATATTAAAGCAGGTATTAAGAAAGCAACAAAATTAATAAGTGAAATTCAAAAAGAAGTTAAAGTAAAAAATAATTTTGCATATGATATTGTAAATTTAGTTGCAACCTCTTCACTTGGTAAAACTGTTGACTTATTCCAAGCTGCAGTAACTCTTGATGATATTGAGTATGAGCCAGAACAATTTCCTGGTGCGATAATTAGATTATATTCTCCAAAAGTAACACTATTGTTATTTAAGAACGGAAAATTAATCTGTGCTGGTGCAAAAAATGAAAACGATATTAAAAAGAGTATTTTAAAAGTAAAGAAATTATTAAAGGACTTAAAAGAAGTATAGTTCTTTTTTCTTTTTATTTTTGTTTTCTTTTTTTATCTTCTAAGCATTTCTAGTTTTTCTTCAAACAATCTATTTATAAACTTTACCTGCCATAATTATTTTGTTAGCGGCCATAGGGATAGAGAAACACCTGGACCCTTTTCGAACCCAGAAGTTAAGTATATTTCCGTGATTGCTTGCTGTTAGCTTCTGCTAGCTGCGACTTTTTAGCTGCTAACTCTAAAATATTTTCTTTTTCTTTAAAATATTTTTAAAGTATTTTTAAAGTATTTATTTTTTTAAGGTATTTGTCTCTAGTTTATAGAATTTAAAATTTTAATTGTCTTTTTAAATATTTTTGTTTATAAAGTTATAATAGACATTAACATTTATTGTGGTTTTTATGACAAGCAAATCAGAAACAGAAAATTCTACACAAAATAATTCTTTTAAAAATTATTTTACCAAGCAAAGATTATTAGTTATTCTTTTATTAATTTTTATTCTTGCTTTTTCAATTAGGGGGCATCTTCTAAAATATGAATATATGTTTGAATATGATCCTTATTGGCATTTAAGAGCAACAGGTTATGTTTTACAAGGGGACTTACCAGACAATGACCCTTTAGGTTTCTATGCACAAGGTAGTTCTGATTATACAAAAAGACCTCAACTTCTGTGGAAATTTACTGCACTAATTTATAAGGTTACAACCTTTGGAGCTCCTTATGATAAATGGCTATTAATGAATTATGCAAGAGTTTTGCCTACAATCTTTGGAGCCTTAATTTCTGTTGCCATGTTTTTCTTAGGTAGAGAAATATATAATAGAAAAGCTGGAATGGTAATGGCTTTAGTTTCAGCAACAATACCTGCTTTTGTTTACAGGACCATGGCAGGTTTTTTTGAAGAGGATGCTTTGGGTTTTTTATGGATGGTTATAGGTTTTATATTTTTAGTTAAAGCAATTAAAAACGCTGATGCTATAAAGAAACATTTAATCTATGGTATACTTTCAGCAGTCTTTTTTGCACTCATGGCTTTTACCTGGGATATGTTTTTATTAATCCCACTTGTTTTAGTTATTTACTTCATATCAAATCTAATTTATTTACTTTATAAAAAAACAAGTAGTAAAGAAATATTATCATTTGTGAAAACATTTTTAACAATCTTTATTCTTTTTGTAGCCTTAACTTCTCTATACCAAGGCACATCATGGATAAAAAAAACTACAAATTATGTAGGTGATTATCTTCCAATTTCTAAAGACAATGTTGACAGGATTGGAAATAAAAACATTCCAGACACAGACATAATAGGTGCAACTGTTGGGGAAGAAAACACAGGTCGTCAATTCTTTTTACTAAAGTATAATTTTTTAGTTTGGGTTCCTTTTGTAGCTCTTCTTATAATGATACTTTATCTATTATTTTCAAAAAATAAAGATCACTTCACATTACTTCTCTTTGCATGGATTGCTGTAACCTTGTTTATGGCTTGGTCAAAATTAAAATTCACATACACCTTAGGCTTACCAATTGCAGCAGGTGCAGGATTTTTGTATTATTTCTTAAATGAAAATATAGAAAAATTAAAATCTAACAAATTAATATTTAGAAGAATATTTGCAGTGTTTTTTGCAATCATAATTTTTAGTTCTGTTGCTGCAGGAACACATTTTGTTTCAACTAAAGTTCCTCCTATTAATGAAGAACCAGCTTGGGAAAATGCATTCTTTTGGTTATATAATAATACTCCAGAAGGCACAAAGATCTTAAATTGGTGGGATTATGGGCATTGGTTAACTTATTTTTCAGAAAGAAAAGCAAGCACCGACAATACCAATTCCTCTGTAATCGCTGATGCAAACTTTGCACAATTTATAATTACGGATGATATTAAAAAAACACAAGAGATTTTAGATTTTTATGATTCTGATTACCTGATTGTAGATTCAGGTTATTTTAATAGATATAATTCCTTTGCAGCATATGCTTACATTACAACTAATTTTTCAGACCCAAGGGTTACTAAGTACATGGGTAGAACAATTCCTTGTAATAAATTAAAAGCAAAAGATTTAGATGTGTATGCTTATAGTTGTTCTGGTGAAATAATACCTGAAGACCAATTTTTAACTTACAACACAAAGTGGGTAAACAAACCAACAGACATACTAAATGGGTCTCCAATGTACATTTACAGAGCAGAAGACAATTCAGAAATTTATATATTTAATTCAGAAATAAACAATTCAATTTTTGCAAAAATATGGTTTAATGCAGATTCTGTAGATGATCTTTGTGAGATTGCCTATAAGGATCAGGATTTAAGATTATTTAAATTTAATAAAGATTATTTTAAGACGCAAAATAATTAAAAAAGTAAAATCATTTTATATTAAGAGTTAAAAAGATTTTGAAAAAAAGAATTTAAATAAAAGGAATTTTGATAAAAAAGATAAAGTAAAAAATAGACTCTAAAAAAGGTAAAAAATAGACTCTAAAAAAGGTAAAAAATAGACTCTAAAAAAGGTAAAAAATAGACTCTAAGGGAATAGACATGATTGAATATTTACTATTTTATTTTTTTATGTTTCTGTTTGTATTTTTAATTTCTTTATTTCTAATGTTTAAAATAACTCCTAAGCTAATAGATATTATTAAAGCAAATAATTTTGTTGGAAAAGACATGAATAAATTAAACACACCTTTAGTTGCAGAGCTAGGTGGAGTTCCAGTCTTAATAGCTTTTGTTTTATCCTTATTAATTTTTTTATTATTCTATTTTATTTTATTTAGAGGTGTGATGTTATTGAACATCTTAGAGTTTTTAATAATTATTGTTACTTTGTTATTTATTATTTTTTTAGGATTAGTTGATGATATTCTAGGTTGGAAAAAAGGAATTAGTCAAATTCAGCATTTTCTGTTCCCCTTGTTACTTTCAGTTCCAATAATTGTTTACACAATTTTAGTTGGTTATTCTTCCATATATGTTCCGATTTTTGGAGTGGTTAGTGTAGGTGTAATCTATTCTTGGTTATTTGTACCTATAGCCCTAACAGCAACCACAAACTCTTTTAATCTTTTAGCAGGCTATAATGGTTTAGAGACAGGTCTTGGAATATTTATTTTTTTAACAATTTCTATATTAGCATTTTTTTCAAATAACTTTACATTATTAATTATCTTAGGTGCTTGGTTAGGTGCTCTTGTAGGCTTTTTAAAATTTAATAAATATCCAGCAAAAATATTTCCAGGAGATGTTATTACCTTAGCAAATGGAGCTTTTGCAGGAATTTGTGCAATCATTCTAAAAATGGAAATCTTAATTGCTTTTTTAATTTTACTTTACATTATAGAGTTTATTATAAAGGCAAGGCACAGGTTTAAAACAGAATGTTTTGGAATAATTCAGAAAAACAAAACTATTCTTCCAAACCCAAAAGGAGGCTCATTAATCCATTTGGTTTTAAGAAGAGGAAAGTTTACAGAAAAAAGTTTAGTTAATAGATTTTATATTTTCCAAATAATTATTTCAATTTTTACAATACTTTTTTATTTTTTATTTTATTTCTAAATTCTAAAGGTTGATGTTTGTTATGAAACTAATTACTTTTAAGCAATTTATTTTTTTATCAAGACCAATTCTTTTTCCATTACTGATTTTATGTTTGTTTGTTGCTTTATTATTTTCTACATCTTTAACAAATATTGGTGTTACTCATATAATTTACATAATTTTACTTTCTTTTTTATTTCCTTTTTTTATCTTTGCAATTAATGATTATTATGATTATGATTCAGATATCAAAAATAAGCGAAAAAATAATATTTTACAAGGTATGGTTTTTAAAAATATTTCTGAATTAAAAAAGGCAATTCTTTTGTATGACTTAATAATTTTTCTAATACTGTTTTTATATAGTTTACTTTTTAATAACTTAGTTCATACACTCTTACTTTTACTTTTATTTTTTGTATGCTTCTTTTATTCTGCAAAGCCATTAAGATTTAAAGAAATACCTTTCATTGATTCTATTTCAAATGGAGTAATTGTTTTTTTAGTCTTTGCATTAATGTATACATTATTCAATAATTTTTTTACAATCCCCTTCAAAGTAATTGCAATTTCCATAAGTATAATGTCCTATCACTTAATAGCAGCACAACTAGATGTGCGTTCAGACCTTTCAGCAAAACACAAAACATCTGCAACATTTATTAATAATAGATTTTTAGTATACTTACTTTGTTTATTCTACAACCTGCCTTTACTTTTCATAAACTTAGGCTCAATTTTTAAATATTTATTTTTTATTAATTTATTTCTAATAATCTATATTTATTTTAATAAAAATTTCAATAAAAAAAGATTACTTATTTTGTTTTTAATTTCTTGGGCACTATTGACTATAGTTTATATTTTAAAAAGCATTTTGCTTTTCTAAAATTCAAAAATTCTTTTCTGCACTTTAATATTTTTAAGCAAATTAGATTGTTCCTTCCAACATCTACTAGTGTTTTTAATTTTTAAAACATCATCTAAATATTTAAAAAGTTCTTCTTGACTTTCAAACCTTAAAGGATTATTTTTAAGTGCTAACCTTATAGCTTCTCTAATAACCCACACCCCTCTAGAATAATAGTCAACATCTATATCTCTAAAAACAATACACATCCCTTGTCTTTTATTTAATTTAAGATACTCTGCAACTTCTAATCTTGCTGCATAATATGCTCCAGTTACATTTTTAGCATACTCTTTTCTCGCAGTCCCCATTTCATAATCAACAGTAAAAGAAGAATTTTGATTTTCAATCATCTCAAAGCCCCAAGGGTAAGGCAACAAGAGAACATAGAATTTATTTTTTAAAAACGTAAAATTAAATAATTGAAAATCATCAATTGTCTGATTTAGTCTAAGATTATCAATAATATCTTTTCCAACAATATCATCTATAGAGGTTATTGCCCATCTTGTAGGCACAAACACTCTGTTTCTTTTAACTCCTAATAATCCAATTGACAACAGTTGTTCAATTTTATACACATCTTTAGTTTTAGAATAAAGTTCTAAAATTCCATCCTTTGCATGTAAAGAGGTATCATTTGTTACTCGATCAATTGTTTTTGGAACTCTAATATTTTTAGTAATTTTTAAATTATTTAAAGAAAAGGAATTGTTCTTAACTCCAGTTACTTTATCTACAATCAACTTTTTCTTACTATCCACATCAATTTCAAATTCAGTTGTCTTTACAGATTGAGAAATCCACTGTATATTGTCTAGTTCTCCTCTAGGGTTAACAGCTTCTTTTTTATCAAATTCCTTAAAAGCAAATTCTTGTGTTTTTCTTTGGGAGTCAACCTCTTCAATTTTTTTCTGACCCCAATTTTTAGGATCTGATTTTTTTGCAGAGCTAAAGGTCTTATAAAACCCAGGTCCAATAAGTAGATTAGGGTATTTATTTTCAACAACTAAATTAAATGGTCTAGAATACGCTTCTTTTTTCATAAATTTTCATATTTTTAAGATCTCTTAGAAATATTAATCCTTAGATATGTTTATAAATTATTTTAATATATAATATATATTGATTAAATAATTATTTTCTCGCCATAGAGAATCTTTAAAAAAAGTAAATTAGTTATATAAGGCTAATTAAAATAATATATGTATAAAAGTAGGTGTAAGTATGGGTAGTTTTTTCAGATTTTTTTATAATAAAGATTCTGCTCCAAAACAAAGTAGGAGAAATAATATTTCAATATTTGTTGATGGTCCTAATATTTTAAGAAAAGAATTTAATATAGATTTGTCATTAATTAGTAATTACTTAAAACAGCAAGGTTCAATTAAAATTGCAAGAGTTTATCTTGATCAATACGCAACAGACAAACTAATAGAAGCAGTTGTAAATTTAGGGTTTGAAAGTATAATTACTGTTGGGGATGTTGATGTTGCCATGGCTGTAGATGCAACCGATACAGTTCATAATAAAGAAATTGACACAATTGTTTTTGTTACTAGAGATTCAGATTATCTACCAGCAATCTTTAAAGCAAAAAGACATGGTAAAAAAACAATGGTTTTTCTAGTAGATGAAGGTTCTGCAATTGCTTTAAAAAACACAGTTGATCAAGTTATCTTTATTAATAAGTTAAAGAAAGAGATCTATGAATATTCCAACAAGTAAACCATTAGTAGAAAATGCATTTCTTGAAAATTTAATGTGTGATAAGTTAATTTTAGATTTAGGTTTTAAAAAGTTTTCAGGATATAGTTATCTAGTAATCAATACAGATTTAGGTTTTCAAGAAGGTATTTTATTATTTTCAAAAGGAGATGTAGTTGGTTCAATTTATTTTAATTCATTTAATGGAATTGAGGTCTATGGAAAAGATGCATTTGACTTAAGCATAAGTTCTTTTGGTTACACAGATGGGATATTAAACATATATAGATTAACAGATGAACAAATAAAATTAATTTTAATATTTAATGATAAAATAAAATTTGATTTTAAAATTAATAAAATAAATGTTTCTAAATTGAAATTTAAATATGATGAGTCTTATTTAAAAAGTTTCTTAAAAGAAGCACAATTTAATAAAATTGATTTAAGAGCAGACATCATAAATAAATTAAATTTAAGTGAATTGTTGAGGGAATAATTATGTTTAGAGGTTTAACAAAACTATTAACTAAAATATCAAGTAGAGTATTAAATATTGAAGATGAAGTAAAAGTAATTGGTTTAGATAATTTACTTGAATATAAAAAAATTAATTTAAGTTCTAGAGATTTAGATGACTTTCTACAAAAGTTAAGATTAAAGCATATAGTTAATCACATAATAGTAACAGATTTAGATGGAATTGTTATAGGGAGCACAGAAAAGGACCTAAAGGAAGGTTTTAAAAGTGCAGCTATGTATAATTATATTAATAGTGAAATGAAAGACTTGTCTATAATATTAATAGAATCTAAAGGATGGCAAATAATATTTAAAAACAATAATAAAGTATATTTTATTAAAGCAAATGATAATCTTTCAAAAATTGAAGTTCAAGCTTTAGTAGATGATTTAGAAAATTATATAAAGTTTATAAAATGATTTAGTATGAGTGAAGTAATTGCTATTGTTTCTGGAAAAGGCGGTGTTGGAAAGACAACACTGACTGCAAATTTGGGTATTGCACTTTCTGAGTTAAATAAAAAAGTTTTGTTGATTGATGCAGATATCGCAATGTCTAATCTAAGTTTGTTGATTGGTTTAGAAAATCCTCCAATAACGCTTCATGATGTTTTGTTAGGATCTTCTTCTTCTCAGGATGCAACTTATGATGCACAAAATGGTTTAAAGATTATTCCGTCTGGTCTTTCAATCTCTAATTATCAAAGAGTTGATTCTGAAAGATTAGTGTCTGTTGTTAAAAGCTTAATTAAAGAGTATGATTATATTTTAATTGATGCACCTGCTGGGATTGACAAGAATGTGATTTCTGCAATGTCAGCCTCAACTCAGATCTTGTTAGTAACTGAACCTACAGCTCCAGCTGTTGCAGATGTCTTTAAGGCTAAGATTGTTGCTGAAAGACTAAATCAAAGAGTCTTAGGTGTTGTTGTAAATAAGGTTAGTAACATCAAAGGAGAAATTACAGAAAAAGAAATTATGAAGATGCTAGAACTCCCAAGCTATGGGCAGATCCCATATTCTGAAGATGTTAGAGAATCATTTTTGCTTAAAAAAATTAAACCAGTTTTAGTTCACGCACCAAACAGTCCATCCTCAAATTCATTTAGGTATATTGCAAGAAAGATAACAGGTATAGATGTTGATAGTAGTAAAAAGATTATAAAAAAAAAGAAAGGTTTTTTTGGTTTCTTAAAAAATATTTTTAAAAAAAAGAAAAAATAATTCTTAAAAAAGTAATTTAAAAAAAGATAAAAATAATAAAAAAAAAGATAAAAATAATAAAAAAATAAGGTGATTTAAATGAGTGATACAAATAAGGTTTCAAGACCTTTTGATATGTTAAATAATGCAATAAACAAACAAGTTTTAGTTCAAATAAAAGACAATGTTCAAATAAGAGGAATATTAAAAGCTTTTGATGTACACATGAATATTGTTTTAGAAGAAGCTGAAGAATTAAAGGACGGAAAAACTAAAACTAAATATTCTGAAACTCTTTTAAGAGGAGACAACATTGTGTGGATTACAATCTAATTTAAGATAAGAATTGTGAGATGTGATGTATGATTTAAGTTATTTTTATATATTTTTACTAAGTTCAGATTCTGGAAACTTTACTTTTCTAGAAAGTATAAAGGATAATTTTTATCAAGTTATATCTCACTCAATTTTCATCTATTTTTTAATATTTATTGGATTACTATTAATTCTATATTTTATCTTTTTCTTAATCCAGCCGTTATTAAGAGACAATCAAAAACTTTTTGAAAAATATTTATTACTTCGTCAGAAGATGGAAGAAATTGATGTGCAGTATAGCGATAAGAAAATAAATTTTGTAGAATATGTTTCTTTGCAATTTAATTATGCTAAAGAATATGAACATATAGTAAATATTCTTGTTAAAGATAAATTTTATGCACCTAAATTAAAAGCATACAAGTTTACTGAGGAAAAAAATGAAAAAGCTTATGAGCACCAAAAAAACTTAGATTCATTAATTGCTAAGCAAGTTGATAATCTGTTTAACATACTTGCCCCAATTTCAAAATTTTACAAAGAAGAAGAAATAAAAATTGCAATTGTTGATGAGGGCTTTGATAATGAGATTGCAAATATAGTATTATTTAAATTAAAAAATGCAGGTGTAAAGTTTGATTCAGAGACTCCAAAAAAGGAGAATAAGTTGTCTGACTTTTTAAACACTTTGTTTGTAAAGACCACAAACTCTAATTTAAAAGAAGTTGATTATGATAGTGAGAAAATAACTTTTAGGAAAGTAGATCCAAAAAGTAAACAACCAAAAGATATTAAAGAAACAGCTCTTGGTTCAAAAAAGACAGTGCTTTCATCTTTTAAGGACTTGTTTAAAAAGAAAAGAAATCCCACAATTGATGATCTAAACAAGATATCTGTAAAGATTAATAATAAATTAAATTAATCATTTTTTGTGTTAATCAAAAGAATGATTCCAATCAATATTATTATTAGACCTAAATAAGTGTTTAGATTTTCCAAAATCCCAGGTAGTTTAGGAATATATAGCCCAATTCCAATACCAATTAAAATTCCGCTTGCAAGAGTTCTTGCCATAGTCTATCTCCATTAATATTAATTTGTATTATTATATGATATATATAGGCTAATCTATTTTTAAATATTTTGTGTATTTTACAATTTTTGTTTTATTTAGAATATTTTTTTTAGTTTTTTCTTTTCATAAATAATCATATTCTTTTTAAATTTAATGTATTATAATTTGTTATAATATATTAGTTGAAATAGGATACTTTATGGCTAAAAATAAATTAACCTCCAAAGGCAAACTAAAATCAAAAGATAAAAAAGGAGGTAAAAAAAATATTACTTTAAATTCTACTCTTAATAAAAAGAGTAAACCTAAGCAAGTAAGTAACCCAAATATTAAAAAGTCAAATAAAGTAGATTCTAGAAAATCTAATTTAAATTTAAAATCTGAATCTAAAAATCTAAGCCTTAAAACTAAGCCTTTAAAATTCTCTTTAAACAAATCTCTTTTAGCCTTAAGCATTATAATTATCTTTGCAATTATCTTAGTAATTTCTTTTTTGGTTATAAATAACAACAGTAACATATTCCCAAACTTGTCTCAAGGAAAAGCAAATAAGATAATTGATGTTTCCTCTGATATGCCTGAAAGTGTATTAGACCAAAGTATGGTTGTTTCTTCACCTGTTGTTTCCCCGGCTTCAGGAAATTATTTTTCTTCAGTGGGTGTGATCATGACAAGTGAGACTGCAAATGCAATGATTTACTACACAACTGATAGCTCTGTTCCAACTGAACAGAGTAACCTTTACACAGGCCCTTTTAGTCTAACAAGCACAACCACCATCAAGGCTAAGGCTTTTAAGAGTGGTATGACTCCAAGTTCAGTTGTTACAAACACTTACACAATTACATCTCCAGCTGTTGTTTCTTCACCTGTTGTCTCTCCGGCTTCAGGAAATTATTTTTCTTCAGTGGGTGTGAGCATGACAAGTGAGACTGCAAATGCAATGATTTACTACACAACTGATAGCTCTGTTCCAACTGAGCAGAGTAACCTTTACACAGGCCCTTTTAGTCTAACAAGCACAACCACCATCAAGGCTAA
>JALNXN010000038.1 GCA_023230325.1 archaeon | reverse complement strand
GCAGCTGCACATTTAGATAAAGAAACAAGAGAATTAATTAAAACGTTTATAGGTACAGAATTATGTGAAAAAATATGCATAATAATAGACCACTCCGACTATTTTAATGATATATGCAATAGAACAATAAATTTGATATTAAAGCAAAACAATTGGAGTGAACAAAATGTCTAATTTTCTAAGATATCAGATTAATGAAGAAAACTTATATATATATGATAATGATTCAGGTTTAATTTTTAATATTGATGAGTCTCTATTAAATATAATTAGTGGAGAAAGAAAAAGTGAATCTTTAGAAAGGGATATCTTCCATGATTATAATATGCAATACTATGATTCCTTTCTCAAAAAGTACGATAATACTTGCAAATCAATCAGCTACAAGGGTAAGAAAAAACTTACTATAGAAGATATTAAAAAGCATATTGAAAATTTTGGAATGAAACAACTAATATTTGAGATAACCGAGCAATGTAATCTACGTTGCAAATATTGCATATATTCAGATAACTATCCATATCATCGTAATTATAGTAAGAAAATAATGACATTTGAGATTGCAAAGAAAGCGATAGACCTATATATGTACTATTTCATAAAAATGTTTCAATATAATCCTAAAAAACGGCCTACTTTTACTTTCTATGGTGGAGAACCATTGCTTGAATTTAAGCTAATTACAAAGATAGTAGAGTACGTAATAAAAAAATATAGCTTCTATGATCCCATGTTTAATATAACGACTAATGGCACATTACTATCAAGTGAGGTGATTCAATATATAGCAAAAGTAAAGGATTTCTATATATCGATAAGTTTAGATGGTCCTAAAGAAGAACATGATAGAAATAGAGTTTTCAGTAAAAATAAAGGAAGTTTTGATCAGATATTTAACAATCTAATGAAGATTAGAGAATTATATCCCACGCTGTGGAAAAATCTTAATTTCCTTGCTTGTTATGACTTTGGCACCAATATTTATAAGGTGGAGGAATTTTTTGAAAATGTAGATCTCCCTTCGCTTATAAGAGTAAGCATGGTTGAACCTTTATTCTCTTCTTATTATAAGCGTTTCAGTTTACAAGAAAAAAATAATTTTATAAAAACATATTTTTGTAAGAAGAAACAATACATTGAAAATATAAAATCAGGCGAAAAGACTTCCCGTTATTCTGATTTACTATTTGGAACTTCTCTTTTTTCACTCTACAATAGATTTAAATTTTATTGTAATAATACTTTTTTTACTTCATTTACAGGAACTTGTATACCCGGAGATAAAATATATGTAGACACTGAAGGGAGAATTCATATATGTGAAAAAATAAATAGTCATTTTTCTATAGGTGATGTATATACAGGATTAGATTTAAACAAAATATTGCGACTGATGAAAAAATATGATGAAGAAATTTTAACAAAATGTGGAACTTGTCCTATAAGCAGAGTGTGTGGAGGATGTTATGCGACTTTTGCCACAAAAAGACTCTTTGAAAGACCAGAAGTTTTTTGTGAAAGCAGGATAAAATCTACTACAGAAGATTTAAAAGACTTGACAGAAATTCTTATACATAATCCAACATATTTTAGAAATAAATATCACAAATAACAATATAAATTTATCAATTTTATTTTTAATAATACAAAGAATTATTTTTATTATTAAATATTTTATTAAATAACTTCTTGAAATTAAAGTGATTTATTCATAGGAGGTTAATCATATGAAATGGTATATTAGCTTAGGATATGGTGTAAAATTTGTTCATAATAATGATAGAGGTGTAATTCAAGATTTTCTAAACTCTAAAATATTTATTGTAGAAAAAGAATATTTAGAGATGCTAAAAAAAGCATTGAACGGGTTAGACCTTAATAATATAGAAACCATATATAAAGAAAAGTGGAAAGAAACATTAAACTTTTTAATGCTTAACAAACTCATAAGATTTACAAGAGAGCCTTATATTAAATATTTTCACGACGAATGGACTGCAGGAACTTCTATACCAATTGAATCTGATAGTATATCAGAAATAAAAGCAATGTATATAAATTTAGTTTTTAGTTGCTCTCTTGATTGTAATGCATGTGAAAAAACAAGACTTTTTCCATGTATTAGTTGTGCAAAAACCCCAGATAGTTATAGACCTAATTATTTACTGAACGAAAATACAATTATTGAATTTATGATTGAATTAACTAATCATGGATGCAATCAGATTTTTCTCACCGGAGGAGATCCATTAACGGAATTTGATAAGTTAATTGGATTTATGGATATTGCAACAAAATTTGATCTTAACTTTTTTCTCATTACAAATGGAATGCTATTAGACAAAAATAAAATTTTTGTTTTAAAAAAATATAAATTACAAATTTTATTTCAAATAATTGAAGATAATGTTGAATACAATCGTGAAATTGAAAATAGAGTAATTCTTTTAAAGGAATATAACTTACCTTTTCAATTGGTTCTTAATGTTCCAAATAAATTTATATTAGACCAAAAAAATATAAGAAAGGAGAATATTATTCAAAATTATCCACACGAAGATCTCATAAATCTTTTTAAAAACAGTCTTATGAGACCAACTATGAACATTTCTTTTATGAAACAGAATAAGTGTCTCCAATTCAAAATGTATATGTCTCAAGAAGGAGATATATATCCTTGTATAGCTTTTTATAAACGATCTAAATACAATCTCGGATCACTTAAAAATAGAAAACTGTCCCACTTTATAGTTGAATTGGAAAAAATCTGGGAGGATAAATCATTACAAAATCAATTTTGTAATGATTGCATTCTTAATGAATATTGCATGTCTTGTATAGTTTTAAAAGAACAGTTTAACAATCTTGTTAAATGTAATATGAGAATACATTAAAAATAAAAAGGTAAGTTATGGCGGACTTTACTTTAACAAAGACAGTAAGAATTAATTGGAACCATGTTAGAAGAGATTAGGAACGTTTATAAAGAAGATTTTCTAAAAATAAGCATTTGAATTTAAAATGGTTAAACTACCCCGCCTGCTGCCACACCCTAGCTGTGACAAAGAGCATCGCATCCTTATAAAGGTAGGTGGTTCGATGATTTTTCTCAAAAACGTTGAAAAAAAGTTTGGAAAAACAAAAGTTTTAGATAACATTTCATTCGACATGCAAGAAGGAGATGTTATTGCTTATGTAGGACCAAACGGAGCTGGAAAAACGACAACTATAAAACTTATACTCGGACTTCTGAAACCCTCTGCTGGTGAA
>JALNXN010000037.1 GCA_023230325.1 archaeon | reverse complement strand
TCTAAATAGAATTGTTCTAAAGAGTCAATAGTTGTAGATTCTAATAGTTTTTTTAAAAGATTGTTTTCAATGTATTCTTTTAGATTATCTATGGTTATTCCAAAATCTTTACAGTTTTGGATGGTGTTTATATATCTATTAGAATAATAAGGTAAAATACCAAAGTATTTTGTAACTATTATCTTTGAGTCTTCTGGTAGGATTATCTTAAAATCAGGATTTGTTTTAAAAAAGTCAGAGTTTTCTTTTATAATCTCTGAGCAAAAGGAATGAAAGGTCTTTATTGTTAAAAAATTAGCTTTATTTGAAATATCTTCAAATATTTTCTTTTTAAGGTTGTTTGTAGCTTCGTTTGAAAAGGTAAGACAAAGGATTTCTTCTGGTTTGTATAGGTTATTATCTACAATATACTTTATCTTTTGTCTTATAGTGAAGGTTTTTCCAGTACCTGCTCCTGCTAAAATGATACATGGTCCTTTTACTTTCTTAATTGCGTTCTCTTGTTCTATGTTTTGGCTCATTTTTATCAGTAACCTTATATATATTTGTCTATAATTACTTTATATATCTTTATCTTTTAGATATTTTAATCCTTTTTCTGTAATTAAGTATTTTTGATTTGGACTTTTTGGTTTTTCAGGAATTGTTAAGGAGATTAGTTTATTTTTAATTAATTCAGAGATTATTTTCTTTAGTCCACCAGATCTTGACTTTTGACCTATTTTAGTTACTAACTCAGATATTGATAAAGAACCTTCTTTTAAATAAACTAAAACTTGGGCCTTAACTTGGGCCTTAACTTGGGCCTTAACTTGCTGGGTTGCTTGGGCTAAATTTACATTTTGTTTAAATTTAGGATGCAATTTAATTCTTGTAATAAACTGAACCCTATCTTCATCTGTTATAAATATAGGT
The DNA here is from genome assembly GCA_023230325.1 of archaeon. Classification (GTDB taxonomy): domain Archaea; phylum Iainarchaeota; class Iainarchaeia; order Iainarchaeales; family CSSED10-239; genus Forterrea. Next base: position 2,584 of record JALNXN010000037.1, on the reverse strand, counting down.
TTAGGTGAACCATTATTTTTAAGAGCATTTTTAATTTTTCTAAATCCTGTATTCTTTCCTTCAGTTAAATTATATTCTTTTAAAAATTCACCAATTCTTCTGTTTCTATATCTTCTTGAAATTACAACTTCATTGTTAATATTATCTTTATTTAATGGAGGAAGAGGTCCAGGACAAGAAACTATATCTATTCTATCAAGCTCAACTCTTATTTCAACAGGTACATTCTCTTCATAACTTTTATGATAAACAGCATTAACTAAAGCTTCTTTTATAGCTTGATAAGGATATGAAAAATATCTTAAACTTTTTGCTTGTCCATCTATTTTTTCAACTCTTTCACTAATAACTTTATTTTTTATATACTCTAAAGAATTTTGTATCTGTGAAATTATATCTCCAGTAAACTTTTTTTCTTCAAATTTATCTCCTATTTCATCAAAGAAAATAATTGTTTCAATAAAAGGAGTTTCAATAAATTTTTCTGGAGTTTTACAAAACATTAATAGACCAATATTTTTTGGTTTTAAATATTCTTTAGAACCATCAATTATATTTAAGCTTTTACAAATATCTATTTTAGATAATTCTTTTAGATTTAAGTTTGTTTCTTTTAAGTATTTATTTATTAAAGAATCATCTAAATCATCAATATTTGCCTTATGATTAATCCTGTCATCAAAAGGAATAACACTTAAGTTAATTAACTCTATTTCTTCTTTATGATTTGCAACAACTGTACAAGGACCATGCCTTATATATAATTTATAATTATAAGGTTTTACTAAAGATTTTGGAGCTTTATAAGGCCTTTCAAGACCACCAGGGCAATATAAAATTAGTATATGTTTGTTATTATATTCAAAAGGTTCAATAACTGGAAAATAAGTAGGTTGTATTTTGTTACAAAGTTCAATTATTTTTTTTGAAATTGAATCTATTTCTGATTTATTAACACCTTCAACTTCTTTATTATCATTTACTCCAATTAAAATATAACCTCCACCCCAATTATTAAAATCATTTGCAAAAGCTGTAATGGTATGTATGATTAATTCAGGATTATAACCTTTTTTAAGCTCTAGTCTTTCTTTTTCAACTAGATCAGATTCTAATAACTTTTTTGGGTTTATTGGAAGTTTCATTTATAATTACCTTATATAATATATCATATAAAAATCTATTTAAACCTCTTTAGGATATATCACTCCTACTAGATAATCATTGAAATAAGTATCACACACTCTTTTTATATCCTCAGAAGAAACCTTTTCAATTAATTCTAGTCTTTTTTTATAGGATTCTTCAGAACCAAAAAGTTCATTGTTAATAACTAAAGACTCTAAAATAAAAGGGTATTTTTTAATAGAGTTATAATTCTTTTTCATTTTTCTTTTAACATAGTTTAATTCTTTTTTAGATACTGTTTTTAATTTTTCAAGTTCTTTAAAGATTGATTCTTTTAAAAAATCAATTTTACTAGGTTCAATTGTTGTGTTTATAGATAAATAACCGGATTCTTGATAAGTTGTTTGAATGGTATTAATATGATAGGTAAGACCTAAGTTTTGTCTTATACTTTCAAGTAAGTTTATTTCTTTTCCAAAATCTAATAAATAATCAATAATTTCAAAGACAGGATAGTCTTTATCAAAATAATTTACAGCTTTAAAGACTAAACCAAAGTGTGTTGCTAAAACCCCTTCACTAAGACTAAATTGATGAATTCCTTTAAAGGTTGGTATTTTAAGTTCTCTTTTGATAGGTTCTTTTTCTTCTAAAGTAAAATATTTTTCAATTAACTTTTCTGGTTCTTCTAAGTTACCAGTAACACTTATTATCATGTTGTTTGAAAAATAATGTTTTTCATAAAAAGAAACTAGATCTTCTCTTATAAAAGAACTTATGTTTTCAAAAGTACCTATTGGAAGATATGAAAGATTAGTATCTTTAAAAATAAAAGAATGTATTTTCTTATCTAAAATTACTTTAGGATCATCTAATCCTCTTTTATATTCATCTAAAATAACATTTCTTTCTCTTTCTATTTCTGCTTTATCAAAACTTGGATTTTGAACAACATCTAAAAGAATTTTTAAAAGCTTTTCATAATGTCTTTTAGGACCAAAGATACTATAACAAGTTCTTTTAATAGAAGTATAGGCATTATAGGTTGCATCAAGATCTTTTATTTTTTGTCTAATTTCAAAACCAGTGTGGTTTTTTGTTCCTTGCCAGAGCATATGTTCAATAAAATGAGAGATTCCTCTTGTATTTTCAGTTTCATCAAAAGAACCAACCTTTACATATAGGTTTATTACTATGTTGTTTGATTTGTTTTTAACATGCACAAACCTTAGGTTGTTTTTAATGGTTTTTTTAATTACTTCTGACTTCATATCTTAAAATCTCCTTTCTTTTTTTAATAATTTTCCTTTATTCACTTTTTTCTGAACATATATATAATAAATAGTACAGAATAGTTTAAAAAGGGTTTGTCAAAAATTAAACAAATACACTTTTTTTTGAACAAAGCTTTAAAAAAATACATTTAAAAAGTAAACTTATAACATATATTATTAGT
>JALNXN010000014.1 GCA_023230325.1 archaeon | reverse complement strand
GTTTAGACCATCTTCCACTTTTAGAAAGAAAGCTGCATCTGAGGGTTTTAGGTCTGCAAAGTCTGTGGTCTTGTCTAAAGATTCTTTTGTGAAAGTCTTTCCCCAAGTTAAGACTACTGCAATTAACGCCACAGCAACAACAACTAAAAGGATAGTTGCAATTAATGGGGAGATTGATTTTTTCTTAAAAATGTTTTTGTTTTTATTTCTGGTCATAAATTTTTTCCTTTTATAAATATTATATATCTACTATTAGTTAATCAAAATAGTTTTAAAGACTTGGGAAAGAAAGGAAAAAAAAAGCAATTAAATATTAAAGAAATAAAAAAAATATATTCTTCAATATTTTAAAATAATTACTATGCTTCTTTTAAACTTCTTCAATTACTCAATTCCTTCAATTACCATTTGCTCAAAAGTATATGGAGAATTTTCAATTAAAAAATCAAATGCATCATTTAATTTAGTTTGAGACTCTGAATATAGTTCTAAAATTATATCACCAGGTTTAATTTTGTCACCAATAACCTTATGTAGGATTAGACCTGCAGAAATATCTTTTGGAGCACCAGTATAATTTGCAGCTGCAGTTAATATTTTTACATCAAAGTCTTTAATCATACCTTCACTATCACTTACAAACTCTTTTTTAAATTTTGCAAAATTTATTTGACTTGAAGAAAATATCTCTCCACCTTGTGCTTTTATAATTTCTTTAAATTTCTCTAAAGCTTTACCAGAAGTTATTGCTTCTTTTGCAACTAAAAAACCTTCGCCTTTTTTAGAATATCCAGCAAGTTCTAATAACTCTCCTGAAAGTAAACAAGCTTTTTCTGCTAGATTATTAAAATATTTATTTTCTAAAATTTCTAAAACTTCTTTTGCTTCTAAAGCTGGACCAAAGTTGTTACCTGTTGGGTTTTCTCCATCTGTCAGTAACACTTTAGTATTTATTTTTAAAAATTTAGAAATTTCTATAAACTTTTTTGCAAGCCTCACACCATCTTCTTTATTCTTAATTTTTACTTCATTTCCAATTGGGATGTCAATTACTAGGTGAGTAGAACCTATACTTTTTTTCTTAGATAAAATTGAAGCAATCATTATTCCTTCTGGGTTAATCCCTAAGGCATGCTCAATATCTATTAATTTGTTATCAACTGGGCAAAGATCAAACTTACCTTCCCAAGCCACAACTCCATTAACTTTTGAAATTAATTCTTTAATTTCATCAATTGTAAAAGTAACTGGTGCTAAAACCTCCATAGAGTCTGCTGTTCCTGCAGCAGAAGTTATTGAACGAGAAGCTGTTTTTGGAATTTTAAAACCTAAAGATGCAATAATTGGTGTAAGAATCATAGAGACTCTTCCATTAATTCCACCAATAGAGTGCTTATCTAAGATCATTTTTTCTTTAAAATCAATTGAGTCTCCTGCCTCTACTAAAGCTGTACAAAGATGTTCTGTTTCTTCTATATTTAAACCATTAATTTGAACAGCTGTAACAAATGCAGAAAGTTCAACATCAGAAAGTTTATTGTCAACAATATTGTCTACAATTTCATAAATTTCTTCCTTTGTTAATGTCTTATTTTTTATTTTTGCTTGTATGTAGGAGACTGCTTTTGGTAAAGGCAACAAACTTACTTCAATTGTGTCTCCTTCTTTTAAATTATAATTAATTGCAGTATCTTTATATAGTCCAACTGTCTCTTCATCAACATATGATTCTGAGGTGTCAAGAACACCAGTTGTAATAACATTATTTAACTTTAAACTTAAGCGATCAAGGTTAATTGCATGAATCTTTTTTGCAACTTCTGGGTGAAGAATTACAATTGGGTAGTTTGCATGGATGTCTAATATTTTTAATTTAAGTAAAAGAGTATTTTTCATAAAAATCACTTAATTTCTGAAATAATTTTTTTAATAATATCTTCAGGTAAAACTCCAACCTCTTGTTTAACTAACACACCATCTTTAAAAAAAAGCACAGATGGAATTGACATAATCTTATATTTTTCTGCAGTCTTAGAAGCATTGTCAACATTTACTTTTGCACAAAAAACCTCTTCATTATTTTTTGCAAAATTTTCAAAGATTCCTGCAAACATTTGACAAGGTCCACACCATACTGCCCAAAAGTCAACCACAGCTATGTTTTTTGTTTTTATTGTGTTTTCAAAATTTGTGTCATCAAGTTCAATTACATTTTCACTCATTTAATTTCACTTCCATTTTAATTGTTATAAAATTAGGTTCTAAATATTTATAAATTGTTAGTATGAATTTTAAATTATAATAAAAATAAAAAGATATAGATTACACCTAAAATAAAACAAAAGGTGCTAAAGTTAACTCTCTTTGCAAACTTGATCAATAGGTCAATTGTTAAAAGACCAACAACAAATGAGACTAATAGCGATATAATAATAAATGGGTCAAAGGAAGAAAAACCATTAAAGACAAGTAAACCAAGCTCTCCAATCAAAACTGTTGGAATTGCAAGAATAAAGCTTATTCTAAAAGCTTTTTCTGCATTAAATCCTTCAAACAATAACACAGAGGTCGTTATTCCACTTCTGCTAACTCCTGGTAGAATTGAAAGACCTTGAAATAGACCTAAAAAAATTGAATTTTTTAAACTTAATTTTGCAGTTTTTAATTTTTTCTTTTTAGAGAAAAGTATTAGAAAACCAGTTGCAATCAACAATAGACCAATGACTAGGTTGATTACAGAAATGCTTAACTTGGAGATATTATTACCTAAATAAAAGTAGATTGGAACAGAGACAAGTAAACTAAAAAATACAGCAACAATCAGAAACCTTAAAAAAATTGAATCTTTGTTTTTTGTTTTAAAAGGACTATTTACTAGATCTTTAATTGAGGATTTTGTAAACAAATTATAAATCTCTTTTCTAAAATAGATAAGAGCAGCAAGAGTTGTTCCTAGATGTAGAAAAATTGAATAGTTTAGGGCGATGTCTGGTGCTATTTTTAAAACATTTGAAAAATAGATCATTAGTCCTCCTTGAGAACTAATAGGTAACCATTCAAAGATCCCTTGTAATAAACCAATAACAATTGAAGATAATAAGTCCATAGCAAATATATGAAACAAATGTTTTATAATAACTTATTTTCTTAGATATGTATGAATAAGGTTGGACATATTCTTTTTGGAGCAATATTATTTTTAATAGTTTTTGTAATTGTAAGTGATTATTATCCTCTTAACTACCAACAGATGTTGCTTGCTTTTTTTGTGTGTTTAGTTTATTCTGTTTTGCCTGATGTTGACAAAAGTGATTCTTGGATTAGGAAGAAATTAAATTTAGTTTTGTTTTATTCAATATTACTTTTGGGGATATTGTATTTTTTAGATTACAAAAAAGTAGTTTTGCCTATCTTGTTCTTGATGGGGGTAGAAGTTGTTTTGATGTTTTCAAAGCATAGAGGTGTTTTTCACACATTTGCTTTTGGAGTTTTACTTGCTGGACCTTGGTTGTTTTTAGACAAAATTTATTTTTTTGCTGCACTTGTAGGGGTCTTGTCTCATTGGATTGCAGATAGGATTTAAGGCTTTTTAAAGTAATTTTTTATTTTTAAAAAGGTATTTTTTAAGAAATTGTCTTGAGAATTATTTTGTGTGGAAAGATTAGAGTCCTCTTGCTCTTCTTCTTGAAAATCAGGGTTAAGATCAATACTTAAATTTAGATTTTGAAAGCTTACATAGATTGGCTTAACCTCAACCCTATTATTTTCATTATAGAAAAAACAATCTATTAAATAATCTCCTTTCTCTAAATTGGAATCTTCTTTAATAGAGACATTTAAATCAAATTCTAAATTTCCTTTATATTCTGTTAAAGTAATTATGTTTGGGTTTCTTGATTTGCATTTAAGAGCATAGGCAAAATTAGAATCAATGTGTTGTTTTATAACTAAGCTATCTGTGCTTAAGTTATTATCTAAATATAAGATGTTTTTAGAAAAAGAATAACCTCTAAAGATTGGTTCTGTTCTTGTTGGAGTTAGGGAAAAATCATAGTCTGAATTGTTTGAGATTAGAGTTAGGTATCTATAGTCTGTGGAAAGGATGTTATTATATTCGTCAAATAGAATAGCTTCAACTTTTATTTTTAAAATATTTTCTGTAAAATTTTTTGTTCTTATGTTTAAAGAAAAAACAGAAGAGATGTTTGATAAAAATAAATCTTGCTTTTTAGATAAAGACAAGTCTATATCTTTTGATTGATTTTCTGGAAACACTTTTAAATTGTAGGTTACCTTTGTTGTCTTTAATGGGTCTTTTGGTAGATAATCTGAATTGACTTCAAACAGGATCTGCCTACTTGTGTTCTTTGATAAATAAAAGTTGTTCTCATAAACATCTGGTGTTGTTTTTAGAGATAAAGAAAGTGATGAAGAACTTTCTGAAGATATAAATGAAGAAAGTAAAGGTAAACTTGAAATTATTAATAAAATTGAAAATATTTTTCTTAACTTGAACATCTATAATCACTATATAATTATAGATAGTTACTATATTTAAAAGGTTCTTTTTTAAGAAATTAAGGAGGTAATTTTTTTTAGTTTAAGTATTTAAAACAATTAGAAAAAGTAGAGTCCGCTCATAAAAGAAACTATTTGCGGCATGGGATTAAAGAAATACTAAAAATGAAACCAAGTATAATTATATTTAAGGAAATCACAAACAACTAAAAGAAATTGAATCGAAACAAAAAGTACATTACTTATATTCTGTTAAAGAAACACTAAAGATGAAACCAAGTCAGGAAATGTTTAAAGAAATTACAACCCAATTAAAAAAAATTGAATCTAATCTAAAAGTAGATTATATGTCTACTGGGATCACAAGGTTGTTGAAATTTAACCTAAACTTAAAAGAATTTAAGGAATACAATTCTGAATTAATTAAACTATTAAGAAAAATAGAACCAAATTTGAGAGATAAATATTTAACGTATGTAGGTAAAGGTATACTGTTTTTGAAAGTAAATTTAGAAATATTTAAAGAACTTGTGACACTATTAGAACAAATAGAAATAAATAACAAAACACATGTTAGTATACCTCTTATAGGTGGTTTAATTTCAAAGATGCAGGAAATAAATTTAAGTGTAGAAATATATAAGGAAACTACAAAACAATTAAAAAAAATAGATCAAAGTTTAAGAATATATTATCTGAACAATGTGTTTGTAAATATACTAAAAAAGAACCCAAGCTTAAAAGAACTTAAGGAATACAATCTTAAATTACTTAAATCGCTAGAAAAAATAGCCCCAAATAAAAGAATGCATTATCTACTATCTTAGGGTAATTGGTCTGTTGTGTAAATTACAAATATTTTACACATAAAGACTTTTATTTTTCTTTAAAAATTCACAACCTATTAATAACACCTAAAACTTTATTAAAAACAACTTTAGCTTTATCCTCTTCAACTAAATCTTTTATAATTATTTTTAGAGAGGAAAAGACAGTTACCTCTGCAAGATCTGTTTTTATGTGAAGGTAGAAGGGAGAGTTATCCTTTGAAATGTATATCTCATCACCTGTTAAAAGATCCTTTAATTTACCTAAATCAATCTTTTTTCTTTTCTTTGGATAAAACTCAAAACCAGGAGTTACCTTACAACTATCTAATATAAAATCTTTTTCTTCAAGCATATCTAATCACAAATTACAATTGTTGACCAATTACTCCATCAATAAACAATTCCCTTACATCATTATTCTTATGAACTAAAGTTACATGCCAAATTGGCCAGAAAACCTCTTCAAGAGAAATAAATTCTAAAAAACCCCATAATTTTTCTAAGTTTTCTTGAACCTGTGCAGTTGAATAATTTATTTTTTCTAAAAATTCTGTTTCTTCTTTTCTTAATGGTAATTGGTCTAGAGATGACAAAAGTTTGTGTTCTGCACTAAAAGGCACATCAAAGTTTTCAGACAATCTATATATCTCTCTATCATTCTTTATAGTAAAAGTTATTAGGTTTAGATCTTTAAACTTAGAAATAAATTTAGAGTATACTTCCTCTTCCTTTAAATCTAGATCTTTTGATAAAGAAAACAAAGTTTGTTGCTTTTGTAGAAGATATAAAACATCTAAGTCATTTACATCTAAATCCTTAACCACACATAATCCCTTAGACTCTTTAAAGTTTGAATTTTTAAAATGAACAAACTCTCCAGTAACAGAATCAACATAACAATAGTACTTTTTGAAGTTGTCTTCTTTATCATATAAATTATAATATAGTTTATATATTGCTCTATATTTAAGAACAATATTTTGAACAACTTCCTTTGGTTTAAAAAAAATATTCTTTTTTATATTCTTTTTTGTTATTTCTTCAATTTGGAACCTGTTGATTCTTAAAGGCAAGGTGTTATGTTGCTTAACCCTAATTGGAACTTGTTTTTGAGACTCTAGGTCCTTTTCTATTTTTTCAAAAGTGCTTTCTGTGTCATTATCTTTGTTCTCATCTAAAGATAAATTCTCTTCTTGAGACAAATCACCTTCTTGATCTTGTGAATCAATATCGTTTCTATTCTCTTCAAGTCTTTTTATTTCTTTTTTTACATTTTCATGTAAAAGATCTAATTCCTTATCACTTAAGTATAATATTTCTTTTTCCAAAATAACTTTCTTTTCAAATAACTTTTCTAAGACTTGATCAAAGGAAACTACTGACTTATATTTTATATTAACAACATCTAAAATGTCTTTTGCATAATCTACTCTAATCTCTTTTGTTTTTTGTAATTCTTTGTAGATCATGTCTGTGGCTATATTTAATATCTCTAAATTACTTCTTTTAGGAATTTCTCTTACAGTCTCTGCATCTCTTCCCTCATGTTGACTTGTTCTAGGTCCTGCTCTTAAAATGAAAGCTCTTGAGGTCTCTTCTGACCTTTCTCCACAAAGAGCTGTTGCAAAGGGTAGAGTCTTAATGAAATTTGGAGCTCTGTATTCTTTTGGAATAATTGCTGGCATTCTTTTTTGAATTGCATGAATATCATCATTAAACACTAGCTTGTTACTTATTAAAACATCAACTTGAGAAAGGACTTTAGTATTGATTGCTGACGGTTGTTGTGTTGCAAAAACTAAAGAACAACCAGGTCTTCTTCCTTGCTTTACATATTCTATTATTCCTGCTGTTGCTGGAGTTAGGGTGTTACCTGATGGGATTAAGGTGTGAGCTTCATCAATATACAACCATGTTGGAGGAATTTCAATTTCTAACATTTGCTCAGCATTAATTTCTTTACTTCCAAACTTTTTAACAGCATCTTGTCTTGCTAGAAGTTTTCTTGCTGAAAGTAATCTTCTTGCTAGAATTCCAATAACAAGAGCTGTTATGTTTTCATCTAGAAAAGAAGTGTCCAAGACTGTTAATTGATTTTCTCTTGACATCTTTGATAAAGGAGTTCCGTGATCTGAAAATATGCCCCAGGACTTTGCAGCTTCAAATCTTGAGACAAGTGCTCTTATTGAATCTGGTTTGTAACCTTTAGAAGAAGAGCTAAACTCTGCATTATTTTGTAGGCAAAAGATGATGTCGTCTAAGGAGTATTGGTTACCTTTAGGTTTTATTTTTTCTGTGTCTGGGTTTTCTTTAGTTCCTCCAGAAACATAGCCTTTTCTTACATAATCTAAATTTTTTTCAAGTAATAGACCACCTGGGGAAAACCTATCAATACCAAAAGTAATACACCAGTCTTCAGGTGTTAAAAGAGAAGGAAACATAGAAAAGGTATCATTAAATGTTTCCTTTGAAACTTTATCTGAAATCCCTTCAGGAACAAAGACTTTTAAGTTTTTTAGACCTTCTGGTTTTAGTCCCCATTCTTCTAAGATCTTTAATTCTTTTGTATCTCTGTTTGGAAATTTCATTGACCAAAAAACCCCAACAGGATCAATTACAATTTGTCCAATAAATGGATTTGTTTTTGCTAATTGTTCAGCAATAACTCCTAAAAGATAACTTTTACCTGTTCCTCTGGCACCGTCTAGAAAGACAACGTGTGGGTTAAGACCATCAAGGTGCACTTTTTTTCCTTTACATTGTTCTTCTGCAACCTTTCCAATAAATGCAGTTCCCATTCTTCCATATTCCTTAAGAACTGACTTTTTTCTTCCAATGTACACTATTTCTGGGTCATCAGGGTCTGTTAAGAATTTTAATTTTGGTTTAATTTCATTTGAATTTATTTCTTCTTTTTCTTGTTGGTTGGTTGGTTGGGGGGTTCTTTCCTGTTGGTTATTTCCTTCTTTTGGACTATCTTTTTCTTGTGTTGATAGGTCATTCTCTTTTTCAGCCACTCCAACGTCTTTTTCTAAATCTTTTTTTAGAGCTTCTTCTTTCTTTTTTAAAGTTTCTTTTGCCTGAGCAATTATTTTTTTTGAATCTTCTGTTGATATTTGATTTTGACTTAAATCTTTATTTGGTTTTTTAAATTTAGAGTCTTTTATCTTTTGTTCTATATCATCAACTACATCTTTATTTACTAAATTTGAATTATTAGAAAAAGATTTATCTTCATCTAGCGCTTCAAAGAAATCCTTTCCATCTGACTTATAATGTTCTACACTCATAAATATCTTTATTTTTATTTTTTAATACTATAATATATAATAGAAAATAATTTATATAGGTTTGTGTTTTTAAAAAAAAGAAAAGGAAAATAGAAAAGCGCAGAGGATGGGATTTGAACCCATGTAGTCCAAGGACTCCAGCTCTCAAGGCTGGCGCGTTTGACCACTCCGCCACCTCTGCAGAAGTAAAACTAGATATATAATATATAATAAAAAGATATATAAAGCTTACAGAAATTTTAGACATATAAAATTAGAATAAATAATTACAGAAAAAATAAAAGAATTAAAAAAAATAGTTCAAGATGGGAGAATCAAATCTATATATAGTTCAATCAAACCTGTCTCAGTTTATTCTCCCAACTGTCGATTTTTGAAGGTATCGTCATATCTATATACCAACCCCCTAGATGAAACTGCTCACTAGAAATTATTTCTTCCATATTTTCTAGCATAGTCCTTGTACATCTCAAATCCAATATTATTATAAACTACCATGTTTATATATATTGCCCTTTTAAAATGTATATTAATGCACACCTTTAACTATTTAAGTGACCTATAAAAATTACACTTCAGAAAAAAATAAGAAAAAATAACAAATTATGGTTTTCAAGTTAAAACACACGATCTTAAAAAATAAACAATTATATAATTTGGTTTATAGAGCAGTAATAAGTTACTCAAGAAACATACATTTTTATTAAAACAATATTAACGCAGAGGATGGGATTTGAACCCATGCAGTCTGTAGACTCCAGTTTTCGAAACTGGTGCGTTTGGCCACTCCGCCACCTCTGCTAAAAATAAAATAGAGATATGTATTTTAAATTTTTAAAATGTTTTTAAAATTGAAATTAAAAAAGTTAAAAGAAATTCAAATTAAAAACTTCTCTTTTGATAAAAAGAAATCTGAAAAAAAATCAATTAGATTTTCTCTTGATAAATAGAGTTCTTTAATTTCATCACCAACATACAATTTTATACCTAAATCAAAATTCTTAATTACATAATCATAGATTATAGATTTTGCATCACGCCTATCCCTTTGCCTTACAGCATACCATCTGTTGTCTTTAACATAAGGCCCAAAGACAGCTCTTGTGTTATCTAAATAATTCTGAGAGTTTTTAAAATCAGACACAAGAGGGCCAATTACTTTTTTTAGTTTTGGAAGTTCAAGAGTATCAAGCATCAATATCAAATAACATTTGTCTTGCCCTTCTTTATGATAGATATCATATTTAAGAACATCAAAATCACAAAATTCCAAATGAGCTAATAGTTTTTTTGTGTTCCTCTTAACTTTTGACCAAACAATCTCCTTTAACATGTCCTTAACATCAAATTCAATTGTAATTATTGAAAAAGTTTCAAGCCTTCCCACCAACTGATGGTAAGTCATTTGTTTATTTATTTTTTTAAAGAATAAATCTGTGTTTGGATTTTCTAAAAATACTCGTGATGCTGCAATAAATATACTTAGTTGTCTATCACTTACAACTGAAGCAACATTTCTGTTATTGTCAACTGGGTCAATAACAACTAAGGAATCATTAAACCTAGAAAGATTAACATGCTGTTCTTTTAGCAAGGTAAACTTAACTGGAGAAGTCCAACTTGAAACATGCGAAAGTAAATTAATAAAATCCCCATAATAAAGAATTAACAATTCACATAGATATCCTGAAAATCCTGAAATTGAAGAATCAGCACCATAACAATTTATTTGCTTTAGAAAATATTTTAAAAGTCTTACTTCATCTTTTTGATAAGTGGTTATGTTTTTGTCCACAAACAAAAGATGCAAGGCAGTTCTGTCAACTGCAGAAATAATTTCATCTCCTGGTTCAATCTTGTAAGCAGGAACCACCTCTACCTTATACCCATCAATAACACCTCTAATATATGGGTGTTGAGAATATGCCTTTTCCCAAAAATGACCTTTAAAGACTTTCTGAGCAGTCTCTAGACCTTCATTAACAAACTCTTCTTTAGGGAAGTGAGGAGGGTAAAGAACAAAGATATCAAAGTCTTTTGAATCTTTTAGATTTGTGCCTTTTCCAAATGATCCTGCAATGATTGCAAGAAGATGATTTCCTCTTATCTTTTCAATTTTTTTAAGAATTGAATCTACAAATTTTTTTTCTACTAATAGCTGCTTTGTTGAGGGCTTAATTAAACTTAATACTTCTTTTCTTGTCTTTTTGTAGATAGACAACTTAGATTTATCTAGATTTATTTTAACCATATAATTATATAGTAACATACATGTTTTAAAGTTTATTTATAAGAATAATATTTATGATTAAAGAACAATTAATTAAAGAAATTAAAAAATTAAAAATAATAGAAAAACCAATAGGGATACAGATCCCTGAAGGCCTAAAACAATACTCTGAAATTATACTTGAGTTGTTTAAAGAAAATGAGCCAATATTGTTTGTAGACCCTTGCTATGGGGCATGTGACTCTAAAGATAAAGTTGCAAAGGACTTAGGTTGTAAGTTATTAGTTCATTTTGGACATTATAAGATGAATATTCCAGTAATTGAAACTATATATATTCCAATTAGTTATGAATTAAGTAAAACTGAACTAGACTTTATAGTTTCTGAAATTAAAAAATTAAAATTAAATAAGATTAACTTAGTTACAACTATACAATATTTAGAAAATATAAAAACAATTATAGAACTATTATTAAAAGAAAACATAATAGTTGTTGAAAGTAAAGAAAGTCTTAGAGTTAAAAAACATATGATCTTAGGTTGTGATGCTTCAACTATAATTAATCAAACAGAACCAATTATCTTTATTGGAGATGGAGTCTTTCATGCAAATAACTTAGGATTTATAAACAATGGGCAAGATGTAATTGTCATTAGTCCAATTTCAAAATCTGTTCAAAAAATTGAAATTACAGATACTTTTTTAAGAAAAAGGTATGCTGCTATTGGTATATGTAAACATGCAAATAAATTTGGAATTTTGGTAAGTACGAAACAAGGACAAATAAGATTAGCAATTGCTAGAAATATTAAAAAGAAATTAGAAGAGAATGGAAAGAAAGCATATATCTTAGTTTCAGATTATGTTAAGCAAGAATATCTAGAAGGAATTAAGGTTGATTGTTATGTTAATACAGCATGTCCTAGATTAGTTTATGATGATGGAACAATTGCTTTTAAAAAACCAGTGATTTCTGTAACAGAAGTTGACTTGTTGTTTGATGAGGATAAAGAGTTAAAGGTTGATCAGATCACTTCTGACATTTAATATTTTATTATAAAAGTGAATTGTTTTTTTTAAATTTTTAACTAATTTCAATTGTTATTCAATTTTATTTTGATCATTAACTTTATTTTTCACATCATCAATTGATTTTTGAATATCAACTAAATTATTAAACATATAGTTAGTAATCATAAGAATAGATTTGTCTAGATCCTCTTTACTCTTTGAAGACACAAAAATATATTTATCAGCAACACTTACTTGAACCTTTGATTCCTCTATAACATCATCAGGATAATCAATTGCAAAGACTGTAACATCAGAATGTAACAGATTATCACACTCTTCTTTTGTTAACTCTTCATTAACATAAATATCTCCTAGATTAGATTGACAACTAATTGTTTTTCTTTCAGAGTCCATGATGTTAATTACTAAAATTGTGTTTATTTTCTTTGCACTAAAAATTGATTGAAGATAAACTATTTGGTCTGTAAATAACCCCAGACCATTAATGTCTTCTGGATGGATATTAAAAGAAAGAATTAGATTTTTATCATTTCCAATTATGCTAAAAGAATCACTAACTGGGAAGTCTTGGGAATAGAAGGTAATTCCTGAATCTTTGTCTACAAAATTGTATTTATTATTTATTATGAAGTTATTAATTAAATAAAATAGAATTATAATAATTATAATGATCATTATCCATTTCAAAAGTAACTTTCTTTGAGCTTTGATCTTTGCTCTTTTTTTAATCTCTTTTACACTTTGTATCTTTGCAGAGGATAAGACTTCAACCATAGTTTTCAACTTTTATGTTTTTTATAATGTTGTAATTGTGATAACATATATAATATTGTTCAAAATAATTTATAAACAAATGTTTTTTATCCTAAAGTCTAAGAAATTTGTTAATCTTATTTAAATTTAGTTTTAGATTATTATCAGCAGAGATTGTGTGAAAAGGTATTTTAATTTTTGATAACATGTTTGGAATGTAATTTGTGTTTAAACACATTATGTTTTCTTCAATCTTTACAGCATCATACTTTCTTTCAATTAATCTTTTTCTTAGAAGTTTTTCAGAAACATCTAAATAGAAAATATAATCAAACTTTGAAAGTGTTTTTTTTGAAAGTTCGCACCATAGATGACCTTCAAAGATTGTGTTTTTAGAGTCTTTATTAAATGCAAATTTTGCTTCTTTGTTTAGTTTTACAATATCAACAACATACTCTTTTGTAACTTTATCAAAGACCCCAAGCTTTTTAGACATTGAAAAATCTTTATCATTGATTATGAAAAATCTTAGTTTAGGATATTTCTTTTTAATCTCTTGAGAGATTAAAGTCTTTCCTGAACCAGGAATTCCTGTTATTAATATTTTCATAGATTATCTTAATCTTACACTCTCTAAATTTTGGATTGCAACTGTGTTAATGTGGAATTTCTTGTTTACAAATTTTGAAAATTCTTGACAAGAATCTCCGTGATTTACAAGTATTAATTTTGGTTTTGGGTTAAGGTGTGTTAAAAAGTTTAAAACCTCTTGCCTGTAAGCATGCCCACTAAAAGCATCAACTGTTTCTAATCTCATGTTTATATTTAGCATCTTAGTCTTTCCATTATTCTCAGTTATTGGCATTGACTTTAAGCCCCTTTGAACTTTATAACCTAAGCTGTTTTTAGCTTGGTAACCAACAAAGAGCATGGTGTTATTTGGGTTGTCTGCAAGTAGGTTAAAGTAACCTAAAGAAGGTCCACCTGTAAGCATTCCTGAAGATGCAAGAATGATTGACCCAGGGGTGTTTATTACATTCTCTCTTGAATTTTCTTCAAAGTCAACTGTTAAAAAGATCTTTGATTGGAAAGGAGAATTATTTTGTAAAATTCTTGTTTTTATATTCTGTTTTAAATATTCTGGATAGACAGTGTGGATTGCAGAAGCTTCTCTTGTCATCCCATCAATAAAGACCTTATCTGTTTTTAGTTTTCCTCTTCTATAATATTCTTCTAAAACGATCATAACCTCTTGAGCTCTTCCAACAGAGAAAACTGGGATCAATGTTATTCCACCTTTTTCCACAGTTTGGTTTATAATTTCAATTAAGTCATCTTCTGATTTTGTTCTAGATGGCATTTGTGGTTTTCCACCATATGTGCTTTCTAAGATTAATGTCTCTACTCTTGGGTAATTGATATCCATGGTATTAAATAGTCTAGTAAAACCATACTTGATGTCTCCTGAGTAAACTAAATTTTGTTTACCTTCACCGATATGTAGATGTAAAGATGCAGAACCTAAGATGTGTGAGGTCCCATGGAAAGTTAACCTAATACCAGGGGCAATGTCTGTTACTTCTCTAAAGTTTTTAATAATACAATGTTTAATTGTTTCTTTAACATCCTCATCTCCATAAAGAGGTTCTCTGTTGCTCTTTTCAGCAACTGTTATTGCATCAAAAAGTAATAATGCCATTAAGTCTCTTGTTGGTTCAGTACAATAAACTGGACCTCTATACCCTGCCTTAAAAAGGTAAGGTAAAAAGCCAACATGATCAATGTGAGCATGAGTTATTACTACAGCATCAAGTTCATCTAAAGGAAATCTTAAAACTCCTAAAAAAGGTGTCTCTTCATTTTTGTCAGCAGCATTAATTCCACAATCTAAAAGGATCTTAGTGTCAGGAGTCTCTAAAAGAATAGAGCTTCTTCCAACTTCTCTAAATCCACCAAGTGCAGTTACTCTTACCCAATCTTTATTACTTACTGGTGGAGAATATATCTTTTGAGCAACATCTTTTAAAAATTGCTTTCTTTCAAGGCTGTTTTTTAAAACATAACCTCTTACTTTTTTAAGAATTTCAGAATTTTCTGTTGGTGCTCTTAAGATCTTAGGAATCCATTTTGTATCTCTAATAATTGATTTTGAAACATCTCCTAACTTCCCAATAACAACACCAGGTTTATCAGCTTCAATAACAACTTCCGAAAAAACAGCATCAAAGAAAATGCTTTTTACACCAGCATCCTTTGGAATTATTTTTTTTAAAATTTCATTTGCCTCAGCTGGGTCCATTAAGGCAGACTTTTCAGTTCTTACATTTATTCTTTTTTTAAAGGTTTCTGCAAGATGGCCCACAATACTTTTATTTTCAAAGAATTCAATTGGGTTTGTTGTGTAAACCGCAATCTCAGAACCCTCTGCTTCAATTTTTGTAAAATTTACTTTTTTTTCAGTTAAGATTGTACTGATTTGTTTTTTTATATCTTCAAATAGATCCATAATTTTTCACATTTATAAATAGTTACCAATAATATTAAATTTAAAATTTAAATAAATATAGTACATAAGAATAATTAAATAGAATTCTAATTATATTTTTCAATAGGTAGTTCTTCAACAGAACCATTTTTTTTAATAATTACAAGCTTTATACCGTTTCCACCTGTATAAATATCTCTTTTTTTAGCAGCAGTAATTGCTTTTTTTGCAATTGTTATTGCTTCTTTTATGTTTAGTGTTTTTTTATAGTCACTATCAAGAACACTTAAAGCAAGTTCTGAACCTGAACCTGAAAATGCAAACTGTTCCTCTTTATTAAGTCCACCAGCCATGTCCATAGAGAAAAGGTCACCATCAGATCCTGCAACTATAAATTGAGTAAAAAAGGGAACCATCTTATTTGAGTTTAGAATATTTGACAAAACAGTTACGCAAGCTTTTGTTGATAAATTTTTTTTATGTTCTAATTCATATAAATTTGCATGGTTTTGTAAATGTCTAAC
>JALNXN010000036.1 GCA_023230325.1 archaeon | reverse complement strand
TCCACACTTATCTTTATACTGATCTACAATATCAAAAATATCATCTATTTTAGGTTCTCTAGCAGTGATTTCTTCTCCGTTTTTAAATGTCGCTGTAACTTCCAAAGCATGTGTTTGCATAACTGATTCTATTTCACATTCGGCAATAGCTTGTTTTATTAAATTCCAGTTAGTAATATTTGTAAATGCATAATCTTCTGCTTTTACAATTAATTCGTCTACGTCATGATCAAATATTTTCTGTTGAACATCCTCGGGAAATATTTTCTTAATATCTTTGGTATAATCAGCTCCATCACCTGGAGCTTCATATGAAAATTTATTTATATCATAATATGACAACTCATTTGGATAATCTATTTTAACTGGACCAGATGAACCACTGACTGTAACTAACTTATTATTTTCAATCACATATTCTCCGCAATAGGCCCAAATATATAATGGGAATAATTCTTGGTCAGGTTTTAAATTTTTAATTGTACAAAAATTATAGCTATCATCTCGATTTTTCCAGCTAAAATGTTTTTGTATTAATAAATATCTTTCTATGGCTTGCTCTCTTGGTGTTGGGTTGTAGGCTATATTTATTTTATCTGTTACTTGGGTTGAAGCGTTAACACAAAATTGTTTTGAATGACAACTTAAATAATTTGAGACTACCGTTTCACCACAAAGAGAGCAAGTGTCTTGATGTTCCAAGCACTCAACTTCATTTAACTTTTCACAAGCATCTTCATCGATAAAATCATTATTTTGCAAAGATAAAAGTATTCCAGGGATTATACCTACTAAAATCAGTACTACTCCTAAAATCAAATAGATTTTATTAAATTTATTTTGTTTTTTCTTTTGGGTAAAATAGATGATCAACCCAATTGTCCCCAAGATTAAAAATATTAGTGATGTTGGTATTGGCATAAAGTTATATTAATAAATTTTTTAATCTCTAATTAATCTTAGTGTTATTATTCGTAAAAACATAAAAAAATAGAGCATTTATTATAACAAACAACAAAGAAAAAATAATAGAAAATGCTATAAAACTTTCTTCTAAACTTTTTTGTAATGCCCAAATATTTATACCAATAAATATTATTCCAATTATTGCATTGATAGAAATGTTTATAAAAATTATTTTTTTCATAAGTATATTTTTAATCTCTATAACTCATCATAATAATTTACAATACCAGAATTTTCCCCTGACACAACTTCCATATTACCAGTAATGTATACATTTAATCTACTTGTGTTTGTCGCATTAATTACCGCCTCCTCTGCTATAAATTTATCCATTTCAACCCAGCAATCACCTGAATCTATTATCAAATTCTTAGCCGAACCTGTTAAATTAATGATACCACCATTAGCATCTAATTTCAATGTATCTATAACCTTAACATTACCCTTTATATTATTAAACCTATGAGTCAATTTTATTTCTAAATTATCAACTTCTAAACTTCCCAATTTAACATTAGCACCTTCATTTTTTATTTTTTCAACATCTGGCATGGTTATTTCTATCACTAGGTGCTTGGTTCCTGCTCGAAACAAAATATTTCTGTTCTCTACGATCCAAGTATCAGTATTAAAAAATGTTTCAAAGCTCGATCTTTTAATATTTAAAGTATTATCAACTTTTTCAAAGTCTAATCCGATCTGATCATACTCACTACCTTTAATTAAAATGTCAAAATCATCACCTTGCTTAATTATTATGTCATCAAATTCAACATAAGGTGATATATAGATGTTTTTAAAATCTTTAATATCAATATGACTCTCCTGAATGTTGGCCTTCATATCTGCTTCTTTTACTTTAAACCCAGAATTCAAATAAATAAATGATAAAAGAAAAATAATTAAAAAAATACCAAGATAGATAAGCAAACGCAATGATATTTTCTTGTTTAAATATTTCTTGCTAGGAAACAATGAAATTATTCCTAAATTAATAATAAATATTAATGGTATCGCCAAAATACAAAAGATAGAAATGAGCATTGGATAATAACCCCAAAATCCAATAACATCTATAATTCTAAAATCAGCCATTATGTATCTAAGCCAATGGCTTGAGGGGTTGAAAAATAAATATAAAAATATAACTGTGGATGTCAATATTCCCAAAGATCCAGCACCTAAAAATATTCCTCCAAATATTTTTTTAAAAGCTAGAACTATCTTTGAATTTGGATATTTTTTAAATTGCTCTGATGTGCCCCTGATAACTAATCCAATTAGACCACCCGCCAAACTTAAAACAATAAAAGGGAAAAATATACCCAACAAAGCTTCAAAACTGAAAGATGGCTTGGGCAAATATCCATGATTTGAATATGTTAATAAATAGTTAATTACTACAACTGCTATATTATTAACTAAAGTCCCGATTAATAAAATTGGTAAAAACTCATAGCTTCTATTTTTGTCTTGGACTAAAATCAATAAAATACCTGTCAAAAAAGGTAATAAAAGCATAATAAAAATAACTGGTAGATAGCCAAACATAATATTATCTAATCCACCAGGTAATATATTTAATACTGTAGTAACAATTATAGTAAAAATAAAAATGTAAAAAAGTTTTTTCATAAAAATTTAATCCCAAGTATCTAAACCGCTTCCAGATAAAGGAATTACATCACCTAAATATTTTGGTTTTGAATTAAAAGTAATATTTAACCAAGCTTTAACTTTAGCTAAGACCTCTCTCCTGTTTCTAGTATCCTCACCATAGTATCTTTGCAAATCAGCGCTGACTCCACAACTATCTATTTCTAATTTATCAGCTATATATAAAGCTCTTGGCAGATGGAAATCTTGTGTTACAACAATCAGTGAATCGGCTTGAAATATTTCTTTAGCTCTATAAAGACTATCGTAGGTATCAAATCCTGCGTGATCTAAAAAAATATCTTCTGGTTTTATATTATTTTCCAACAAATATTCTTTAGCAGTATTTACCTCATCATACTCCACTTGCCCATGATCCCCACTAACTAAAATTTTATCCACCTTACCTTTGTTATATAACTCAATGGCTGTTTTGACTCTATCTTTAAAAATATCACTCAAACTTCCATTATTCCAAACTTTAGCGCCAAGAACTAAGGCAGCTTGCTTGTGGGTATTATCCATATCACATAAATTATTACCAATTCTATTAATATTGATATTTATCGCATAAATAGAACCTATCAAAACTATTATGCAAATAATAAATATAGTTAATATTTTTTTCATAAACTTTACCAATAAATTACATTTTCATTATCTGCCCAATAAACATATTCATGTCTATTTTTAGACAATCTATTATTCTGCTTAACAATTTCACCTTTTTCTAAATCAAAAATAAACAAAGTCCAATATTCATTTTTTGTATCATAATCAACAGATTCAATCTGTGCCTCAATAGCCAACCTGCTACTGTCAGGAGAAAAAACTATATGATTAAAATCAAGTAATTTGGTTTCTTTAAAACGTGTAATAAAAAACCCATCATTAATATCATCTAAATTTAATAAACGCAAACTTAAATTTTGGTTGTTACAACTATGATTAATTTCCATAACAGGTG
>JALNXN010000013.1 GCA_023230325.1 archaeon | reverse complement strand
CCAGAGTCAGAGCCATAGTTCCACGACCCGCCCCGCAAAAACACTCGAAGAGGTGTTGAAGTACTATTACTATTTGTATATATTCTTCCAACACCATTATTATTCGCATTATATTTATTACTTGTTAATAAAAATAAATCTTTATATTCTAAAGTAGTATCACCTAAATTATCTGAAGTTATATATCTCCCAATACCCCCACCTTTTGAATAATCAAACCATTCATCACCTATGTAACTACTATCATCTACATCATTGAAACCATCTGGTTGATCTTTTCGCAAAATACTATCATTTGTCCACTCCCAAACATTCCCAACTAAATCCCAAATAACTTCTCCATTTGTTAAGGTAAGGGTACGTTTAGTCCAACCTGATAATTCATTAAAACCATCCATAGCACTTGAAGAGGAGGAGTTGCCTCTTGGCAAATAACCGTCTCCAACAACTCCTCCTGACCAATTAGAAGGAACAAGTTCTATGTTTCTTGCAAGGGTCATCCATTCATTGTTGGTGATTAGATGACCACCTATAGATTCACATGCTGTAATTGCTTCTGTTTGTATAATGTTTGCTATTGGAGACCCTTCAGGAGTTGAGACTAAAGTGATGTTTGAGTCTTCTGAGAAATACCAGGTATTATAAGTGGAAGTCATTGCTGGGTAGTCTGAAACCAGGTCTCCTATACCATCTCCATCTTTGTCTGCTTTCATTTCATATTTGGCAACACAAAAACCCATACTGTTTCCGTTTGTGGTTCCATATAAGAAGTTACCTGGAACTAGGATGAAACCTTCTGGACATTTGCTTGGTTGTCTGTTGATTGTTTTTACACCTGTTTTTGTTATTATGGTGTCATCATCTAAATATAAAACTAGATCAAAAGGGGATTGGACTATTCCTAAGTCTAGTGGTAACCGACTCTGTGCTTTTATGGTTACTGGTGGTTCTAAGGGAACTCTTGGAATGTCTAATAAAGAATAACCAACAATTGTTATTTGTTCAATGGTGTTTACTGGCGGGTTGAACTTTGCAAAGAGCCTACCATTGATTCCAGGCTCTATGGTTAAAAAGAAAGCTGAGTCTGAGGGTTTTAGATCTGCAAAATCAGTTGTCTTATCCAAAGACTCTCTTGTAAAGGTCTTTCCCCAAGTTAAGACTATGGCAATTAATGCTACTGCAACAACAACCAAAAGGATGGTTGCAATTAATGGGGAAATTGCTTTTTTGTTATTAAAAGTATGTTTAGCTTTATTTTCTGTCATAAGTTTCTTCTCTTTAAATATAATATATATCTACTATTAGACAAGCAAAATATTTTTAAAGGTTGAGATTAAAAAAGAAAAAGAAAAAAAATTTAAAAGAAATTAAATTTTAAATTCAAAAACATCTGCCTTACTAATTGCATTTTCTATTAGTAATTCTTTTTTTAAAATACTTTCTTCTAACTTTTTAATTTCATCTAAATTAGATTTGGTCTGAGGATGTAAAGATAACATAAATGAACAACAATCAGGGTAAGGAATTATTGAAATCTCATAAGTACCTATCTCTTTTGCAACAACTATAATCTCCTGCTTATCACTCCCAATAAGTGGTGTCAATATAGGGATGGTGCTCACATCATAAATTGAAAATATATTTTCTAAGGTTTGAGAGGCAACCTGCCCCATAGAATCCCCAGTTACTACTCCTTTACAATTTTCAATAACTGATATGGCATTAATTACTCTAAACATAAATCTTCTATAAATTATCATCCTATATTCAGAACTAATGTTTGCAATTATTTCTTTCTGAATTTCTGAAAAAGGAACAACATATAATTTGGAATTTAATTGATAGTTGTTTAATTTTTCTACAATGTTTCTTATTTTAGAAAGAACTTCTCTTTTTACAAGTGTATTATTATAGAGATGAACATAGACTACATCACACCCTCTTTTGATCATCTTAAATGCAGAAACAGGAGAATCAATTCCTCCAGAAAGAGAACAAATTATTTTTGATGAACTTCCAACTGGTAAACCTCCAAGTCCTTTTATTTTTTTTGAAAATATGAAAACTTCCTTTTCTCCAATTTCAATATATAAATTTAAATCTGGGTTTTTAATATCTACCTTCCTTTTTAAATTATTTAAAATATACTCTCCAATAAGCATATTTACTTCCATTGATTTATATTTAAATTTTTTATAACTTCTTTTACATAAAACTTTAAATGTTAGAAAATCTTTTTCTTTTAAAAATTCTAAAGAATCTTTTTTTATTTTCTCTAGATCTAAATCTGATATGATAGCAAATGAGAAATGTGCAATTCCAGGAACCATCTTTAATAACTTACACACTCTATCTTTAGAGCCTTTCTTAAATTTACAATAAAATAAGCCATATCTTTTTTTTATTAAAAGTAGATCCTCTTTTAAAACTCTTTTAATATGGTTAATTAATTTCTGTTCAAAAAAATTTCTATTCTTTCCCTTAATTGCAATTTCATTATAATGAATTAATACTATATCTTCCATATAAATTACCTTACTTTATATTTAATTATTACAAAATTAAGTACAAAAAAACATAAAAACAGAGAAGTTTTTTTAAAATTTTAAAAACTCAAAATACATTTTATATTTAAATATTTTGGTGCATTAATATTATAAGTTATTTAGCTATAAATAATCAAAACTTCGAGGTGGGGAGAAATGGCCTTATTTGACAAAATGTTTACAAAAAAAGAAGAAGTGGATCTAGATGAATTCATTAACAATATGGATGTTGAGGAAGAAATAGAAGATGTTGACTTTTATGTTAAGCCAATTAGTCTACAATCAAATGTAGAAGTTGATGCTGTTATTAAAGAACTAAGAGATAGAAATCTAATTATTCTTGATATTGAAGGGATCTCAAAAAGAAATCCACAAAGAGCAAAGCAATTTGTTGGACAATTAAAGATGTATATTACTGATAAAGGTGGAGATATCGCAATGATGTCAAAAACTAAACTACTAATTGTTCCTAGTAAAGTAAAAATTATTAAAAAAATAAAATAAATTTGACATCTAAGATGCAAATAGATAAAAAAAGGTTTCCAGTTAAACTGGAGCCTAAACAAGTTATAGAGATAATTAAAACCAATCTCAAAAAAAAAGGTTACAAATTAGATATAAGCCCAAAAAGTTTATATCTAACTCTCACACCTTATTGGGTTTGTTACTACGATATTCTTTCTAATTATAATGGTAAATTTGAACAGATTACCGGTCAAATTGCAATTAACAGCATAAGCAACAAAATAAATGAAAAGGTAGTTTTACTTTTTGCTGTTGAAAAACCAAGGATAATGGCAGAATTGCATATTCCAAAAACAGACAAAACCCAAATAGTTTTAAAAAAGTCAATAATTTCCCAAAAAGAAGCAGAAAAAACAATTACTAATTATTTAGCTCAAAAATATAATGTGAAAATTGAAGAAGTATTCTTAAGTGGTGTTGAAGAAATAATTGTTCCTAATTGGAAATTAAAGATTCTAAAAACTAAAATAAAACTAGATGCAATTACTGGGGAAGTTAATGACTTTGAGAAAATAAAAGAAAAAGAACTAACTCAAAAGGAACTTTTTTATGAAATGCTTGAAGATATTAAGAGTCCAAAAAAAGTTGCAAACTACATATTTATTATCTTTAATAGTATTGGCAAAGGTATTGTTTGGCTTTTTGATCAGCTTAGAAAAAATTATAAATCAATTTTGTGGATTTTACTAATTTCTATTCTTGTCTATCTGATTCTTCTTTAACTTATAAATACAATTCTTCTTACAAATTGTAAATATAATTCTTCTTATAAATTATAAATACAACTCTTCTTATAAATTATAAATAAAATTCTTCTTATAACTTGTAAATATAACTCTTCTTACAACTTGTAAATATAATTCTTCTTATAACTTATAAATACAATTCTTCTTTAATTACAGAAATTAATTCAATCTCATTTTTAGATTTAGAAACAACATCTCTTAGTTGACTAGCTTTTGGAAAATCCTTTAAAAAAGAAACAACTATTAATTTAAATTTTGGAAAAGGAATTTTATGTTTTTTGTATATTTTTAAAAAATCTAGAAAAGCTTTTTTTCTTTTTTCAAGATCATACTCTTCAATTTCTTTCTGCAGATCATAATCATCAATCTGGGTAAAGATGTAAGGATTGCCTAAAGCCTCACGAGCAACCATGATTGCTGAAAAGTCATCAAATAAGTTTAGATTGTTTTTTGACACATCTCCATTATAGATAAAAGGAATTGAAATCTCCTTATTTAGTTTCTTTAAAAAAGAAACCTCTGCTTTTACAGAGTAATTGTCAACAGCTCTTCTTGCATGAACCACTAGTCCATCAATTCCAGTTGATATTAGTTTTTTAGAAATAATATTAATTTCATTTTCATAAAAACCAAGCCTTGTCTTTACAGTTACTGGTTTATTAGAAACAGATTTTATTTCTTTTATTACAGGTAAGACTTTAGAAAGATCCTTTATCAAACAAGAGCCTGAGTTTCCTGCAATAATCTTTCCTGAGGGACAACCTAAATTTAAATTTATAATATCAAAGTCTTTTAGAGAATCTATTACCTCAATTGCTTTTAAAGTTAATTTTCTATCTGTAAAATCTCCAACTAATTGAACAGCAGTAACCTTGTCATCTTTACAAGAATCTAATGAACTAATCTTACTTAAATCTTTTTCAAAAGGAACAACTTGTTTAATGTGCACCATCTCTGTAAATGTTAAAGAAGCACCATAATCTTTACAAAGTAATCTAAAAGGTAAAGTTGAATAATCTAAGATTGGTGCTAAAACACCTCTTGATTTAAATTTATATTTTGAAATTTGAAAAGACATACATAATTATCAGATACATAAAACTTTTAAAAAGAAGTGAACAATAATATATATACATATTTAAAAATAAAAAACATATAAAAATTAAAAGTGATTTAAATTATGAAAAAAATATCTACAGAAGCAGTTGTTTCTATAATTGTTGTTATTCTATTTATTGGTTCTATATTTGGCTTTGCACTAGGGGGAAGACCTGATAGTGACACTCCAGTTGTTGATGATAACAAACCAGTTGACACAGATTTTAATTTACCATTAGAAGTTTACCTAGGACAAATTGATTCAAATGTTTTAGAAATATATCCACAGATAATTGTTGCAGGTAACACCGACATTTATGATGTTGAAGAAGTTAAAGGTAAATTTTATGAGATTGATGGAGTTAAAAGTCCAACAGTGAACTTCAATAAAGATGTTAATGGAAATATTGTTGCAATTGTAAAAATAATAATTAATGGTAATAAAAAGGAAGAAATTGTAAATAAGATTAATGATTTTAATTTTATAAAAGAACCTGAAATCTACCAAATGGGTTTAGTGTCTTTACCTAAAAAAACAATTGATCTTGTAGGCGATGATAACAAAACCAAAGATTATCAAATGACTATTGAGAAAATGGAAGCAATCTTGGGAATTGAGACACTTAAAAAAGATCAAATCTTAGCACAGATCCAGATTGTCTTTAGAGGAGAAACTCCAACACAATTTTTAATCCTAGAATCACAAAATCTTTCTAGTAGCCCACAGATGGTTTTTGGAGAAATTAATTCTGATTTAAGTGATTGGTTAGATTCTTACACAGTTGTTTCAAAAACAAATATTGATAATAACATTAGCCTTTCAGAAATTGAAGAGTTGTTTGTTGATGAAAATCTAGAGATTACTATAAAATTTATAGACAATTTAGAGTATAAGCTTTTAGAAGATCAAAACTTTGAAAGTTTAAAAATAGATTTACAAGCACTTAAAGATGAAAATGGCACAATCATTAAAGACACACAGATTGATGAAAATGAAAGTAAATTGATTGTTAGCTTTAATGAGGGTTATGATCTTATACAGTATCTGGAAACTAAACAAAAGCTTTCAGAAAAAATAGAAGGCACCCCTTTAATTATTAATATGCCAAAACAACAAATCAACCTTATATTTAATACTGGTGATTTAAATCTAGAAGCAATCTCTCAAAAATTAGAAACTAAAGAAGTAGAGATTACAAATGTGACTAGACTTGCAGAATTTGATCTTTTGAAAGTAACTCTAAATAACATAGATTATACTTTTAAAGAAAGATACGCAACTGCACATCTTTTATGGCCAGAAGACGAGAATAAAAGTAATTTTGATTTGATTGTTAATGCCTTTGCAATTAGAGATGAATTGATGTTTGTGCAATTAGAGGAAAAATAAAATAAATTATTTCTCTTCCAATTCTGAGATTGCCTGCGCAATATCTCCTTTTGTTTTTTCTAAAGTCAATTTTGCTTTTTCATAAGACACTTTTGCAGTTGTAGAAACTAAATTTACATCATCCTCTGGAATTTTTAATTGTTTCTCTTCTGATATTTCTCCTGCTACTTGGTATGTTTTTTGACCTTGCATTGAAATTTCAGTTACTGATGGGTTATTAATTACTATTTTAGAATCTCCTTCTAGTTCAATGATTACTCTTTTTGCAGATAGCTCTTTGTTTTCAATACCCATCTGTTTCATCATAGAATTTATTCTTCTTGGATCAAGTCCACCCATTCCTGGAATCATAAAAATTACCTCATTTTTTATTTTAATAATTGTGTATAAATATTAAATAATGCAAAATATTTATTAATACCTTGGATTTTGTAAAAAAATTAGTATTTAAAAATATATTTGGTTGTATATTGTATTAAGATAAACAAATAGTGATTAACTATGAAACAAACAATTAACAAAATCGAACAATTAGAAAAATATTATTCTGTTACTTTAAGTGAAGAGGATAAAAAATATTTAATTTATTATTTTAAAACAAAAGTCTTACAGGTAGAGAATAGAAAAATAGTTTACCCTAAACTTACAGAGATTAAAAAAAAACAAAATGAATTAAGTGAAAGTCTTTTAGATCTTAAAAAAGAAGAGCAGTATTGGAAAAGAACAAAGAACAATGCAGAAAACTATTATAAGAATATTGCTACAAACATGGTTTTTAAAAAGAAATATTGGCAACATAAAATTAAGAAAATGATAGACAAAGATTATAAAAAAGATGTTCTTGACTCTAAACTAACAGACCAAATTCTAATGGACCCTGAATATCAACATTTGTTTAATACCTTTCTTGTAGATCCAGATTATAGACGTAAACTTAAAGAAACAGTTAATAACTCAATTGTTTATAGAGACACAAACATTGGAGAGTATAGTAAAAAGAAACAAAAGTTTAAACAAACAACTGCTAAATCCAAAATGGAACAAGTTTCTAAAAAAATTAAAGAAATTGAGTTTTCTATTAAGATACAAAATAAGATCTTTGACCTTGTGAAGAAGTATAGTTGAAAAAAAATATTTAACTTACCCAAAAAAAGATATTGTGGATATTGAAAATCATAAAAAAACTATAATCTAAATTTAGAAAAACACAACCCCTCTGCTCCCAAAAAAACAACACCTTTAATTTCTAATTTGAAACTCTTCAACTTTTTTTAATATATAATATTTATAATATCTTTGTAGTAATTATTATATATAATATTAGAGAGTGATTAACAATGGATTTAGATATTTCACAATTACCGAAAAAATACAACACACAAGAAATTGAAAAAAAATGGCTAGAGGTTTGGTCAACTAAAAATCTTTATGCCTTTGATAGAGACAACTTAGAAAAACCAATCTTTACAATTGACTCTCCACCTCCAACAATCTCTGGAAAATTACATATGGGGCATGCCTTTGGTGGAGCTCAAATGGACTTTATTGCAAGATATAAAAGACTAAAAGGCTTTAATGTCCTACTACCTTTAGGCACAGATGACAATGGTCTTCCAACCCAAAAATTAATAGAAAAAATAAAAGGTGTAAAATCACAATTGATGACTAGAGAAGATTTCTTAGAGCTTTGTTATAAGACCTTAGACATAGAACTTAGAGAAGACTATTTATATAAATTTAAAAGATTAGGAATCAGTGTTGACTGGACACTTGTTTATGACACCATAGATGACAACTCAAGAAAAATATCACAACTCTCATTTATTGATCTTTTAGAAAAAGAAAAAACCTATAGAAAAGAAGCACCAACCATGTGGTGTACCACTTGCCAAACAGCAATTGCACAAGTTGACTTGGTTGATGAAGAGATATCTTCTACTTTTAATAACATAATTTTTAAAATAGATGACCAAGACCTAATTGTTGCAACAACTAGACCAGAACTTCTACCTGCTTGTGTTGCTATTTTCTACAACCCTAATGACGAAAGGTATAAAAAATTCTTAGGAAAAAAAGCAAAAGTTCCATTATTTGATTTTGAAGTTCCAATCTTAGAAGACGAAAAAGCAGACCCTAACAAAGGCACAGGGTTAGTTATGTGCTGTACTTTTGGAGACCAAACAGACATGGAATGGCAAAAAAAGTATAATCTTCCAATCAAGCAAGCAATTACTAAAAGTGGATTTATGAGTGAAATAACAAAAGAATATAAAGACCTAAAAATAACAGAAGCTAGACAAAAAATAATCCAAGACCTTAAAAACAATAATCTTCTAACAACCCAAACCCCAATCAAGCACATGGTAAACACACATGAAAGATGTTCAACTCCAATTGAATTTATTAACTCCAAACAATGGTTTATCAAATACCTAGACATTAAAAAAGAAATGATAGACTGGGGAAATGAATTTGAATGGCTTCCTAAATTTTATAAAACAAGATATAACAATTGGGTAAATGGACTTAGCTGGGATTGGTGTATCTCAAGACAAATAAAGTTAGGAATAACCTTTCCAATCTGGTATTGTAAAAACTGTGAAGAAATAGTTGTTGCTAACAAAGACTCTTTACCAGTTGATCCAGAAACTACAAAACCACCAATTGAAAGATGCCCAAAATGCGGACACACAGAGTTTTTTGCAGAAAAGGATGTTATGACTACCTGGGCAACAAGCGCTCTTACTCCCACAATTGTTAAAAGTCTTATAAAAGACAGTAAGACCTATCAACTAATAAAAAACAAACCTATGGACTTAAGACCACAAGGACACGACATAATCTCCTTTTGGTTATTTAATACAATTGTTAAATCAAAATTCCATTATGATCTAATACCTTGGAAAAAAGCAATGATCAACGGTTGGATCTTAGGAACTGATGGAAAGAAGATGTCAAAATCAAAAGGTAATGGTGTTGATCCTGAAACTGCTATTGAGAAATTTGGAGCAGATGCTATTAGGTATATGTCTGCTAGCTGTAAACTTGGACAAGACTTAATCTATCCAGAAAAAGAAATCTTGACTGGACAAAAGACAATCATAAAATTATTTAATTCTGTTAAATTTACTTTAATGCACTTGATTGACTTTAATCCAGAAACAAAAATTGAAAAGCTAGAAGAACTTGATAACTGTTTATTAAATAAATTAAATCAAACAATTAAAAATGCAGATAATAACCTAAATAATTTTGATTTTTCAAAAGCACTTCAAGAGATTAATCTTTTCTTTTGGAAAGAACTTTGTGACAATTATTTAGAGATTGTAAAGAACAGATTATATAATCCAGAGACTAGAGGAGCTAAAGAAAGACTGTCTGCACAATATACCTTGTATCATGCCTTTAATGCTGTGTTAAAGATGTACTCTGTTTATCTTCCATTTGCAACTGAGGAGCTATATAGTTACTATTTTAAAGATATTGAAAAGAAAGAATCAATACATGTTTGTGAGTGGCCAAAAGAAGTTACTTCTAATGAGTGTGAAAAAAACACAAAAGAAACATATGAAGAGATCTTAAAAATTATCTCCATGATTAGAACCTACAAGTCAACAGAGAACATTTCACTTAAAACAGAATTAGAGGTTATAGAGATTGAAAGCACAAAAGATTATTCTAAGTTTTTAGAAGATCTTAGAGCAGTTACTAAAGCTAAAACAATTAATGTTACAGAAAAACTTGAAAATCACACTATTGAGCAAGAAAGCATAAAACTAAATATTAAAAAAGCTTTGTAAGTGTATATATTATATAATATTAAAAATAAGACAAGATATGTTAGAAAGAAGAAAAACTTCCTTTTTAGGAGAAATAATATTTATAATAATTCTTGTAATAATAGTGTACTTATTTTTAATGCAGGTAAAAAGCACAGACCTTAACAAGTTAGAAAAAATAAATAAAAAGTATGGGGTTACTGGAGAGGTATTAGTCCCAACCAACCACCTAGACTATATTGCAGAACTTAATGAGCTTAAGACAAAGGAATACACAACTCCAATTATCAATTATGTAATTTTAGCAAATGATGCTAAGGAGATTACAGACAGCATAAACTTAACAATTCTTAATGACAGAAACTGCATCTCTAATAAACTATATCTTAAAATTAATTTAATTGTAACTAAACAAAAAAATGTTCTAAACTTGTTTACAAAGGAAGAAAATAATAAACACTTTGAAAAAATATATTGGGACAAGTATATTGAGAAGTTAAGATCAACTACAGAATTTCAAGATATAAAAAATGAACTTAATGCCATTAGTGTTTGCAAAAGCTGATTTTTTATGAAACTTATAGCATATGGTGCTGAAGCAAAAATATACAAAACAAAAATATTTAATAAAGATGTAATTATTAAACAAAGACTCTCAAAAAAATACAGACATAAGACATTAGATAAAAAGATCATTAAAAAAAGAAATAAAGAAGAAGCAAATCTTTTAAAAAAAATTAAAAAATATAATATCAATTGCACAACAGTCTATTATGTGGGAGAAGATAAAATAATTATGAGCTATCTCCAAAATGAAAACACACATAAAAAGAAATTGATAGAGATTGGAAAAGAGATTTCAAAGTTGCATGATCATGGAATTATACATGGGGACCTTAACCTTATAAACATAATAATCAATAACAACAAAATATTTTTTATAGATTTTGGACTTGGAAGTGTTTCTTCCAAGATAGAAGATAAAGCAACTGATCTTTTGGTTTTTAAAAAAACTCTTCTAAGTCAAAAAAAGACAGAAAGCTTTTGGGAGCAAATACTTGAAGGGTACTCTAAAGAAACAAACAAAAAAGAAATAATTAAAAAAATAGAAATTATAGAAAAAAGAGGAAGGTATCTTTAAATTTACTTAGAAATCTAAAACAACAATATATATAAATAAATCGTAGCTTATTAATATATTATATAAACTATATTTTAAATAAAAAAATTATAGTACCTTAAAAAAAATAAAAAGTAAGGATTTCTTTTTAAAAAAATTATAAAATATGATTAGTATGGTAGATAAACAAGAAAAAATGAACAAAGACGAAATATATGGCAAAATTGAAGAACTTACAAAAAAAGGAACTTCAAAAGCAAAAATTGGACTTGAACTTAAAAAAGGCAAAGTGCTAAGTACAAAAAAAGAACTTGGTAAAAAAATTGGTGTAATCCAAAAGGAACTAAAACTGGAAACTGAAAAGTTGCCTGATGATTTGTTAGCATTAATTAAAAAAGCAGTAAAGTTAATTAAACATAAAGATAGTAACAAAAAAGATACTTCTGGAAAAAGAGGATATCAATTAACTGTTTCTAAAATTAATAGATTAAAAAAATATTATATTAAAGAAGGAAAAATTCCTAAAAACTGGAGATATTCTGATAGCACAGCTAAGCTATTAGTTAAGTAATTATAATTAAAAATGGTGTAGTATAGATGGCAAAAGTTAAAAAAAGAGTTGTAGACAATTGGAAAAAAAAGAAATGGTATTCTGTAGAAGCAGATTCTGTTTTTGATAATAAAGAGATCTGTAAGACAGTTGCTCTTGAAAGTAAAAACCTAATAGATAGAAATATAAAAAAATCTTTAGAGAAAATAACAAACAACATCAAAGACTCAGGATTTATAATAACTTTTAAAATCTTTAAGGTTACTGGTGGAAGAGCTGAAACAAAAATTACAGACCTAACCTCCAAAGGTGCAAACATCAAGAGAATGGCAAGAAGAGGAAAATCAAAAATTGAAAACATAATCAATGTTGTTACTAAAGATGAGCAAAAATTAAAATTAAAAGTATTGTTTATATCTGGAACTAAATTTACAACAGAACTTAGAAGAGAATCAAGAAACATTATTAAAGAGTTCTTTGAAACTGAGGTTAGAGAAAAAACACTAAAAGAAACTTGGAACAACATCATTTACCAAAAGTTTAGTGAGAAATTAAAAAAAAAACTAGTAAAGTTAGGTTATGTAAATAAAGTTTTAGTTGCAAAAGCTACAGTAATCTGATCAACTTATGTTTTTTTTATATTTTTTAATCTTTATCTTAATTGGTTTGTTTCTAAACATTACTAGAGGTTATGACCTATTTACTGTGGCTATCATCTACATAGTGTTTAGCTTTTTTTTATATTTTATAGACTTGTATGCAGTCATCTTTGTTATCTTGTTCTTTGCAATTGCAGAAGGAATTACACTTTTTTTAAACAAGAAACATGGAAAAAGAAACTATAAAAATGTTTTAGGAAACTGTTTAGCAAGCATTGTGTTTTTTATAATTGGGGTGATTTTTAATTATTTTAATCTACTTAACAGCACAGCCTTTGCAGTAGCTGCACTTGCAGCTGTTAGTGCTGCTTTTTCAGACACACTCTCTTCAGAGATTGGAAGGCTTTCTAAGAAAAAACCAGTATTGATAACTACCTTTAAACCTGTAAAGACAGGGGTTGATGGAGGAATTACCTTTCTTGGAATCTCAGCTGCTCTACTTGGAACAATGATTACTGGATTATTTTTTTACTTTGTTAACTATGAGCATAAGTTGGTGTTTATAATTGCAATTAGTGGAATTATTGGTTCCTTGATAGATAGTGTGATTGGAGCAACAATTGAAAGAAAGGGGTATTTTAATAATAATTTAACAAACTTTGCTTCTACTTTTCTAACAGGAGTAATTGCAATTGTTATGTTTCTATTTATATAGTTTTTTATAAGTATAATTATTTATGGTTAAAAATAATTTTAAACAAAAACAAAACATAATATTTATTGTTAGCTTTATAGTCATCTATTCTCTATTATTATTTGTAAATCTAAGATACTTTGCAAACCACCTAATCCTTATGCAAGTTAATCTTATAAAGAACTTGTTTGGCGGTGTTTTCAACTACAATAGCTTTGTTTTTGTTGCAGAGTGTAGTGGAATTGTTAGTATTAGCACTTACCTGTCAACCATTCTCGCACTGTTAGTAACCAAGGTAAAAGGCTACTTTAACTTTAAGATTTTATTATTTACTGCAAGTTTATTAGTTATAAACTTTCTAAGATTAATAGTAGTGTTGTTGTCTGAGAAGGTAAGCTTTGGATTTGCAAAATTTACACATATCTTTTTTTGGTTTGTTATGGGTGGAGTTATTATAATCTTTATTCTAAAAAGTAGGGAGAAATAGACTTAAAGATTAGAAGTAAAAAAAGAAAATAAAAAAAGAAAAAGAAATTAATCACTAGAATCTGAAGAAATAATTTTTCTAGCAATCAAAGCATAAACAGGTCTTGTGATTAAGATACCAATTGCAGCACCAATCAGAATAGTTACCGCAAAACCAGTTAACTTCCCAAGCCCTAAACCAAAGATAGGAATCATTGTGGCCGCAAGAGTAGCAGCTGCAGCAAACATAATAAAGAAAGCATTTTTAGTTTTCTTCATCAAACTATCATTATGCTCTTTTACACCTTTCTTTCTACCTCTTAAAAGTTCATCAATAATTATGATGTTGTCGTCCATACCCACACCAATGGTTGCTAAGATCCCTGCTACAGCAGCTAGGTCTAATCTAAAACTAATTACTGACAACACACCAAGAAGTAATAAAATCTCAGAAGCACCAGTAAGTAAGATTGGCAAAGACAATTTTAAATATTTATATCTAATAAACAAAACAACAGCAACTGTCAACAAAGCAAAGATACCAATCCACAAAGAAGTTTTTAAAAAATCCCTACCAAGATACGGAGAAATTGATTCAGTACTTATACTTTCAATTGGAACAGGTAAAGATCCTGACACCAAAATTATATCAATATCATCTAATCTCTTTTTAGCTTCCTCAGAACCAGTTGCTTGTCCTGAAATTGTTAGTTGAGTAAATGTTTCAAACCTTGGAGAATCAATTGTTGGAACATCCATGTTTGCAACACCTGGAGTTATTGAGATTACAGACTCTAACCCTAACGAGGACCACATCCAAAAGGTGTCTCCTTCCTTTTCTTTAACAGTGACAACATAACCAATCTCCTCCAATTGCTCTTTTACACTTTCTGAAATTCCAGGAGAAACTATTGCTTTTTTGTAAGTATTAAAATCAGAAGTTATGTTTACTAATTGCTCAGAATCTAAATTTTGATCAATTACATAATGTGGGACTGTCAACTGATCAAAAAGTTCCTCAATTGGAATAAAGTCAGAGGCAAGTTCAGGAGTTGTTGGAACTTTCTTTTCCTCAAAATATAAAGTAGAATCAATTAAGATAATTTGATCCTTAGGTCTATCAATAAAAAAATATGTTTTTTCACAATCATACTCTTGTTGCCCATCTCCATACCCAGTTGGCACACATTTATGAAAGATCATTTCTGCAAACCTTTGAGAGGCTTCAGGGGATAACAAGAAAGGTAATGTCCATTGGTAGACATTGTTAGTTCTGTCAATCAATCTAGAACCATAACCCTTTGAAGGATCTTTAAAAATAGTCTTTATATCATTTCCACTAAATAAGACTTCAGAGTTTAGAACTGCTTCAAAGTTACCTTGTCTTAAAATTGTGTCTTTAATCTTTGTTACTTCCTCAGAATCAGACTCAGCAAATTGGGCTAAGATATATTGGCTTCCAGAAGGAGTAACCTTTGCATCCTTTGATCCAAATTTATCAATTCTTTTTTCTATAATCTGTTTAACTTGGTTTAGTTGATCACTTGAAACTGGATGTTCGAGAACAATTTGAAAAGCTGTTCCACCACTAAAGTCAACACCAAAAGACAATCCCTTTGTTGCTAAAAAGATAATAGCTATTAACAGTAATATTATCCAAAAAATAAATATTGGTTTTTTAATTAATTTTCTCATAAAATGTCACTTCTTTATATTTTAATGTCTATTTTTATTTTTCCTCTCTGCATACCTTATTAAAGCTGGAGCATTAAATGTCCATGTAGAAATCACATCTCCAACAAGCCCACATAACAAGATTACTGAAATTTCAAAAACAACAAGTAATTGTGAGAAGTAAGAAATCAATAACATAACAATAACTGTTGACACAGTTGTAATTGTCATAGTCAAACCAGTCTTAATTGAAGTGTTTGCAGAGTCAATTGGGCCTTCTGTTTTATCCTTTAAAACCCTTGCTGTCAGAAGTATGTCTGTGTCAACTGAATAACCAACCAACATCAAAAGAGCAGGAATTGTTGTTAGGCTCAAAGAAATATTAAAAATTGCCATACCTGCAAGTGCGAAAATAACATCAAAAACTGCAGCTAAGATAATCAATCCTGATGGAATTATTTCTCTAAAGAATAATAGAATTACTGCAACCAATAAAGCAAAAGCAATAATTCCAGCCTTTGCAGAACTTCTTACAAAATCTTTTCCAAGAGTTGGTGCAACTTCTCTAATCTGAATCTTAGAATCGTCTGTTAAATCTAATTGCCCTTTGATTATGTTTGTTACTTGATTTGTAAAGTTATTATTTGCAATAATAATTAGTTCATTAACCCCTGCTTTTAGATCAGGTATGTTTTTAGCCAAGGTAATATCAAGATAATCGTCTTCTGTTATAAAACCTTTTTCTTCTAGAGGTTGAACAATTGTTGTGTTTACTTGTTCTTTAACTGTTTCTAGGTTTGCTGTATAATCTAATTTTGATCTTTGTTCTTTTACAAGTTCAATATCTTCTTGTAAAGAGAGCTCTATTAATAGTCCATATTGGTTTATGCTTTTAGTCTCACTAATATGCACTTCTGCTAAATTGAATTTTTCTTTTAGAGTTGGCTCTATTAAAGAGAAGTCTTTTTGATCATCAAAATGAATATTTATTTGATTTCCTCCTTTTAGATCAATTCCTTTTTCTAGACCAGGGTAGACAAAAGCTAAAAACAAGGCAATAATTCCTAAGACTAAAGGAATGTACATTAATTTAGAATAATTTTTTTTAAAAAATTTCATAATAGTCATCTTCTTTTATATTTTTGTAAATTTTTAATTTAAATTGGGTTTATTTTATTCTTTTATATTTTTTAGAAATAATTAATACTAATAGAAAATTAGTAATTATAATAAATATTATATAATAAGAAAACTATATAAATGTAATTAATTAAAGAGAAAAGATAATTACCTTTAAAAAAAGAAAATAATAATTTATAAAATTCTTTTATAATTTTTAAAAATAAATCTATATATATAATAATATTGATTATTAATTATATATTAAGAGCAATATTTAAGAAAAAGTAAAAATTAAGAAACAAAAAAAATAATTTAAACTAATTAAAAAAAGAGAAAATATGAAATATCCAAATATAATTATGGCAAAGGACTTAATTGATCTTTTGATAAGACAACTTAAAAAAGAAGTTGAGAGTAAAGATATTTATAAGTATATTATTGAATATCAAAAGAAAGTTAATGATAGATTTTTACATGTCTACAATAGCTTGCCTGACTATTCCTTAATGCCTGACTATTATTTGTTAATGTCTAAAAACATCTGTGCAGAGACAACCATGTTAAAGCATAAAAACCATTATCTTTCAACATTAAAGATAATAAATAAATTAGCAGAACAATATAAAGGGCAAGTAAAAAGACAAAAAGAACAAAAAGTAAAAAATCAATTAAAAAAAGAATTTTTAGGAAGAGCAAACTCTGCAATCAAGAAACTAGAAGCAACCAACAAACAACTTATAGAGTATAAAAAATACTTTGAGAGAATTCCAAATCCAAAAGATCTTTTTACAATAATTTTAATTGGGGTTCCAAACTCTGGAAAGACAACTTTGTTAACTCAGTTGACAAGTGCAAATCCAGAGATCAATAGTTATTCATTTACTACCAAGTCATTAAATATTGGGTATTTTAAGATTAGGGAAAAAGAGATACAGGTGGTTGACACACCTGGGCTAATCCATATGGAGTTTAGAGATATGAACTTGATTGAAAAGCAAACAGTTGTTGCTATTAAGACCATCTCTGATGTTATTTTGTTTTTATATAACCAATATCAGGGCTTTGAGGAGCAAGAAAAGATGTTTTTAAAGATCAGAGATGAAAATAAAGATAAGAAGATGTTTGCTTACCCAAGCTTTGGTGGGGAGATGAAGGGCTATCCAAATGTTACTTTTGAGCAGATTAAAAATATTGATTTTTGAAAAGAGATAAGTTTAGAAAATTAGAATTTTAATAAAGAATAGAATAACTAAAGAAAATTAAGAAAAACATTTTTAAAAAAATGTAGCTTTGTAAAAAATCTTGTTTTGCGGCCGCAAATTTTTCGGCACCCTCCCGGGGCCGAAAAATTTGGCTTGAGCCGCCTTTCTCTCGAAAGGCGGGCGGAAAAAACTTTTGCTCATTGCTCGCATCCTACTCA
>JALNXN010000035.1 GCA_023230325.1 archaeon | reverse complement strand
ATAATTTTGAAAATTGTTTATATCAATTAAAAGTTTTAGAAGAAGATTTTAATCATTTAACAGAGGATTATTATTTTAAGAATAGAAATAAAGAAAAATATTAATTTAGTAATCTTTTTAAATGTATTGTACATAAAAATATTTTGAAGTAGTTTAATATTTCAATTAAATTATGTTGGCGAAAAATCAGTTGTAAAAGTAAATAAAATAACAGTAAAAAGAACACTTGCAAGATGTCCTCAAAGTAAAGGTTGTGCAAAATAGTTAATTAAATATGACTGAATATTTAAAAACAATATATCCTTTCAATTATAATATTGATAAAAAAGAAATAATATTACCTTCATTATATCCAATAGATTCTATTAAGAAAATAAAACAGTTTACTAATTATAAAATTATATATAAATCTAATTTATACTTTGAACAAATGCCAATTAAAGATAATAATTGGAGAAACTTATATGCTTACTTTTTTTCAAAAAAAATAAAATATTTGTATAGAGATTTAAATAAGTATATATTCTATTTAGATTTTAAAAATTTAGAATTAACAATTAATAAAACTAAAAAAGAATTATTATTTGATTTTAAAAATTTAAAAGCAGAAAAATCTTTAAAAGATTATTATTCAAATTATCTAAAAATAGTTGAAATTATAAACCTTTATTCAATTCTAGATTGTTGTGTTGTAGAAGAAATGGGTTTATTTAAGATACAACAATATTGTTCTGAAAATAAAATCAATATTGTACAGTTGTTAATGGATTTAGACTCTAAAAAATATAATAACTACCCAAAAGATATTGTAAAATTATATGTTAAATATATAAAACCTACAAAAGAC
Source organism: archaeon (assembly GCA_023230325.1). Lineage (GTDB taxonomy): Archaea > Iainarchaeota > Iainarchaeia > Iainarchaeales > CSSED10-239 > Forterrea. Next base: position 3,295 of record JALNXN010000035.1, on the reverse strand, counting down.
TTCTGTTGGTATTTTGGAGTAGACCTAATGTCTAAAAAAAATAGTTTGATTGAAAAATTAGAAAAAGATACAAAAATTAAGTATAATAATTATATAATTAACAATTGGATTCCTAAAATTAGTAAAAAAATAATTGGAAGGGAATATTATATTACAAAGTGAATTAGGTGAAACTGTAAGGAGTAATAAACATGATCTTAAAAGGTATTGTAGCATCTAAATCAATTAAAGGAGTTTCTGGAAAAATAAGAATAATTAATAAGAACAATATTAGTAGTTTTAAAAAAGGAGAAATATTAGTTTCTTATGATACTAACCCTAATTATCTAGTAGCTATGAAAAAATCTAAAGCTATACTTACAGAATCTGGAGGCTTATTAAGTCATGCTGCAATTGTTTCTAGAGAACTAAATATTCCTTGTATTGTAAATATTAAAAGTATTACTAAAAAACTAAAAAATGAACAGTTTGTAAAAATTAATTTTGAAAAAGGGGAAATTGAGTATTAAGTTAGTAATAATTAATAATTTGTATTATTATGAAAGAGATAAAAGGAATAACTTTATCTAAAGGATATGCAAAAGGTAAAATCCAATTTATATCTGATGCAATGGATCATAAAAAAGCAGCTAAGATATTTAAAAAAGGAAATATACTAGTTACACATATACTATTTCCTGAGTTTAACCCTGTATTTTATAAAGCTAGCACTGTTGTATGTGCTGCTGTTAATCTTTTTAATAAATGATTTTTAGTTATTATATTTTCTAATAGTTTTATCTTCTTTTATTCTTTTTATGATAATTTTAAACTTTTTGAAAAGATTTTAAGGTTCTTTTTATAATTTATTTTATTATTTTTACTTAAAAATAATCTATTTTATAAATATAAGCTTTCATTTAATATTATGAAAGTAAAACCTTTTATTAAATGGGCTGGTGGAAAAACACAGCTTATTAATAAAATTGAACCGGAACTACCTATAAAAATAAATAGATATTTTGAACCATTTTTAGGTGGAGGGTCAGTTTTATTATTTATACTTCAAAAATATAACCCTAAAGAAGTAATTGTTTCTGATGTTAATTATGAACTTATTAATACTTATAATATTATTAAAAATAATGTAGAAGAGTTAATTAATTATCTTGAAATATATAAAAATAAACATTCTGAAAAATTTTATTACACTATAAGAGGACTTGAAAGTACTACTACAAAAAAACTAAAAATAAAAGTATTAAGTGATTCAAATTTAAGTGAAATTGAAAGTGCTGCAAAATTTATATATTTAAATAAAACTTGTTTTAATGGACTTTATAGAGTAAATAAAGAGAATAAATTTAATGTTCCTTTAGGAAAATATAAAAATCCAGAGATATATAATAAAGAAAATCTATTAAAATTATCAAAACTTTTAAAAAACATTGAAATTAAATGTTTTTCTTATGAAAAAATAAAAGATTTAGTTAAAAAAGATGATTTTATATATTTTGATCCTCCATATGATCAAATAAACAATAATAGTTTTACTACTTATACAGAATTTGATTTTATTAGAAAAGATCAAGAAAAATTAAAAGATTTCTTTGATTTTTTAAATAAAAAAGGATGTAAGGTTCTTTTAAGTAATAGTTCTACAGATTTTATTAAAAGTTTATATAAAAATTACACTATAAAAGAAATCGATGCAAGAAGAATGATAAATTCTGATTCAAGTAAAAGAGGAAATATTAAAGAAGTATTAATTAAAAATTATTAAAGGAGTGTTTTATATGATTAAAGATGGAAAAGGTGGAGCAAATACAAAGACTGGTCTTTTTTTTGAAAAAAGAGCTTCTTTAAAAGATGTTTTTCTAAAAATTAATGGTTTTTCAATAAAACAAGATGATCTTTTTTTAAACAATAAAAAAATTGCAACTTTTTATACAAAAAATAAAATTTATACAAAATTACTTGCTAAAAATAATATTAACTATAAAGATTATATTTCAAAGAAATTAATTCCAGATGATTGTTTATTAATATTAAATAATAGTACTTTATTTATTATTGAAATTAAATTTCAAAATGTATCCGGCTCTGTAGATGAAAAACTACAAACTTGCGATTTTAAAAATAAACAATATAATAAATTATTAAAACCATTAAATATTAAAGTAAAATATGTGTATTTATTGAATGATTGGTTTAAAAGCAATAATTATAAGGATACTTTAGATTATATTAAATCTGTTAATTGTTATTATTTTTTTAATGAGATTCCTTTAGAATTTTTTAATTTTTAATTCGGCCAGCTACCCTCTTTAGAAAAAGATATATACATTTACTACTATATATTTATATGAACTATTATAATTCTTCAGATTTTAAATTATACAAAGGAAATTGTATAGATATTTTAAAGAAACTACCTGAAAATTCAGTAGATTTAATTTTTGCAGATCCTCCTTATTTTCTTTCAAATAATGGTATTTCTTGTAAAGCAGGAAAAATGGTTTCTGTAAATAAAGCAAAATGGGATGTTTCTTCTGGTTTTGAAAAAGATTTAGAATTTAATTTAAATTGGCTTTCTGAAGCAAAAAGAGTACTAAAAGATAATGGTAGTATTTGGGTATCTGGAACAATGCATAATATTTATCAAATTGGATATGGTTTTCAAAAACTTGATTATCATATATTAAATGAAATAAGTTGGTTTAAACCAAATGCACCTCCAAACCTAAGTTGTAGATTTTTTACACATAGTCATGAAACTTTATTGTGGGCTAGAAAGGATAAATCTTCAAAACATAAATTTAATTATAATTTAATGAAAGAATGGGATGATAATATAAGTGAAAGTGGAAAACAAATGAGAAGTGTTTGGTCTATACCTTTAACTTCTAAGTTTGAAAAGATTAATGGCCCTCATCCAACTCAAAAACCTATAGAACTCTTAAAAAGAATTATTTTATCTTCTACTGATAAAGGAGATTTAGTATTAGACCCATTTAATGGTTCTGGAACTACTGGTATTGTATCTAAGATGTATGGTAGAAAATATATTGGAATTGATCTTGAGAATAAATATCTTGATTTAACTATTAAAAGATTAGATTCTATTAAAAATAAAATTATTGTTACTGAAAGGCAGGGTGCATCTAAGTTTTGATAATTTTAAATTTTTTGAAAAGATTTTAAGGTTTTTCTTTAAAAAGATTAATTTAAAAGCGTATCTACATAATATTTATTTAATACATATAGTATAAAGAGGTAATTTTATGAAAATATTAAAAGAACCAGAATATAAATA
>JALNXN010000034.1 GCA_023230325.1 archaeon | reverse complement strand
TTGAAAAGATTTTAAGGTTTTTCTTTAAAAAGATTAATTTAAAAGCGTATCTACATAATATTTATTTAATACATATAGTATAAAGAGGTAATTTTATGAAAATATTAAAAGAACCAGAATATAAATACAAGTTAAATAATTGTGACAAAGGTTGTTCTCAAAAATATGGTTGTGATTATTGTGGGCATGATTGTAACAATGATTGTTGGTATGATTGTAAAAATGATTGTAAAAACGATAAATAATTCTTAATGTGATTAACTGTACTCTCAGACTATATATACAATCTAGAAATTAAGCAAGAAAGAAATAAAATTACTATCTCCACTAAGTATTATGGTTTAGAAGTTGGAAAATGTACTGTAATTTATAAAAATTTAGCTTGGATTATTGATTCAATTAATGTAGACCAAAATTTTTTAAATTATAAAATTGGTACGAAATTAATACATAATATTCTTTTTTTAACTAATTATAATTTAAAAATAAGTATATCTAATAAAAAAATAGATTTAATTAATTTTTTTAAAAAAATAGGCTTTAATTCAAAAAAAATAAATAATAAAATATTATTAAAACCTAATTTAAATAAAATTGAAACTAAATTAAATCCTTATTTGTATAATTTTAAAAAAGTATATCTTAATACTTATAATAATTCGATAATTGAATTAGATTTCAAAGATGATATTATTAAATTTAAACCAAAATTAATGAAATTAGATTTTTTAGTTCCAATTTTAACTGATTTTAGATCTATATTTAAATCAATGATTGATAATGGAGAAAGTAATGGAATAAATCTAGTTACAACATATTCTTGTAATTTAAATTGTAATTATTGTTTTGAAGGCCAAAATAAAGATAAAAGAATAATTAAAGATATTTCTAAATATAATGAAATTTGGAAGTATATCTTACCAAAGATTACTAATCCTTTTTCAATAGCTTTTTTTGGTGGTGAACCTACACTTAATAAGGATTCAATTTATTTTTTTACTAATAAGATAAGAGAATATTCAAAAAAGAAAAAAACAAAATATTATCTAAAAATGATTACAAATGGTACTTTAATAGATAAAGACTTTGTTAATTTTTTTAAACCTAATGAATTTTCGCATATTCAATTAACTTTTGATGGTAATAAAAAAAGACATAATGAAGTTAGAGGTTATTATGATAAAATAATAGATTCTATTAAAGAAATATATCCAATAACTAGTTCAATAGGGGTAAGATATAATATAACTAAAGATAATTGGACTGAAATTCCAATATTTATTAAAGATTTAACTAAAAAAATACCTTTAAATGTTCAAAAGAAAGTTTATTTGTCATTAGGATTTATTGATTCAAAAGATGTACAAATATCTGAATTGGATTTAGAAAAAGCAATTAAATCTACTATTAAATTAACTAATAATTCAAATATTCGTTTTTTATCAAAACCAACTCAGAAAATTAAAAATTGTCCTGCACAACAAAAAAAAGAAGCATGGATTGATTTTGATGGTAGGAAATATTTTTGTGAAAGAGTGATTGGTCAAAAAGAATATGAAATAACTGATACTTCTAAATTTGATAATTTTTATCCTAAAGACTGTTTTTCATGTAAATTATATCCAATATGTGGTGGATATTGTTGGGTTCAAAGTGAACTTAAACAAGATTATTACTTTAATTGTCTTTATTCTAAGGCTATTGCTGAAGAAGAAATAAAAAAATATCTTTCAAAAGGTGCTAAAAAATGAATATTACTATTACGAAAGATAAAAAACAACATAATTGGAAAAAAATCCATAAAAGAATAGTTAAAGATACAAGTTATGAATTTTTAGGTAATTTTACAGATAATACAAAGGATATAACAAACTATTATTGTTATGAAAAAGAAACAAATAAACCTATAGGTTATCTCTCTCTTGGTTTTAGTACAGAGTATCATAGGTTTTATGGTATTAACTTTATTGGTATTTTACCAGAATATAGAAGAAAAGGGATTGCAAGTAAACTATTGTTTTTTGCAAAGAAACATGCAAAAAAAGAAGGTTATCTAAGGTTATTTACAGTTTACAGTACAAGTGAAAGTAATGTTTTTAATTTTAATAGAAAGCACTGTTTTTCTTCTGAAAGCACATATGTAAACATTCTTTTAGATTCAGGAAAGAGGCTTTATTTTTGTCCTTTTAGTTATTATGATAAAAATCTTAAGGAGAAGTCAAGTCTTCTTCACACTTTCAAGATAATGTTTTTGAGGTTATAACAAAAGAAGCTTACCATAATCTGTAAGATAAAGAAAACCATTCTTTTCTTCAATAAGACCCTTTTCTTTAAAGTCTCTTATATTATTATATATAGCAGTTCTTCCAAGATTAAGCTTGTCTGAATTTGCAAGCTCTGGAAGAGTTATCTCTTTTTTAGAAATTTCTTCTAAAAGATCATAAGCCTTTTTACTAATATCAAAAGAAAGCTTTGGAACAACAACCATTTGGTTTATTTCAGGAGTAAAATATAAGATTTCTTTAATTTTATTACTTCTAGCATAACATCCTAGCATTATACCTATAGATTTAGGTTTTCTACCAGAAGTAATATCTACATATATTTCATTTTCTTCTTCTTTATAGATTTTATCAATATTTATAATAATTTCCTTTGCAATCTCATAAACTTCATAAAGCGTTGTTTTAATTTCTTTAAATTCTATATGTTTAAAGGTATTCTTAAGTTTTTCTTTAGTTTGTTTTTGATTATCGTCTGATTGTTTGTCCATTATTAGATATATTGTATCTGGTCCTATTCTTGTGATTGCTCCAACCATTGGAGTAAATGAGTAAGTATTTGTTAAAAGTATTTTTTTCATAGTTTTTTTTCCTAATATTTTATTTTTCCTAATATTATATGTTGTTAGTTTACTTTTTAAATGTATTTTTTTAAAGCTTTGTTCAAAAAAAAGTGTATTTGTTTAATTTTTGACAAACCCTTTTTAAACTATTCTGTACTATTTTTTATATATCTGTTCAGAAAAAAGTGAATGTAATAATTTTATCTAAAAATATATAATTAAAAGAAAATGTGTTAATAAATGGATAAATATATAGAATTAAACAAAATAAAGATCTTTTCTCTCGGCATACCTGCTATAAATATACTTTCTGACCTTGATCTTAATAGATCAGAATTTTCAAAAATAGTTTTTTCTCTTAACAGAATTGAATCTTGTTCAATAAATATACATATATCTGAAAAAGAAAACAATTTTGATTTTATTTTCCATAGAGATCATCTAGAAAATAACTTTAATCTCGAAAACACTTTATTTGATCTAAATGCTTCTTTTAAAGGACAAGTCAATATTTTTTTAGGAGTTTTTATAACCCCTTATTTTAAAAAAAATGATTTTAAAATCAAAGAAAACTATTTAGACACAAAAGAAGATTCTTTAAAAAATTTAGATCTTCATTTTCTAAGTTACTTAGATAAAGTTTTAGAAGAAGCAACAAAACCAAATAGTTTTTCTAGTAATAAATCTTTAAACATGTGTGTTATTGTAATGCCCCCAAATCTATTATATAATTTTTCTAAAGAAAAAATTAATATAGACCCAAAAAAAATTGAAAAAGAATTTTATGATATTGTTAAAGAAAAAACAAAAAAAGCAGATTTAACTATATATATAGATGATTACAATAGAGTAAATAACCTTGAAAATTGTTTAAGTTGTGAGGAACTAAATATAGCTGCAGCAAATTATCTAAATGGTTTATTTGAAAGTAAAAAAAAAATATTTAATTTAATTAAAAATAACCCTAAAGAATTACAGATACTTTTAAAATAGTTTTAAAAAAAAAAATTAAATAAAAGGAGAATAAAATATGAAGTCAGAAGTAATTAAAAAAACCATTAAAAACAACCTAAGGTTTGTGCATGTTAAAAACAAATCAAATGACATAGTCATAAACCTATATGTAAAGGTAGGTTCTTTTGATGAAACTGAAAATACAAGAGGAATCTCTCATTTTATTGAACATATGCTCTGGCAAGGAACAAAAAACCACACTGGTTTTGAAATAAGACAAAAAATAAAAGATCTTGATGCAACCTATAATGCCTATACTTCTATTAAAAGAACTTGTTATAGTATCTTTGGTCCTAAAAGACATTATGAAAAG
>JALNXN010000033.1 GCA_023230325.1 archaeon | reverse complement strand
GTGAGGCATTTTCACTATTTCCGGCAATTACTTCCATGTAAAGTATAACACACTAGACTTATTTACTACGTTTCATAAGTCATTAATGCGTGTGCTCTGCGAGGCTAGTTTTTGTGCAAGCACAAAAAATGGACTGAACAAGTCAGCCCATAAATTCAAAACCTAAACCCAAGCAACCAAAAATGTGGTTGCTAATAAAATTAATTCTCATAATTATTACGAATAAAATTCTCAATATTTTTTTCGTAATTTGGATAGTTATAATTTCCTAAACAACTTACTTTATTTGAATAATATTTAAATAATTCACAACAAAGCTTAAAAGATTGGTATGTCTTTCTATATCCATTCATCTCAAAAGTAGCTAAAAACATATTGAATTCTTTATCAGTTAAATATTTGTTTATAAACTTATAATTCTTTCCTAAACTAAAATCAAAACCCCTATTAAAGCCAATATACCAAGAAATCATTCTTAATAATTCAGGACGTAAAATATTATTGAAATGATCTAAAGCAAATAATATTTCTCTTCTAAAAACACCCTTTGCTACATACGTTGAGACACTCCAAAACTCATTACAGCAATCATAAAATTCTCGTTCTGTTGGTTTTTTTAACCAATAATTTGAGTCATCTGGAACAATTTCTTGAATTACTAAATTATCTTTATCAACTAAAATTTTTACAAGACCATCAGAATCACTAAAATAACGATTTAAATCTTTTAAATTAATTAATGTAATATCCATTTTTATGCCATCTTTAAAATACATTATATAACTGTAACCATAATCTAAATCAGGTGGGAATAATTCCATATCTTCTGGTTTCTGTATAAACAATAATTCTCCAAATAAACTTAACCAACTTTCTTCATGTGTGAAACACTCAATATCTGATACGAAAAAAGCAAAATCATAATCTTGAAACTTATCTTTTTTTATATTTTCATTAGTTCTTGAACCCTCGAGAGCAATAATTTTTACATTGCTTCGTTGATAAGCAAATTCAGAAACTAAATTTAAAATTTCTTTTTCAGTCCTCATTGTTTTTTCACTCCCAAAATCTAAATTCACTGTCATAAGGTGGATCAACAAAAATAAAATCATTTTTTTCTGGCTCATATTTATTCATAAAATCATAAAAATCCATGTTTCCAAATGTTGTTTTAGAAAAATGATTGATAAGTTTCTTACTAGAAAAATAAGACAAATTCTTATCAAAATTAGTTTTATTATAAGATATTCCGCCATATGGAACATTAAAACCACCCGACTTATTATATCTAAACATTGAAGAATAGCATGTTTGCCTTATAAAAAAATATAAAGCTGATGAATATCCATTGGAAATATTAAACTCTTCACTGTTGTTTTGAATGTTTCTCAAATGTGTGTAAAAAGATGCTTTAAGAGAAGCTTCAATATTATCTTTTATATCAGTCTCCTTTAAAACTCCTGATTCTTTACTAAGTTCTTTCATTCTTTTATATCTTCTCAATAAAGTCCTTTTTAATATATTGATGAAATCTTCAATCGCAACATTAAAATCAGAAGTAAGCAAGCCGTTAAATTCTTTAATATTGTGCAGAACAAATTGAAACAACATATTACTTAATTGTCGCTCATCTAAATTATCACTATAAAAATCATAAAATATCTGTAGTAACTCTTCACTATGTTTTTCAGAAATATCCGTTATTAACTTCCAATTATCATTTATAGATTCCAACTTTTCAAAAAAAACATTATTTTGACTAGCTATATTTTTATAAAAATCCATTAACTCTTTTGATTTGTCATTTACATAGTAATGTTTTGCATTTATATTAAAATAGACAGCCCCGCCACCTAAAAATGGCTCATAATAATTATTTATAATTGAAGGTAGAGCATCATTAATATGATTTAATTCTCTTTCTTTTCCCCCTGGATATTTTAATAAGGGACGAAGGTTTTTATTTTCTGCCATAGTATTTCTCTCCTTTTATATTTATCTAAAAATTTGCCACCACTTCTTTTTTTCATCTTTTTTCATTTCTTCTTTATTTATTCCTTCATCAATCTGTGTTTCTGATTCTTTTTCTTCAAGTTCTAATTTCAATGATTCAAGTTTTTTATTAGAAATCAAAGTTAACTGTTGTTGTTGGTCTAAAAGTTTTTCTAAGTTTGCTCTTGATTTATTCGCTTCTTCTAACTGCTCTTCTAGTACCTTTATCAGTTTATCTTTGCTTGTTTCTTCTGTTGTACGGTGCTGTTCATTCGTTGTACGCTGTTGTACACTTGCTGTACAATCTTTATTGTCAATTCGTATATCAAATTCTTCTGCTAATTTCAAAAAAGCTTGGTAATCATACTCCAGAGGTTCATTTTCATAAGTTCTTGTATCTTCATTAATCGCTTTAATTTCAAACTTTTCAAGTCTTCTTCTTACCTTTTGTCTTGGCTGATTTAATTCATCACATAAGTTTTTTATTGTATAAATATTATCCTTCATATGCCACCTCACTTATGAAATACTGTATCATAACGCTGTACAGATTGCTGTACGTTTCGTTGTACACTTTAGTACAGTGCTGTACACTTTAATTTATATATTTATAAACTGTTGTCCTGGAAATTCCTAAATTTCTAGCTATTTCTGTTGGAGAATTATCAGGATTGTCTTCTAAATATTCCCTAACAAGACTCTCTTTTGAAGGTCTACCTACTTCAACTTCTCCCATTTCTTTAAGTAACTCTAATTGTCCTCTTGCAAGTTTTAAATGTTGATCTTGTTTTCTATAATTTCTTTTATTTTTTTCAATAGGAATATCTGTTAATTTTACAATGTCATCAATAGTAAAATTATAGTATTGTCTATCATAAGTTTCTAAAGCCGATTTAATATCATCTTCTTCTAAAGGATTGGAATGTTCTATTTCTTTTAATTCATCAAATATTTTATACATATCTTCTCGAACTTCACTTTTGGGAATATTACACTTTACAGCATAAATTGCCATACACATTAAATAAAAATAACGATGTCCACCCTTAACCTTATAAGACTGTCTCAACCACCAATCATAAAGATCTCTCTTTATATCCCATCTTTTAGCTCTCTTATCTCCCTTAACAATCACTCTTTCATACCACTCTGGAAACTTCTCTTCTGCTTCTTTTAAAGAATATTGAGTTGGTCTAAATCGCTTTTTTATATCTACTCTATTTTTTTCTTCATCTGCATAAGAGTTAATATAATCTAAAGTAACTCTATCGCCAGTTTTAAAAGCTATTACAGGTAAATCATACTTATCATTTTTAGATCCAACCATTCTAAAGCCTTGATTAATTGACTGATACTGTATCTGTTTTTCTTGTGAAGTCGCCTTATACTCCCACATTTTAAAAGTTAAATCATACTTTAACTGCTTCATCTGAAGCTTAATATTCGGATATAAAGCAATCGGCTCTTTAAATACATAGTAAATATGAAGACCTGTACCACTCATTACAATAAAAGTCGGTTGAGGGAGGGTTCTAAGACCTGGTTTTTTACCTATTCTTGAAAATAAATTCATTAACTCATTTTTACCTACTGCATCAAGATCAAAAACCAAAGCATTCATATTCTGAGCATACTCTAACCGATTTACACGACCTCTATAAGCTAAACCTGAGCATAGGGTCATAGGATTATTCTCTACAAACTCTTTATAGTCTTCTTCCCAGGTATCATTAAGCATTATTCTCCTTCTTAACTTTCTTTCTGTACCCTCATCTTTAGAATCCTTATATAAATAAATAGCATTAGGTTTAGAATAATCTGCCGGCATTTCTCCTTCATCTTGGTTATTAGGAAATATATATCTATAAAATTCTTCTCCCTTTACTTCTACATAATGAAAACCTAATAGCTCTTCTACTTCCTTATAATTTTTCTTCTTATTCTTTATGTTATTACTCATATAAATCACCCCTTTTAAAACAATACCCCTAAAGACTAGTAGGGGGACTTAGATTATCAATAGATAAATGAACACTTTTATTATAACATATTTTCACCCCTTTTAAAACAATACCCCTAAAGACTACTAAGGGGACTTAGATTATCAATAGATAAATGAACATTTTTATTGTGTATACGCTGTTTACTCAATTTACTCTGTATACAATGTTTACAGAGTATACAGCATATACTAAAATTATCGACTCATTCCTTTAGTTCGCTTTTTCTTGTTTTCTCTATCAAATTCTTTCTTGAAACTACTATCTAATCCCTTTTCTCTTGATATATTAGATATACTATCAGCTAACTCTTTAAATACTTCTTTAAAGGCTTTAAAATCGCTTATACGGTCTTTAAAGAATCTTTTAGTAGATTGGTATATTAACTTAATTTCTTCTTTTAAATCGCCAATCTGGTTCTTTAAAGAAGTATTTTCTTCATATAAATT
>JALNXN010000002.1 GCA_023230325.1 archaeon | reverse complement strand
TAATTTTAGATTGGAATAGTTTTAAAATTATATTTTTGTATTTCTTTTAATTTAAAATCTAATGTTGTGAGAAATAGATTTTGTGCCTAGTTAAAAATAAAGAAATTAAATTTAGAATTAATAAAACTGCAAATTAAATTTAGAATTAAGAAAACTGCAAATTACTAAATACATTATTTATTGGACACTTATAGTTTACTTCTCTCTTTTAAAGCATTTATTTTGTCTCTTAAAAATATTGCTTTTTCAAAATCAAGATCCTCTGAGGCTTTTTTCATTTCCTTTTCTAAAATCTTTATGGTTTTTGGAACTTCTGCTTTTGGTATGCTCTTCACATCTTTAATTTCTCTTTCCTTTGTAGGTATTTCTTTAATTATGGTTTTTGGTATAATGTTGTGCTTTTTATTATATGCAATCTGTATATTCCTTCTTCTCTTTGTTTCATCAATTGCTCCTTTGATTGACTTGGTAATGATGTCTGCATAAAGAATAACTTTAGAGTTACTGTTTCTTGCTGCCCTCCCAATTATCTGAATTAGACTTTTTTTATCTCTTAAAAAACCTTCCTTGTCAGCATCTAATATTCCAATAAGGGAAACTTCAGGAATATCAATTCCCTCTCTTAGTAAATTAATTCCAACTAAGCAATCAAACTTTCCTAATCTTAATTCTCTAATAATTTCTGTTCTTTCAAGAGTATTAATCTCAGAATGTAAATATCTTGTCCTTATTCCTTTTTCAGCTAAAAATTCAGAGACTTCTTCAGCTAGTTTCTTTGTAAGTGTTGTGACTAATATTCTTTCCTTTTTTTTAATAGTTGCAAGAATTTCTTTAATCAGGTCTGTTATTTGGGACTTAGTGCTTCTAATCTCAACTTCTGGGTCAACAAGCCCTGTAGGTCTTATTATCTGTTCAACAATTTTACAAGAGTTACTTGTCTCATACTCGCTAGGGGTTGCAGAAACAAAGATAACATTTCTCATAAAAATCTTTTCAAACTCTTTAAACTTTAGAGGTCTGTTGTCAAGAGCTGAGGGTAACCTAAAACCATAGTCTACAAGATTTCTTTTTCTTGAGTAGTCCCCAGCATACATTCCATTAATCTGAGGAATTGTTTGGTGGCTCTCATCAATAACCAATAGAAAGTCTTTAGGAAAATAATCAATTAGGCAGAAAGGCCTTTGCCCTTCCCTTCTGTTATCAAAAAATCTTGAATAGTTTTCAATTCCATTACAGTATCCTGTTTCTTTGATCATCTCAAGATCATACCTTACCCTTTGAGATAACCTCTGTTGTGCAATTGGTTCAAGTTCTGGAAGCCTTTTTTCAAGTTCTTTTTTAATTTCAATTAAGGCCTTTTCTTTCTGACCCTCCTTGATAACAAAGTGCTTAGCTGGATGAATTTTAATTGATTTCATTTTAGCAACAACAGTGTTATCAAGCTTATCAATTTCTAAGATCCTTTCAATTTCATCTCCAAACATCTCAATTCTAATGATGTTTTCATAGTAAGCAGGGATGATGTCAATTGTCTGTCCTCTAACTCTAAAGTTTCCAGGCTCTAAGTTATTATCATTTCTTTGATATTGGATATCTAAAAATTTATCTAAGAGTTTTTTTCTTTCAATCTTTTGAGAAACAAAGACAGGGACTGAAAGTTCCTTATAATTTTCTGGATTTCCAAGACCATAGATACAGGAGACTGAAGCAACAATTATGACATCATTTCTGGAGGTTAGTGCTGCTGTTGCTCTTAACCTTAATTTTTCAATTTCTGCATTAACCTTTGTGTTCTTTTCAATATAAAGGTCTCTTGTTGGTAGATAACTTTCAGGTTGGTAAAAGTCATAATAAGATACAAAATATTCTACTTTATTATTAGGGAAAAATTCCTTAAATTCATTGTAAAGTTGAGCAGCTAAAGTCTTATTATGTGCAATAACAAGAGTTGGTTTTTGATATTTTTCAATAACATTAGAAACAGAAAATGTTTTTCCTGAGCCTGTTACTCCAAGTAAAGTTTGAAAGTTTCTTCTATCTTCCTTTCCATTTTTTAAAAGACCGTCTGAGAGCTCTTTGATTGCTTTTGGTTGATCCCCTTTAGGCTTAAATTTTGAAATTAATTTAAATTTATTTTCCATATTTACTTTTCTTTTACAGTTCTTTTAGTCTTAGTTTTTTTTGGTAGGTAATTGCAAATCTATGTGATTCATCTCTTATAAATTGAAGGAGGTGTAAGGGACTGTCCTTTTTATTCAGCTTGATTGGGATTAAGTTATTTGCATTAAAGATTTCTTCTTCTTTTTTTGCAATTGAGATTATGTCTTGGTTGTTAACATCTATGTTTAGTTTTTTTAGAGAGGAGATTGCAGAGGAAAGTTGTCCTTTTCCTCCATCAATAACAATCAAATCAGGTAGGCTTTTATTTTCTAAAAGTAATCTTTTATATCTTCTAAAGACTACCTCTTTAATTGACTCATAATCATTATTTTCTAAAACATCTTTAATTTTATATCTCCTGTATTCCTTTTTATTAGGTTTACCATTTTTAAATTGAACCATTGATGCTACAATGTTAGTTCCGGAGAGATGAGAGACATCAAAGCACTCAATGACAAGAGGTGTTTTTTTCAAGTTCAATTTGGTTTTTAAATTTTCAACAACATCTAGTTTGTTAAAGAAAAGATATCTTATATTTTCTGAGATTAGGTCCAATAGTTTCTTTTTATCTCCCTTCTTTGGGACATTGATTATTAATTTTTGTTTAGAGAGTTTGTTTAGGTATTTAATGGTGTTTGGCTTTAGGCTTTTAGGAACAATCAACTCTTTTGGAAGTTTTGTGTTTGAATAATAATTAATTAAAAAATCATCAAGTGTTTTAAATTGCTCTCTGTCTAGTGCAAATTCTTGTTTGTTGATCAAGTTCCCTTTATTGATATTAAATAAAAGAAAGTAAGCTTGCTTGTCTTTAAAAGAAAAATTAATAATATCTTCATTATTTTTTTTATTCCTCTCCATCATCTGCTTTGTGTCTAGATATTTTATAGAAGTAATTCTATCCCTTAAGATTAATGCACTTTCAAAATTCTGCTCTTTTGAAAAAACTTTCATTTTTTTTTCTAAGTTTGAAATTATTTCTTGTGTTTTTCCAGAAAGTATAAGTTTAACTTCCTCAATTCGTTTTAAATATTCACTAACAGGCTCTTTTCCAAAGCACACACCATTACACTGGTTCATGTAAAATCTAAGACATGGTTTTTTTCTTAGGGTTTTACAAGTTCTTAGCTTAAAGACTTTGTTTAAGGTTTTAATGATGTAGTCCCTTTTTTGTGCACTTACAAATGGTCCATAATAAATTCCATTCTTATCTTTTCTGTCTCTTGACACAATTACCCTTGGTATTTTTTCAGAGGTAATCTTTATGTAAGCATACCTTTCATTATTTTTAAGTTCAACATTATATTTTGGTTTGTTCTTTTTAATTAAGGTGTTTTCTAAGATAAGTGCTTCAATTTCGTTTTTAGTAATTATGTAGTCAACACTTTCAATGTTCTCTATAAGTCTCTGATTTTTAATAGTATTGTCCTTAGATAAAAAATAACTTCCAACTCTTTTTTTAAGGTCTTTGGCTTTACCAATATAGATGATATTTTCTTTCTTATCTTTAAAGATATAACACCCTGGCTTAGAGGGAATCTCTTTTAAGTTCATAAAACCTTCTTTAAGTATTTTGCTGTGTAGCTTTTTTGACTTTTGATTAGTTGTTCAGGAGTGCCTTTAGCAATAATCTCTCCTCCATTTTCTCCACCATCAGGACCAAGATCAATTATGTAATCAACTGATTTGATTACCTCAAGGTTGTGCTCAATAACAACAACTGTGTTTCCCTTCTTGATCAATCTTTTTAAAACTTCAACTAATTTTTTAACATCATGGAAGTGAAGACCAGTGGTTGGTTCATCTAGAAGGTAGATGGTGTTTCCACTTGCACTCTTTGAAAGTTCTCTTGTAATCTTTATTCTTTGTGCTTCTCCACCAGACAAGGTAACAGAGCTTTGTCCTAACTTAATGTATGAGAGACCAACATCCATCAAGGTTTTTAACTTTCTTTTAATTAAAGGTATATTTTCAAAAAAATAATAGGCTTCTTCAACTGACATATCTAAGACATCTGCTATGGTTTTGTCTTTATACTTTATTAAAAGTGTTTCTTTATTATATCGCTTACCCTTGCACTCCTCACAATCAATGTAGATGTCAGGTAAAAAATTCATCTCAATTTTAATTTGTCCATCTCCTGAACAGACAGGACATCTTCCTTCCTTAACATTAAAAGAGAACCTTCCAATATCAAAGCCTTTAACCCTTGCATCCCTTGTTGCTGTAAAAATTTTTCTAATCTCATCAAAGACTTTTGTGTAGGTTGCAGGATTACTTCTTGGGGTTCTTCCAATTGGAGATTGATCAATTGAGATAATTTTATCAATTTTTCCACTATCTATTCTTTTATGTTTACCAGGTGTAAATTTTGATCTATAAAATTTGTTCATTAAAGCCTTATATAAGATCTCATAGATTAAGGTTGACTTTCCTGATCCTGAGACTCCAGTAATTGCAGTCAACACCCCAATTGGGATTTCAACATCTATATTTTTTAAATTATTCTCTTTTGCTCCAAAGATCTTAAGAGTTGTGTTATATTCTTTTCTTTTCTTAGGAACTTCAATAAATTCTTTTCCTTGTAAATAATTTCCTGTAAGTGATTTAGGGTTGTCTTCAATTTCTTTAGCAGTACCTTTGGCAACTATTTCTCCTCCGTGGCTTCCAGCTCCAGGTCCCATGTCAATAATAAAGTCAGCTTGTCTGATTGTGTCTTCATCATGTTCAACAACAATCAAGGTGTTACCTAAGTCTCTTAATTTAAAAAGAGTATTAATTAGTTTTTGATTATCCTTTTGATGCAAGCCAATTGAAGGTTCATCAAGAACATACAAAACACCTGTAAGATTTGTTCCAAGATTAGTTGCAAGCTTTATTCTTTGTGCTTCTCCACCTGAAAGGCTTCCAGCAGTTCTTGATAAAGAGAGATAACCAAGACCAACCTTTTCTAAAAAATCCAATCTAGAATTTATCTCTTTTAATATATGTTTTGCAATTTCATTTTCTTTTTCTGTAATTTTTATATTTTTAAAAAAATCAATAATCTTAATAATTGAAAGTTCTGTAATTTCAATAATATTTTTTTTATTAACCTTTACAGCTAGAATCTTATCCTTTAATCTTTTACCTTTACACTTTGGGCAGTCTTTAGTTTTCATAAACTTTTCAAGTTCTTTTTTCCTGTATTCAGACTCTGTTTGTCTGTATAGTCTTTCTGATTGAGGGATAAGTCCTTCCCAGCTTCTACTATGTGTAAAGCTATTTCCATTTTTTGTTTCAAATTTAAAATCAATACTTTTCTCAGAGCCAAAAAATAATATGTCTTTTTGTTTTTTTGTAAGTTTGTTGATTGGTGTAAAGATATCAAAACCATTTTCTTTTGCAACAACTCCAAGCTGTTGAACTCTCCATCCATCAATTATGTTTTTATATAACTTAATTGCACCATCTGCAATTGAGAGATTTTGGTCAGGGGTAATTAGGTCTTTGTCAAACTCCATCTTAATACCAAGACCAGAACATTCTTCACAAGCTCCAAATGGGGAATTAAAAGAAAACATTCTTGGTTGCAGTTCTTCAAAGGAAAGTCCACACACAGGGCAGGCTTGTTTTGCTGAATATAATTTTTCTTTATTTTTATCATCAACGATTTTTATAAGCCCATCTGATTTTTTAACACCTTCTTCAATTGCAACTGTAATTCTTGAAGTGTTAATTGCATCTGTTCTATCCATAACAATTTCTATGTCATGCATCTTATATCTACTAAGTGGTATTTTTTCATCAGTCCTGTATATCTTTCCATTTACTCTAACTTTTGAATAACCTTCTTTGTTTAGGTCTTCAATTAATTTTTCATAGGTTCCTTTCTTTTTAGAGACAATTGGGGAAAGAACAGTAATTTGGGAATTGAAATCATTTTTTATAGTTTCTGCAATCTTGTCAGGAGAAAGTGCTTGAATTCTGATGTTGTGAACAGGGCAGTAGGGGGTTCCAATTCTTGCAAACAACAATCTTAAATAATCATATATTTCTGTGGTGGTTCCAACTGTTGAACGTGGATTTTTAGAAGTTGTTTTTTGTTCAATAGATATTGCTGGAGAAAGTCCATCAATTGAGTCAACATCAGGCTTAGTCATCATCCCTAGAAACTGTCTTGCATAGCTAGAAAGGGACTCAACATACCTTCTTTGCCCCTCTGCATAGATAGTGTCAAAGGCAAGTGTTGATTTACCTGACCCTGATAGTCCAGTGATAACCACTAATTTGTTTTTTGGAATAGTTACATCTATGTTTTTTAAATTGTGCTCTCGTGCACCCCTAATAATAATACTGTCAATCATAGTTACTCAAATTTAAATTAAAGAAGTAGATAGAGAAATATATAATATATGTGCAAACATATTTTTATTTGTTTCTAATTTTTAGAGTTTTATTTGTGGAAGGAAAATAATTAGGTTTCGGTTTAAAAGGAAAAGATGGAATTAAATTTAGAAGAGGTGTTAGGTTGAAAATTAATTAAAATTATAAATTGAAAAAAAAAGAAATTAAAAGATATAAAAAGAAAAAAAAAAAGAAAAAATTATCTTTTTGAATATTTATTAATCTTTCTTTTCTGTACATGCTTTTTTAAATGACTTACTCTTTTCTTTCTAAATTCTTTTTGCTCTTTTTCAAATTTGTCTAAGTCATTAAACTTCAAGGTCTTAACTTCAACTTCTCTGTCCCCTCTACCACCTCTGTTTCTTGCAAAGGAAGATCTGTTTCTTGTGTATGAGGATTTTGTGTAGTTGTCTTTTGGTTGTCTAGTTCTAAGTGGTTTAACAATATTTATTATTTTAAAGTCAGGCAACTTTTGTTCTTCAATTATAAAGTCAAACTTTTTAGCCATCTGTAAGAATTCTCTAACCTCTTCTTTATGCAAGAAGCTAATTGCCTTTCCATCCTTTCCAGCTCTTGCAGTTCTTCCAATTCTATGAATATATTGATTTCTATCTTTTGGAAGATCAAAGTTGTATATAAAGTCAAGGTCATCAATATGTATACCTCTTGCAGAAACATCAGTAGAAACTAGAATTGCACTTTTTTCTTTTTGATATCTATCAATGATGTTTGATCTTTTCTTTTGTTCCATTCCACCATGTAATTTTAAAGCTTTAATTCCATTAGCATTTAAATTTTGCTCAATCAAATCAACTGTACTTCTGGTGTTACAAAAGATAATTGCTTTTTGTTCAATTTTTTGTAAGATAATATCAATTAAAAGAGAGATCTTTTCATTACTTTTAACAACATAAAACTCTTGCTTTAGTTTTGAAGGATCAACATAAAAGTCAACAACAACTCTTTTTGAATTGTGCATATATTTTCTTTCTAACTTAGTAACATCTCTTGTAATTGTTGCTGAGAAAAGAAGTATTTGTTTTCTATTTTTTGCTTTATCTATTATCTTTGTAATATCATCATAAAATCCCATATCACACATTCTATCTGCTTCATCTAAGACAATTATCTTTGTAGCATCTAAATTTTCTATGTTTCTTCTATTTATGTGATCTATAAATCTTCCAGGTGTTGTAATTACAATTTGTGCTTTTTTAAGAGCTGTTCTTTGGTTAATAATTGAAACTCCACCATAAACTACACAAGCATTTAGTTTTTTATATTTTGCAAGTTTAATTGTTTCTTCATAGATTTGATTTGCAAGTTCTCTAGTTGGAGTAATTATAATTGCTTGTATTTCTTTTTTAGGTTCAATTGTTTGTAAGATCCCTGCAAGAAAAGCAAGTGTTTTTCCTGTTCCTGTTGCAGATTGTGCAATAACATTATCTCCTTTAAGAATCATTGGTATTGTTTTTTCTTGTACTTCGGTTGGATATTCAAATCCAAATTCCTTAACAACTTTTAAGACATCGTCATCAAGTCCTAATTTTTTAAATTCATTCATATTTTATTCTCGTTTTATACTTTTTTATAAGAAATAGATTTTGTTTTATTTTAAATTACAAATTTCATATAAATAGTTTAAATTATAACATTTTTCTTTCTTATATTATAATATTAAGTAGAGATTAGCTTTTAAAATGTATTTATGGTTAATTATTGTGTAAAAGTATAGATTTTAGAAGGTTTTTTAGAAATGAGTGAAATAATTTATAAAAAATATAATTTTAAGAACAAAGAAGAGTTGACAGATACTTTATTTTTACAAATGCACGCAATTGATAAAATTGATATTGATCCAGTTCCTAAAAAGTCATATGTTAATTTTTTAAAGAAAGGCTTTACCTCTGAGTCACAATTATATTTGATGTTTAATAAAGGTGAACTTGTTGGGGGTTTATTAGGGAACTTTAAAAGTAAAGAATCTTTTTTTGTAGATAGGTTTTTTATAGATCTAAACAGAGCAAGAAGTGGAATTGGGACTAAACTTTTAGCAAGAGTCTTTGCAGATTTAAGGGTTAATCATAAGATAAAGACAATTGAGATGATACCTTTTGATGGGACTAGAGAAATTAATAAAAAGTTGACTGGGAAAAAGAAAATTAAAATTATTATTGATGGAAAGATTAAAGAAGTTACAAGAAAATTTAATTCCAATTTTCGTTATGATCTTGCACAGAAAAAAAGCAAAAAGCATCAACCTAAAGATATTATTAAGATTAAAAGAAAATAATGTTTTGAGGTGGTGTGGTTGTGGTGAAATTTTTTATTTTTTTGTAAAAGAAAATTTGTATTTTTGTAAACAGAATGATTTTTGATATTGAGAAAAATTTTTTGGTGTTGATAAAAAGAATAAAATTTATATTAGGTAATTTTAAAGTGAATTTTATATCAAATCTATATTTTTTGAGTGGTAATTAGTAATTGCTGAAAAAGGTAAATAGTTGTTATTAATAATTGCAACCTTTATAAACTATTAAAGTAGAAGATGAATTATTAGTTAACAAAAAGTTATTTTATATTCCAAAAGATCTTTTAGTTTATAGGGCTTTAAAAAGTAAAAGTCTAACTAAGGTGCTGGATTCTAAAAAAGTGCTTAAGGATTTATGGAATAGTTTATCTAGATTATCTGGTGAGATGCAAAGTATTTCTTTAGCTTTAGAAATTAAGTCTTTTGTTATTGTTGATAATAGTGCAGCAGTAGAATATTGTGTAAAGAATAATATAAAAATAATTAGTTCTATTAATTTAATTATCTATTATTTTTATAAAGATAAAATAACATATACTCAGGCTCTAAATAAAATTAATCTTTTAAGACCATATATTAAAGAGAAATATATTGAAAAGGAAATAAATTTATTAAAATCTATTAAAGGTGATAAGGATGAAAAAAAAAGAAAATAAAGTAAGTACTTTAAGATTAAGTGATAATGTTTCAAAAAGCATGCATTTGATATCAAAAGAAGAAAACCTAACAAAGTCAGATGCAATAAGGATGCTTCTAGAAAAAAGCATTAAAGAATATTATTTAAAAAAAGCTTTATCTCTTTATGAAAAAGAAGAAATAGATTTTTCTACAGCAGCAGAGGTTGCAAAGATTTCAGTAAGGGATTTTTTAGAAGAATTAAAAAGGTCAGGTGTAGGTTTAAACATTCCTTTGGAGATGTCTGAAATTGGTTTTAAAAATTTGGGAAATAAGAAGAAATTTAAAAAATGATCACTTATCTTTTTTTGTGTGTAAAATGTATATTTTTAGTTGGCACATTTGTTCTCATCCAAACTTTAATTGATATTAAACCAATTATAAAAAACACTATTGCAAAGAAGATTATCCATAATCTTAATTCTACAAAGTTTTTTCCAAATAAAGTATCCAAAAATGCTAATCTTACAAGTATTACTGCAAACACCATACTTGCTACCGAACAAAAGATAGGGTTTTTACGAATTTTGTCACGAACCATATCGTATTAATAGATTTAATACACAAATATATATTTTTAATAAGATGTATAATGTTTTATAGTTGTATATCCCAATAAAAAAGAGCCTCTAGAGGGACTTGAACCCCCGACATTCAGTTTACAAGACTGACGCTCTACCACTGAGCTATAGAGGCAGAAGAAAAAAGATAATTTTTCTTGACTATAAATAAATATTAACACAAGAAAACTTTATAAACAAATCACTTTCCCTCTCCTTAACTTATGTTTTTTAAAGCATTAACGGTGTTCATCTTTGCTGCCCTTTTTGCAGGCAATATCCCAGCCAAAAAACCAATCACTAAAGCTAAAACCATAGCAAGAACAACAATTCCAAAAGTAATCTCAATACTTAATATCCCAAAGCCTTTAGTTATAGCATACCATTCAACTGCCTTAGAGATACCAATACCAATTCCTAAACCAACTAAACCCCCAAAGGCAGAGAGAATCAAAGATTCACTTACAAATATAAAATAAATATCTTCCTTTCTTGCACCAATTGATTTCAAAATTCCAATCTCTTTTGTTCTTTCAAGAACAGAAGTATAAATTGAATTCATAATTCCTATACTTCCAACAATTACAGAGATGGTTGCAATTGAAATTAAAATAACTTTAATTGAATTTAATACATTTTTAATAATCTCAAGAATCTGTACAGTTGCAATAACAATAAAAGTATCCTTATCATGAGTTTTTTCTAATCTTTTAATAATCTTATCTTTTACTTGTATAACATCTGCATCTGATTTAGTTTTAACTAAAATCTGATCAACTACTTTATTACTAGAATTAAATATTTCTGAAGAATAAGTATTAGTAATATAAACTTGAGAATCCTTTTGAAGGTTTCCAGTGGAATCTAATATTCCAACAACTTTAAATTCTGTGTCCTCAATTAAGATTTTATTTCCTATCTTTACTGGAGAGTCATATAACTTCTCTGCAAAATAAGAACCGACAACTGCAAAATGCCCTCTTCTATCTTGGAGACTAGTTCCTTCTTTAAGTTTAATATTTAAATTTTCAAAAAGATCATCTGCTTGTTTTTCATCAATTGCAAGAATGAAAACAAAATTTACTTGATTTTTATATTCTATCTTTAATACCTTGTAAGCCCAAGAGTAAACATCTTCAACTTCTGGAATCTTTTCAACAATTTTTACATCATTTGTTGTTAAAGTTGCATCAGAGCCTAATCTACTTGACCCCCCAAAGTCCCCACCACTTGGCGGTCCTTCAAACTCTCCATTTGTTGCTGTTCCAAAGCTACTTGGGATTATAAAAATAGAATTAGCCCCCATTGATTCAAATTGCTTTTCAACAGTATTAAATAATCCATTACTGATCAAGACTAGAGAGATGATTGCAGCAATTCCAATTGTAATTGAAAGTATAGTTAGAATTGAACGTAATCTTCTTCTAAATATATTTTTTATAGTTAGGTTTAATAGTTCTTTAAATTTTGCAGAATTCATTTTTCGTGTCTCGTTTATCTTGTTTTATATTTTTATATTTCCTTTTTTTAAAAAATAAATTAAATTTAAAAAAAAGAAATTTTATTTTTTCTTTTTCTTAAACAATTCTGAAATTATGTTAATTGCTGGCTTTATTAATATCTGAGTTAACCATCTAAGAATAACAATTAGTAAAGCTAAACCAACAACAATTCCAAGAATACTTATAATACTTAATATTATTGTTTTTCCTGAATTATTATCAGTTCCTTGCACAACATTAACTTCAATTGTCTTTGATATTTTTTGTTCTTTTAAATTTCTATCTTTATAATGTACATTGATTGTTAGAGGGTATGAGCCTGTTTCAAGTTTATTTGTAGTAAATTTAAAATCTACATTGTCATAGTTGTCTTTCTCAATAGAGCCTACAAAATACTTAGAAAAATTATTTGAAATTCCATTATCTTCAATTTCAACATAAACAGATTCTGCATCTATATTACCTATGTTGTAAATTTCTAAAGAAAGACTTTCTTCAGTAAGGGTCTTGATTGTGCTATTGTCTCCGATTGATAAAACATTAATTACAATTTCTGGATTGTCTATAATCTCTATACCTAAGTTTTTAGTTGTGGTATAGGTACCATCATCATCAGCATATGTAATTGTTATTGGAAGAGTGTAGCTTTTGTTGTTTGCAGTTTTTGAAATTGTTATTGTGAAATTGACTTGCTGTTCATTTCCAATATCTATCTTAGGTATATATTGTGTTTTTAAATTTAAAATTTGTACAGTTTCATCTTGTGAATCAGATAAGGTAACAAAGATGTCTTTTGCATTTTTTCCACCTAGATTTTTTAAAGTAAATTTAACATTTGAGTTTGCTCCAATACTTGCTTTATCAATATTTGAGTTGATAACATCAATTAAGGCAGGATCTCCTTTAACATCTATGTTGTATGTTTGAACTGAGTAGGTGTTTATTTCTTTTCTTTTAAATTTAAAGTCAAGTTTATAAGTTCCATCTAATGTTTCTTTTTCAGATTTTAAAGTATATTTTATAATTCTTGATTGGTAGGGTGCAAGGGTTGCTATTATTCCTGTGTTGTTATTACTAACAATACTGAAAGGATATTTTGTATCTAAAAAATATTCAACATCATTTGCAACTTTGTTACTGTTGTTTGTTATTTGGATCCAGATATCAAAATCTTTGCCTGCAACTGTTGGGGTTGGTTGATAGTTGAATGTTTCTGCAGAAATATTAATTATATCATAATCTGTTATTGCAGCATTGACTTGTATTGGGACAATTAACATTAACAAAAATATAATTAAGACTCCTATTTTTTTAATATGATTCATTATTTTCACCTTTTTTAAATTTTAATTATTTTATTTTTTTAAAAGTTTTTCTAATTGCTTATTTAATTTTTCTATTGTTTCTGCATTTTTTAATTTTTTTGCTTGAGCAATTGTTTGAGCAATATTTGCTGAAATCTCTTTTATTTTTTTATTTTCTGAAGCTAGAAGAGTCTTTAGTAATACTTCACTTCTTGCAAGTTCTGTTTTTAGTTTTGGTAAGGGCTTTGCTAATTCCTTCATACTTGCTCTACGTTTTTTTGTTGCTATTTCTTTTAAAATTTTTCCTTTTGGTCTTGGCATTTTAAACCATCTCCTTTATTTTTTTCTTGTTATTTCAAAATAGAAATATTTTTCATTTTCATTAATTTGGTTAATATTAAATTCTGCAGTTTCTTTAAATTGTTTGTTAAATAACTCATTAAATCTATTAAACTTCTCAATTAATTTTTTATCTTTTAAAACCTCAACATATGCTTTTCCATTTTTGTTTAATAACTTTGAGGTTATAAACAAATTATAAGCAACATGATCAGTGTACACCCCAACACTTAATGGAGCAACAACCAAGTCATACTTCTCCTTTATAATATTTATTAATTTACTATGTTCTTTAAAATTAATTGTTTCTAAAGCTTTATTAATTGAATAATCTTTTTTAATTTCTTTCTTTGCAGTTTTACTTATTGATTTTGTTAAAGAAAAAACATCTACACTTGGGTTAACATTGTTCTTTTGAAGTTCTGCTTTTAGTAACTTTATATCCTCCCCAAGTCCTGCCCCTAAGATCATAACTTTTGGTTTTTTGTTTTTACTTTTCTTTAAAAATTCTATTGGTAATTTTTTAAACTTCTTATAATATACAATTTCAAATCTATGTTCTTTTCCAAAAGCAGGCCAATTTTCTTTTTTATTTTTTATAAAAAGACTAAGTCCTCTTTTTTCAACTCTCTTCTTAATAGATCTAATAACACTCATATCTTATTCTTCCTTTAATGCATCTATTGCTTCTTCATTTGAGGCTTGGTAAGCTGGTAAAAAACCAGCAACTATCCCTAAGACAAAAGAAACACCTAAAGCTAAGGCAATAATACTAAAGCTAAAATCAATTGCAAAAGTTGCACCAATTGGTGTTCCTATAATTGTGACAGAGTAGGCTAACAAAAACCCTCCAATAGTTCCAATAATTCCACCTAATAAACCAATCATTCCTGCCTCTAAAACAAAGATAAGTAAAATATCTTTCTTCTTAGCACCAATTGCTTTCATCACTCCAATCTCTTTTCTTCTCTCAAGAACAGAAGTGTACATTGAGTTTACAATTCCAATTCCTCCAACAAGTAAGGAAATTGATGCAATTC
Source organism: archaeon (assembly GCA_023230325.1). Taxonomy (GTDB): domain Archaea; phylum Iainarchaeota; class Iainarchaeia; order Iainarchaeales; family CSSED10-239; genus Forterrea. The sequence goes on along the minus strand of JALNXN010000002.1, from coordinate 124,915 downwards.
CAATTACCACAATTGAAATTATATTTAAAATATCTTGTTGGTCTTCTGCAGCTTGTTTAGGAGTAGTTACTACAAAATCACTTTCTCCTTTCGCTCTTTCTAATTTTTCTTCAATCTTTTGACCAACAACCTCTACATCTTTTCCTGTTTTTATAACAGCATAAATAACATCAACTATTTTTTCATCTGTGTCTGTTAGGTCTCTTAACACATCTATTGATATATAATTATTTTGATTTAAGGAAGGGTTGCCAGTATCTTTTAAAACCCCAACAACTTTATAGTAACTATTATCAATTTTAACTTTGTCTCCAACATCTAATCTTTTATTAAATAATTTTTCATAATCATTATAATAATCATAACCAATAATAATTTCATTAGACTTTTTAGAAGTAATCAATTTTCCTTTTAGTAAAGATATGTTTTCTTGAAAGAACATTTTGTCTAAGTATTCTATATCATAACCAATAAATGACATAAATTTTTTATTATTATTATATTCTGCAAATACAGTTCCTGAGATACTTCCTGCAACATAATCGATGTCTGCTATTTTTTCAATAGTCTTTACATCATCTGTACTTAATCCAATATTTGTTTCTGAAATAAATTGTGAGTATTTAGAAGTAATTGTTATCTTTTGAGCTCCAAGTTTATCAAATTCAGAAGAAACACTTGCTTTTAGACCATTAGATAAAGACATAAGCGCAACAATTGACAACACTCCTACAATTACACCAATAATTGTTAACCAACTTCTTAATTTTCTTCTTTTAATATTTTTTATAATAAAAGGGAATACTTCATTCATAGTTTATTTCTTCTTAGTTTTATCTTCAACAATTTTTCCATCTTTTAAAGATATTTTTCTATTTGTGTAGTCAGAGACATTATCATCATGTGTAATTATAATTACTGTTTTTCCTTCTTTATTTAATTTTTTTAAAAGTTGCATAATTTCTTTAGAAGATTTAGAGTCAAGAGCACCTGTTGGTTCGTCAGCAAGAATCATTGCAGGATTGTTTGCAAGAGAACGAGCAATTGCTACTCTTTGTTGTTGACCACCTGAAAGTTCAGTTGGTTTGTGGTCCATTCTATCCCCTAAGCCTACTAAGGTTAATAGATCTTTACAATATTGTTCTTTTTTAGAAGTAACTCTTTCATCTTGGAAAAGAGTAGGAAGTTTAACATTCTCAAAAGCAGTTAATGTTGGAATTAAATTAAATTCTTGAAAAACAAAACCAATTGTCTTTCCTCTAATCTTTGCAAGTTGATCTTCTGTTAATTTTGATAATTTATTATTGTCTATATATATTTCTCCTGAAGTAGGTAGGTCTAAGGCTCCAATAATATGCATCATTGTTGATTTTCCTGAACCTGAAGGTCCCATGATAGACACAAGTTCTCCTTCCATTATCTTTAGAGACACTCCATCTAAAGCTTTTACTTTAATTTCACCCATCTCATAAATTTTAGAAACATTTTTTAATTCAACAACTGTTCTTTTCATATTTTCTCAAATTTTAATATTTATAAAAGTAGTAATATATATTTATGTTAGTTTTATTTTATAAACATATTGTTATATAATATATTAATAATATAAAGAAAAAAACTTAAAAATTAAAAAACTTAAAATTAAAAAACTTAAAATTAAATAAAATTAAAATTAAATAAAATTAAAAAACTTAAAATTAAAAAACTTAAAATTAAATAAAATTAAAATTAAATAACTTAAAATTAAATAACTTAAAATTAAAAAACTTAAAATTGAAATGTGATTATGTATGGCTTTTTTAGATATAACTTTTTTAGGAAATAGTTTAAAACAAATTTTATGGTTTATAATATTTATATTTATTGGAATGGTTGTTAGTTGGACAGTAATCTATTTTAGTAAAAATGTATTTATAAAATTAGCAAGAAGATCAAAAAATAAAATAGATGATATTTTAGCAGACATCCTTTCTAGACCTTTACCTTTAAGGATTGTAATTATAACAATCTTTTTTAATATTGGTTTTAAGATATTAAATGCAAGTGATTGGTGGATAAAGGCTGTAAAGCAAGTTTCTTTTTTAGTTTATGTTTTTGCAATTAGTTTATTTATAATTAAATTTTTATTAGGGTTAATAAAAGAATATTTACAAGTTTATGCAGCTAAAACTGAATCAAAATATGATGATCAATTAATTCCTTTATTAAGATCTTTAATTAAAGTTGTTGTTTGGATTGTAGCAGTTTTAGTTGTTCTATCAAACTTAGGTTATAATATTAGTGCTTTATTAGCAGGACTTGGAATTGGTGGTCTTGCTGTGGCTATGGCTTCAAAAGATATTGTTGAGAATTTTTTAAGTGGAATTGTTATTTTTGTAGAAAAACCATTTAAGTTAGGAGATGTTATAAAGACTTCTGATGGTTTAGGTTCAATTGAAGAAATTGGAATTAGGTCTACAAGAGTTAGAACTTTTGATGGAACTGTAGTAGTTGTTCCTAATAGAATACTTTCAAGTAATGCTTTAGAAAATATTTCAAAGAGACAAATGAGAAAAGAAACCATGAAATTAGGATTGGTATATAACACTTCAGTAGCTAAATTAGAAAAAGCAAAAGCAATTGTTAAAAAGATAATATTAGATAATAAGTCAACAGATGATATTGTTTATGTGTCTTTTGATTCTTTTGGAGATTATTCATTAAATATAAGTATTATTTATTGGGTAAAAGAACTTGCTTATGATAAATATTTAGTTGTTAAAGATAATATAAATATAGAAATTAAAAAACAATTTGAGAAAGCAGGAATTGAATTTGCTTATCCAACACAAACAATTGAATTGAAGAAATAATTTATTTTCTTTTAACTTATAAAAAATGGAAAAGTTAATATGTTTTTTTTAGCAATTGAGATTTTAGTTGTTCTTTTTTTCATTTTCTTTTTAATAATTTTCAAGGAAAGAGAAAAAAGAAGACTCCTTTTTTATTCAGTTGTCTTTGCTTTTCTTTTTGAGTTGTTTGGTGTTGTTTTTGGAGGGTATATTTATAATTCTAATTTTTTATTTTCAATTTTAAAAGTTCCACTCTTTATTGCTCTTTCTTGGGGGTTGATAATTACATCTTCTTATTTTTTAATTAAAAAGATTACATCTGATAGCTTAGCAATTGCAATATTAACTTCAATTTATGTTCTTTCTTTAGATCTATTTTTTGAAATGGTTTCTGTTTATTTTAATTTTTGGAATTGGGGTTTTGTTACAAATATTAATTATTTAAATATTGATCCTTCTAACTTTATTGGTTGGATATTAGTTACTTTTTGTTTTGTATATTTCTATGAAAGGAAACAAAATTGGTCTGTTCCTTTAGGATTTATTTCTTATCTTGCTATTGGATATGTATTAAAATTAATTTCAGATTTTTTTAAATTGTCATTAATTAATATTTATTTGCCTGTAATTATTATTTTTATATTTTTTGTGGTTCTTGGAATTGTTTTATATAGGAAAAACGTTACTAAAGTTAAAAGAAATCTTAGTAAAGAAAATAAAGATTTAAAATTAAATTCTAATTTGAATTTGAAACAAAAATATGAAAAATATTTTTTATATCTTTTTAGGTTGCCTTACATCTTAGTTGGGGTCTTTGGTTTTTATATTTATAAATTATATAATTATAATTTAGCAATAATTCTTTTAAGTTTAGCAATAGTAATTGAAATTATTTTTTATTTTCTTTTAAAAAAGAGATAGAATATTATATAAGTCTTTTCTATCTTAATTTTATAAAAAATATATTTTTAGGAGAATTGATATTATGAGTGTAAAAGAAAATGATTGGATATCTGTTGAATATACAGGGAAATTTGAAGATGGTAAAGTTTTTGATAGTAATGTTGGAAAGGAACCATTGAAGTTTAAAATTGGTGCAAGAATGGTTATTCCTGGTTTTGAAAGAGCAGTTGTTGATATGGAAAAAGGTCAAGAAAAAGAAGTTGTTATTAAACCAGAAGATGGATATGGTCCAAAAAATGATGAAATTGTAGAATTATCAAAAGCAGCATTCCAAGATGCTTCAGTTATAGAGGAAGGTAAGGAATTAGAGATGATGACAAATATGGGACCCTTGTTGGTTGAGGTTATTAAAATTGAAGAAGATAAAGTTAAAGTAAAACTAAATCATCCAATGGCTGGAAAAGTAATTCATTTTAAATTGAAAATATTGGATGTTCTAAATGAAGAAGAAGCAAAAAAAGAAGAACTTAACTTTCAAGAACAAATTAAAAAGATGAGAGAAGCACAAGAGAAGATGCAAGAAGAACATCACCATCATCATGGCCACGATTGTGATTGTGGAGAGGATAGTTCTGAAGAAGATGATTGTTGTGATTGTGGAGAAGAACATAAACATTAATTGTTTTTCTTAAAATAATATTTTAGAGATTTATTTTCTCTAAGATATTTATTCATAATCCTTTACATCTTTTAAGTTTAGACACTTTTATATAATTTAATTGCTTTTATATAATTTAAATGGTTTTATATTTTTATTTGTGTATAAATACATTATGTTTATTAATATTTAATATTAAAGATAATAACAAATTAAAAAAATTAAATATTAGAGATGAAAGTTTATGTTAGATATAAGATATATTAGAGATAATGTAGCTAAAGTTAAAGAAAATCTTAAAAAAAAAAATCTTGAGTATAAATATTCTTTTGTAGATGAATTAATTGAATTGGATCTAGAGTATAGACAGCTAATACAAGATACAAATTTATTAAAAAACAAAAAAAACAAAATAACTGATGAGATTGCGCAGAAAAAAACAAAGAATGAAAATGTAGATGATCTAATTAAAGATGCAAAAGATTTACCTAACAAGATTAAAGAGATGGATGATAGACAAAGAGAACTAAAAGAAGAAATATTTAAATTGCAAAATGAAATTCCAAATATAGTTAGTGAGAAAACCCCAATTGGAAAAGATGAATCTGAAAATAAAGAAATTGAAAAGTACGGAAATATAGTAGAAAAAGATTTTAAAATTTTAGCACACTCAGAAATTGCAGAAAAATTAAATTTAGTTGATTTTGAATCTTCAAGAAATGTTTCTGGAAAGGGTTTTTATTATCTTAAAGGGGATTTAGCTTTATTAAATCAAGCACTTCTTAGATATGTGCAAGATTATCTTTATAAAAAAAAATTTACATATGTTTTACCTCCACTTATGATTAATAAAAGGGCCTGTGATGGAGTAATTGATTTTGATTTTTTTAGAGATATGGTTTATAAAATTGAAAATGAAGATCTTTATTTGATAGGCACAAGTGAACATCCTTTAATTGCAATGTTTATTAATAAGGTTATTTTTGAAAAAAATTTGCCAATAAAGATGTACTCTTATTCTTCTTGTTTTAGAAAAGAGATTGGAGCTCATGGCTTAGATGAAAGGGGTTTATTTAGATTACATCAATTTGATAAAGTTGAACAAGTTGTAATCTGTAATCCTGATGATTCTGAAAGTATTTTTGAAGAATTAAAAAATAATAGTGTTGAGATATTTACATCTTTAGGACTACCCACAAGAGTCTTAGAGATCTGTACAGGGGATCTGGGGTCACATAAACATAGACAAGTAGATATTGAAGTTTGGTCACCAAGAAAAAAAGCTTATATTGAAGTTGGTTCTTGCTCTAATTTGACAGAAGCACAAGCAATTGGTTTAAATATTAGAGTTAAGTCAAAGACAGAAAGATATTTTGCACATACTTTAAATAATACTGGTATTGCTACCTCAAGAGCATTGGTTGCGATTTTAGAAAATTTTCAAACTAGAGAAGGAACTATAAAGATTCCAGAAGTTCTTGTTCCATATATGTATGGTAAAACAGAGATTAAGAAAAATATTGAATTTTTTTAAATTTATAATCTTTAAAAAAGGAGAATTATTAAAATATGCAAAAAGAAAATTGTATTTTTTGTAAAATTGTAAAAAAAGAAATACCTTCTGCAATTATCTATGAAGATGAAGATTTTGTTGCTTTTTTAGATAATATGCCTAACACCAAGGGAATGACAATTGTTACTACAAAAGATCATTTTGATTCTTATGTTTTTGATTTGCCTGATGAAGTTTACAGTAAACTATTACTTGTTTCTAAAAAAGTTTCAAAGATTTTAGAAAAAGGCTTAAAAGTAAAAAGAGTTGCTATGGTTTTTGAAGGAGAAGGGGTTAACCACATCCATGCTAAACTATATCCAATGCATAATATTGACACCTCTAAATTTGAAGAACTTTCAGGTGGAGTTTATTTTGAAAATTATCCAGGATATATTACAACTCTTGTTGGCCCTCAAAAGACCTCTGAAAAATTAAAAAAAATTGCAAAAGAAATCTTAGATAAAAAATAACTTTTAAAGTTCTTAAAACAGATTTATATATATTTTGGTGTATATTTTAGTATCTAGTTAAAGTTGATAGAGATGCAGTTAAAAGAACTAATTATAAAAAATTTTAAATCATTTGATTATACTAAAATTCCATTCAAAAAAGGACTACATGTAGTTGTTGGTCCTAATGGTTCTGGGAAAAGTAATATTATTGATGCTTTACTTTTTGTTTTTGGAGCTACTTCTTTAAAAAAATTAAGAGTAGACAAACTTGTAAATCTTATTAACCATAATAACAAAGCAAACACAGCAAAGGTTAGAGTTGTGATGGATAATGATGGAGAGGATATAGAAATTTCAAGAGAAATTGATAAAGATGGAAAATCAATATTTTTATTAAATAATAAAAGAAAAGCACTTCATGAAATAACATCTTACCTAAACGAACTTGGAATTGATATGGAAGGGTATAACACAGTCCAACAAGGAGATGTTACAAAAATAATTAATCTTAATGCAGAAGAAAGAAGAGAAATAATTGACAATGTTTCAGGAATTGCTTTGTTTGATGCACGAAAAAAAGAAGCAGAAACTAATTTGAAAAAAGTGCAAGAAAGATTAGATAAAGTGTATATTGCATTAAATGAAAGAAAGCCATATGTTGAGCAATTAAAGGAAGAAAAAGAATCAGCAATTAAATTTAAAGAACTTGATTTGTTGGAAAATACATACAATTTTTCTTTATTTAAAAAACAAATAAATTCATTAACACAAGAAATTTATGATGAAGAAGATTTACTTGATAAAAATCAAACAAAGATAGACAACCTTATTTCCGAAAAGAAACATACAGAAATTAAAATTAAAGAACTTGATAAAGAATTAGAAACTATAAACCAAGAACTAATATCTCATTCAGAAAAAGTGCAGTCAACCATTGGAAAAAATTACTCAGAAATTTCTGCAAACAAAGAAATAATTTTAAATAACATCAATATTAATAAAGAAAATTTAAATTATTTAGAAACAGAAAACTATAAAGCCACAACCGAGCTGTCTTCTTTTAAAACACAGATAGATGACCTTCTATCTTTAATTGAAAATATTGATTTGAAACTTAAAAGTAAAATTACTCTAAAAACTGAACTAAAAAAAAATCTAGACAAGACCCAAAAAGAATTTGAGAAAGTTAAAGTTCTACAGGACCAATTATATCTTGAGCTTTCAAACTATAATAAAAAAATAATCTCTAAACAAGATCAGTTTTATGAAATTAAAAATAGAATTAATGCTTACACCCTTCAAAAGGAAACTTTAGAAATTCAAGATAAAGAGAGCCTAGAAGCTTTATCTAAATTAAAACAAAAAGCAAATAATCTGGACAAAGAAATAACTGAGTATACAAAATTAAAAGAAGACTTAGATAAAAAGATTTTAAATTTAAAAACAAACCTATCATCTAAAAAAGAAGAAAAAGAAAATATTTATAATAATTTAAATAATATAAAGGCAGAGATTAGTTCCTTAAAAAAAGATTTTTCATTATCTTCTAACTTTTTAGATAAAAGAAAAGAAATTAATACACAACTAAAAAAATTTCCAAGTTATGTTGGATTTTTGGAAGACTGTGTGAAATTAAATGATTCGCAAAAATCCTATTACTCTTCCTATGTTGTCTTAAAAGATGATTTACAAATTGAGAAAATAGTTAATTTAATTGATTATAATTTATCTTTTGTAATCCTTTCTGCACTTGAATTAAAAGAAAAAGACTTAGAGAAGTATTTTAATAAATTAAAAGTTGTTTCTCCAAAAGTGTCTGTAAAAAATCTTTACTTTGATGGTTTTTCTTTTAAAAGATTAATTTTTAAAGACTCAAAGAAGTTACAAGACGCAATTAAGGATGCAGAGAAAAAGAAATCAGAACTTGAAAGCAAATTAGAAACCTTAATTAAAGAATATGATTCTCTTGACAAAGACATAGACTTGAAGTTACCAAAACTTTCAAATACTGAAATAAAATTAAATACTTGTTTAGAAATCAAAAAGGATGTTGTTGAGAAATTAGATTCTATACAGTTAGAAAAAAATAACACACTTTTAGAAAGAATAACATTAAATGTTGGACACTTAGAATCAGAACTAACCTCTTTGGATAAAGACATAAAAGAAAATTCCTCTAAAAAGGAGGAGATTGAAGAAAGTCTTAAAAAGATTAATTTTATTGAACAAAATAAGATTAGAAATCAGTATGATGATTTAATCTCAGAAGTTAATCATCTAGAGCAATCATTAATGTCAAAAAATTCAGATCTAAAAATCTTAAATGAAAAAAAGGAAAACAAAATTAATTATATTAATAGTAATCTTTTAAAAATAAAAGAACTAAAAGAAAAAATAATTGTTTTAGAAGACAGGAAAGTGGAGATTGACAATTCACTTCTAAAAATAAAATCAGAATTTGAAAAAGAAGATTCTAAAAAAGCAAAGTTATTTGATAAAAAAACAGAAGTTAATAAGATGATTAATGACTTGTCTTATAAATTAAATTCATATGATTCTACAATATCTGATATTAATCTTTCAATTAATAATTCAAAAATTTTAATATCAACTAATCAAAGTAAAATATCTCAATTTGAGCAGAATCTTAAACTTTTAGATTTAGATAAATTTAAAGATTTAAAGCAAGTCAATTTAGAGACAGAAGAAATAAATTCTGAACTTAGAAAGATTAGAAGGGAAAAAAATAGTTTAGGGAATATTAACTTTAATGCAATTGAGTCTTATGATAAACTTGCAAAAGAATATGATGAGATTATAAGTAAATGTGAGATTTTAGAAAAAGAAAAAGAACAAGTCTCTTTAATGCTTTCTGAAATTAATATGAAAAAGAAAACTGTTTTTGAAGATTGCTTTACAAAAATAAATAAAGAGTTTAAAAATATTATTAAAAAGATGTCAAGTAATCTATCTGGTGATTTAGAATTGGTTGGAGATGATTTGCTTAAATCTAAATTGTTAATTAATTTAACTAAAAATAATAAAACCAAAGATATTGATATTATGTCAGGTGGAGAGAAAACAATAACCGCACTTGCTTTCATTTTTGCTCTACATGCCTATAAGAATGCTCCTTATTATATTTTAGATGAGGTTGATGCTGCTCTTGATGATTATAATTCTGCTACACTTTTAAATTATATTAAAGATCTGTCTAGTACAACTACTATTATCTCCATAACCCACAACTCAACTATAGTTTCTGGAGCAAATCAAATTATTGGTGTAACCTTGAAAGAAAACACCACTGTTATTGGTCTTAATTTGAAATAGTTGTTGCCTTCTACACAGCAAAAATTTGACTTAGTTATAAACTCCCTTGTATTTATAGCTTTCCTTTTTTCTAACCAAACATCAAGCTTTTTAAAGCTTATTCCTCTTTAATATACTTAATAAATAATTGTTCTTAGTTAAATAATTAATGTTTACCTAACATCAACAATTCCCTCCTTTTCTTTTTAATTTAATTTTTTAAAAAAAGGAAAGAGAAGTTTAAAAGGATTGATGAGATTTATGAAAAAATATAAGAAAGTAATTTCAATTATGATATTTTTAATTTCAGCATTATTTATAACAATATCTTTATCTCACTTTGCTCAGGCAAATCAAATTGATTTAGATTTTTCACAAGTAATTAATCTAACAAATAGTCCAGTAACAAAGGATATTACAATAACCAATCTTTCCTCTCAATTAAAAAATTATAACCTTGAGATCTATTCAGCACCATTTACCTCACAACTAACCCCAAGTTCCTTTCAATTGGAAGCAGGTCAATCAAGGAAAGTAAGTTTAGAAGTTTTTCCTTTAGAAAACACCTTATACCAAAGGTATATTGCAAAGATCAAGGTAAACACAGACAATCAAGAAACCTATTATGAGTTTTTAATAATCCAGAATGATAATTTCTCTTGTGACACCACAATTCAGTCAGACATAAGTTATGATTCTAATTTAGACAATTATTCTTTATCTTTAGTTTTGTTAAACAAATCAAATAATATTCAATCCATATCCTTAGAGTCTTTAAAAAATTCAAATTTAGATGATGTTGATGGCTTTAAAGAAACAGAGGTTAGTTTGGAAAAAGATGAAGAAAAGATAATTAATTTTAATTTAAATTTAGAAGAGAAGGATGATTTGATTTTAAAGTATAAATGTAATGATATGTTATTTACAAAGAACATAGATTTTCAATATAAGGAAGAATTTAAAGAAGATATAAGTAACTTAACTTCTTATTTTTCATTTGTTAATCTAAAAGTTATTATCAATTCAATTTCCTTTCAATTAATTTTAGTTTTGATATTAGTAGGTTTAGTTTTATCTTTCTCAACAAGATATATAAAATTACTTTATAAAAAGAAATGATTTTGTGAAATTAAATTAGATTAGAGATTTATAAAGTTTAAAAATTTTAAAAATTTAAAAAAGTTTAAAAATTGAAGAAAAATAAAAAAGGGGTTAAAATAAAAATATAAATTAAAAAGGTGTGATTTTTATGATAAAGAAAAGAAATAAAATATATTTATTTTTTGGAATACTTTTAATTTTAGGGGTATTATTTACAACAAATATCTTTGCATCTCAACTAGATAATGTAAACATTAGTTTTGAAAAGGAATATTATTCAGTAATTGAAGACAATCCTCTAACAGTTGTGTACACTCTTGAGAACAATAACTCAGAGGTTGTTAATCTATTAGTTTATGCAAGTTGTGATAATGATGAGCTTAGCTGTAATTATTCAAAGACCTTTAATCTTGTAGGGAATTCAAATTTAAAAACCTCATTAGTTGTTAGAGCCTTAGATGATGACACAACAGATTTAAAATTATATATAAAGGACATGAATAACAATGAAGAGAAAAGTTACACAATTAGGATCTATGCAGAAGATGGGTTGGATGATGGGGACTTTGAAGTTGATATTCAAAAGACTTCTTTTTGTAAAGGGGAATCAATTACAAATTATATAATGATTGATGATGTTTTATATTCTGGTCTATATAATTTAAGTTTAACAAGCCAAACATTATCAGTTGCATTAAAAGAATCAAATCCAATTTACTTAAATAGAAATGAAAATAACATACCTTTTATGATAAGTATCCCAAAGGATCAATCTGAAGGAAATTATAATTTAAAATTAAAAATATATAATGAGGATGTTACAGTTGTTAAAAACTTTAGTGTCTATGTAAATGATTGCGCAGAGGTTGTTAACTCTGATCTCTTTGTTTCAGGACCAACAACAATAAGTTATATAATGTATAAGGGAGAGCCAATAACTTTTACTTTTACTTTAAGAAACACATCATTAAATAAAACTAAAGATTTCTTTATATCTTACGATAAAGATACACAACTTTCTGTTAGTCTTTCACAAAAACAAATAAGACTTTTGCCTGGTGAGATAAAGAAGATAGATGTTACAGTCTTAGCACCAATTACAATTCCTGCTGACGATTATGATCTAAATTTAAGTTTCTTTGATGAGTTAGGTGTTATTAATAAAAAATATATTTTTAAAGTTCAACCTGACTATTACTTTAAAGCAAATTTGCAAGAAAGTAATTTAATTTTAAATATTGGACAAATTACACAAACTAAGTTATTTTTGGAAAATATAGGAGATATAAAAGACACAATTAATATTTCTTATATTTTGTCAAATGATTTAAGAGTTACAACTTCTTCAACTAAGATTACATTAGATTCTAAGGAAGGTAAAGCAATTAGTTTTAATATTTTTTCAGGAGCAAACACTACTCCAAGAACAAGTGTTATTAGCTTTATTCTAAAAGGAACAAATAGTGATTTTTATAAGAAGATTGACTTAACAGTTGTTGCACTTAAGGAAAGTAATAAGTTAAAGATCTCTATGTTATCCTTTCCAACTGAATTAAATGTTTATAAAAATTCAACAAAGAAGTTTTCTTTTGAAATTAAAAATGATGGTCTAAATAAAATTAATATTTCAAAAATTGAATTAACATTTGATAAAGATTATAATCTAACATACACTTTCCCACAAAATATTTCTTTAGATTCAAAAGAATCAAAAGCAATTAATGGAAGTATCAATGTTTCTGATCTACCAAATCAAAAAATAGAATCAGAGATTGTAATTTATGAATCAAGTGGTGTCTTTTCAAAGCCATTGGTAATTAATATTGTTGATGAAAAAGACACTTCAAAGAAGAAAAGCATAATTGGTGGATTTTTTAGTTTAGGTAACTCAATTTTGTTTGGAATAATATTTTTAGCATTGCTGTTTATTTTACTTTATTCTACAAGGGTTATTAAACACAAGCAATACAATAGACTTTAAAAATAGTTTAGAGAGATAAGAAAGTATTTATTTTTTACTTTTTTATTCTTTCATTTAAATATTTCATATTCTCATTCATTTTTTCTATGTTCTTGTCAATTACAGCAATAAATTGTTTTTTAAAATTATCAAGTTCATCAATTTTTTCTTGTAACACATCTGCAAGTACCAACTTTTCCTGAAGTTTACTTTCTGCTTTTTTAATATCATTCATTTTGGATCTAAATTCTTGATTTATTGATGATTCATATAGCTTTAGAGATTGGCTTATTTTTTCATCAATTGAGATAAGCAAGTCTTCTTCAAAGATTTTTAGTTCTCTTAATTTTCTGGTTATTTTTTCAGGATCAGTTTTTTCTGCAATTTCTGTTCTTACTTTTTTAATTTCCTCTAGTTCCTTTTCAATTTGTTTAGTCATTGCATTTTTTGCTTTATTTAAAAATTCAATTTTTACATTTTCAAATCTTTCTTCAAATCTGTTTGACAGGGTTAACTTAAAATTATCTAATTCTTCTAATTTTGAGTACAGCTTTTTTGGATCAATTTGTGATCTTATGTTTTTCTCAAATTCCACCAACTCTCTAATTTGTTGTTCTACACTTTGTTGTGTGTTTTTTACAAGCCCCTGTGTTATTCTAGATTGTAGTGCAAGGGTTGTATTTATTTCTTTAATTTTATCATTTAGTTTTGTTGTAATTGTAGAGATTATTTGTGTGATATTTTGTTGAGTTTCAACAATTATTTTTTTAGTTTTTTCTTTATTATCAATCAGGTTACTATTGATCGCTATATTTTTAGCTTCTGCATTTTTAATTAATTCATTTAATTTATCTTTACTTTCTTCAATTGTTGAAATTTTATTATTTAACTTGGCTTCAATTATTTTAAACTTTGCAAGTTCTGTTATTACTTTTGTGTTTATTTGGCTTTTTTCTTTTGATAGAACTTCTGTGATGTTATCAAATAACATTTGTTTACTTGAAAGCTGTATAGTGTTAATTTTTTTTATCTCTGAAGATAGTTTTTGTTTTAAGTCTTCTTCAAATTTTTTTTGTTTAAATTCTAGTTCATTTAATTTACTATTGATTGTTGTAAGTATTCCTGTTTGCCAAACAGAATCATAATTTTCTTGGGTAGGTTCTATGTTGTCAAAAGTGTTTTTTTGTTCAAAATTAAGATTATCAAATTTAGGTGGAGATATAGTTTCTTCTTTGTAATCTTCATTTTCAAACTTTGGTAAAGGTATAGTATCTTCTTCAAAGCTATTAAATTTTGGTGTTGGGAGTGTTATACTCTCATCAGTATCTATTTTTAAATCAGGCATTTTAGTTTCTGTTTTTATAATAGGGATTTCTGTTCTTTTTTTCTCTTCTTTGCTTGTAAAAAAGTCTATTGGTATTTCATTTTGTTTTTTAGTTTCTATAGTGTTAGTATTTTCTTGTTCTTTAGTTTTAGAAGTAATATTTTCTTTTTTGTTTTCACTTTCTTCTTTTATTTTATGATCTTCACTTTCTTTTTTTACCTTATTACTTTCTTCTATCTTTTCTTTTACTTTATAATCTTCATTTTTCGGTTTATTTTTCTCTTCAGTTTTATCAATTAGTTTTTGGCTATCTTCTTTTGATAGACCTATCTTTACAAGGTTATCAATTATTTCTTCATTTGTCATTCCAAGTTCTTTTAACTTAATAATATTTTCAATGACTCTATCATCAGCGATCATAAGCCAACCTTTTTTAATTTTATTTTTATTTCTGCAGCAACATTTTCAATTGTTTTATTTCCATTGATTTTTATTAATTTATTTTTTTTATCATATCTTTCAATTACAGGTTTAGTTTCTTTAAAATAATTATATAATCTTGTTCTTATTGCTTTTGGGGTGTCATCCTCTCTTTTTCTTAGAACCAATCTTTTTATACATTCCTTCTCTGTTAGATTAATATATATGATTCCTAAAAAATTTATATTTTCTGTATATATAAAATAATCTAAGACATGTACTTGTTCCATTTGTCTAGGAAAACCATCAATCAATATATTTTTTGATTTAGTTTTTTTTAATTTTTCATATAATAATTTGCATGTTATCTCATAAGGTACAAGGTTACCTTCTAACATAATTTTATTAATTTGTAAACCAACTTTTGTTTTTTTCTTAACTTCTTCTTTTAGAAGATTACTTTGTATAATTTGTTTAAATTTAAATTCATTTTCAATAATTTTTGCTTGTGTACTTTTACCACTTCCTTGTGGTCCAAGGATGATGAGAAGATTTTTTTTCATAGTGATGCTCTTTTTAATTTTTTTGTTTATAAATATATATATAATTATAACTTGTTACTAAAATAGTTGTATGTTGTATTTAAAAATGTTTTTCTTTAAGTTATTTTATTTTCTAGGCCGGTAGCGAAGTCTGGATATCGCACAAGCCTCCTAAGCTTGGGATCGTGGGTTCAAATCCCACCCGGTCTGCCTTATACTTTCAATTGTTAAAGGGGTTTTCATTTTTAAAAAATTTAATAATACTTAATTTTAATAATTACCTTAGTTCTAAATTTAAAGTTGTATTTTTAATTAATTATTTAAATTGTATATTTTCTAAAAATAGTATTTCTGTGTAATTTACCACAATAACCTTTATAAATACTTTCGCTATTTTCTTGCTTGCAAATACATTTAAAAACACATGCGTGACTTGAAATATTTATCAATAATAAACTATTGATACCTTAGTTTATTATAAGGGTTATAGGTTAAGTTCTAATCTATAATAAAAAAAATTGGAGGATTGATCTATCATGGCAAAAAATGAAAAATGGGATGATGATTACGATGACGATGAATATGTGGATGACGATGATTACAAGCCCAAACAATCTGATAAAAAACCAGTAAATAAAAACAAGAAAGTTTATGAAGAAGAAGATGACGAAGACTTTTATGACGATGATGACGATGAAGAATACTAAATATGATAGATAATTAGTTTTTTACCAAAATACGTTTTAATAAAAAAAAAGAGGGAAATTGAAATGGTTCAAAAGAAAAAAGCTGAAAAGAAAGTAGCTGCACCAAAAGCTAGTGCAAAACCTAAAAAATCAACAAAAAAGAAATAATTCAAAAATTAGGTTTTAGAAGATAAAAGTGTATCTTTTATCTTTTTCTCTTTCTTTTTCTCTTGGTCTATAAAAATTAAGTTTAAAAATACTTGCTACTTCTTAATATACTATATTAAATATAAAATTAATTAGATATGTTATGAGTTACAATTGGAATTACAGAAATGTTTTAAAAACAACTGGAGAAATTTTACAGTATAGTAGTTTTATTCATCTTCTACCTATAATCTTAAGTTTATTTTTTAAAGAAGGTTTATTTGTAACAAATACCTATATTTTAATATTTTTATTACAATTTACTTTTGGTTTACTTTTAGCAAGATTAGTTAAATCAAAACCTCTTTTTGGAATAACTACTTCTCAATCATTAATTGTTGTAATTTTAGTTTGGTTACTTTTCACATTCTTTTGTGCATTACCTATTTATTTTTTATCACCTATGGGTTTGTTTGATTCTTTCTTTGAAGCCATGTCTTTATTAACAACTACAGGTCTGTCACTTTATGAAAATATTTTTGTATTTAAAAGTTTACTTGTTTGGAATTCTTTTGTGTCTTGGATTGGTGGACTTGGAATAATTATTCTTGCTTTTCTTGGATTTACAAAAGGGCTAGCAGCAGGTTCAACAAAAGTAGTTATGGCTGAGGGACATGAGAGATTAAGACCAAGCATTAAAAAAACAGTTTTTAATTTATGGGTAATCTATCTATTACTTACAGTTGTTGGAGTTGCTTTACTAAAAATATTTGGAATGACACTTTTTGATGCCTTTAATTATTCAATGTCTGCGATATCAACAACTGGACCTCCATACGGTTCAGAAAGCTTAGCCTTAGTAATAACTCCAGTAATCAGTTTAATTTTAATTTTTATAATGTTATTAGGTGCAACCTCTTTTATCTTACATTTTAAAGCTCTACAATATAGAAAGAAAAATCTACTTGTTTATTTAAAAGATAAACAATTTTTAGGTATGTTAACAATTATTTTTATTGCTTTTATTTTGTGTGTTATAAAGTTAGGAGGTAAACATAGCTTAATTGATTTACTTTTAAATGTTGTAAGTTTTATAACAGGAGGAGGAATAACTACTTTTTCTTCAAACATCTTAGTTAGCCTATCTCCATTTATCTTGTTAATATATTTTGGTCTAATGTTTATTGGTGGATCAAGTAATTCTACAACTGGTGGAATAAAAGTTGAAAGATTTGTTTTATTTTTAAAATCAATTTTTTGGAAGATAAAAGAAACTACTCTCCCAGACATTGCTTATTTTCCAAAAAAATATAATGGAGAGATTATTGAAAATTCAAAAATTAGAGCTGTGTATTTTTTAATATTAATTTATTTCTTTTTTATTCTTTTAGGTATATTTGTATTTGTATTTAATGGTTATGGATTAACAGAAAGTACATTTGAAGTAATGTCTGCACAAAGCACAGTTGGTATTAGTTCAGGAATTACATCATTTGATATGCCTTTTGCTACAAAATTAATGTTAGTAATTAATATGTGGGTGGGAAGACTTGAAATAATTCCAGTCTTAGCAGTCATTGGCATAATTTTTTCAAGAAAATATAATGTTTAAAAATTTATAAAAAGGAGTGTGAAACAATATGTATATTATTGTAATTGGAGCAGGGAATATTGGTTATTATGTAACTCAAATTTTAGCTTCTGAAAATCATGATGTTATTGTTATTGAAAAAGACTTAGAGAAGAGCACAAAAGTATCAAATGAACTTGATGTGCTAAGCATCCATGGGGATGCAACAGAACTTTCAGTTCTTCAAAAGGCAGGAATTGAAGGTGCTGATGTTATTGTTTGTTTGACAGAGTTGGATGAGATCAATTTAGTAATTGGATTAATTGCAAAGGAGCTAGGCGTAAAAACTGTTGCTGCATCTTTAAGTAAAGTACATTATCAACAACATGTTTTAAAAAAATTAGGAATTGATGTTGTTATTCATCCTGAAGCTGCTGCTGCTGGTTACATTTCTCAATTAATAACTCAACCAGATGTTTTAGATTTAAGTTTCTTTTCAAAAGGAGATGCAGAGATTGTAGAATTAACAATTAATGATAAATCAAAATTTATTGGAAAAACAGTTTCTAAATTTAATGACCATATTCCTGGAGATACAAGAGTAATTGGGATGTATAAGTTAGGAAAGTTTATGTTCCAAACAGATAAAACAATTTTAGAGAAGGGAGACAAATTACTTGTAATTTCTAAAAAGAACCAAGTAAAGAGTGTAAGAAAACTTCAATAGTTTTCTTTTATTCTTTTAATTGATAATAGAGAATGTGGTGTTAGAATTTAAAAAATAATTATTGAAACTAAAAAATTTCCTAAAAACATTTATTTCTAAGCCTTCAATTAAGATTTTTCTTTATTTCCGAAATGGACTGCAAAGGTAGTTCTGTAGGTTCTTTGACCTTCTTTATTAAGACCAACTAAGGTCTTAGAGGTATTAAAGTTGATTGCTGTTTTGTGCTTCATTAGATGTTGGACAAGATTATAAGCTAACTTTAAGTTATCAAGATACAAGTCAAACCCAGTCTTTTGTTTAACTTCTTTAACAATATGTAAGTTTGCTGAGGGTTTTGCACTTCTAGAGTTTAGACTATTTTTTATACTTTCAATTTCTGAGTAGATTTTTGGAGAAAGAATCTTTTGTAATTTCTTGTCATTAAACCTAATTTGTAAAATTGTTGTATAATAGTTTCCTGCAATTCTTGAGCAAACAACACACGTATCTTTTTTAACAACAACATCAACATCTTTTTCAATATTTTTAAATGTTCCTGAAATTATAGTTTTAACAATTATCTTTGCAGTGTAATTATTTTTTTCAAAATCTAAATCTAATTTTACTAGGATTTTAGACTTTGGGATATCTTTTACCTTAATGTGTTTTGCAATATCTCTTTCAATATCTTCTAAGTTATCATACCACTTATTTGTGTATCTAATTCTGTTACACTTTACACAAAAGATAATTTCTATTTCAGGTATAATAATTATATCATTATCTTTAAGGTAACAATTAATACAGAAATTATTAATCATTTCCTCTTCTTTAATTTCCTTTCCACATTTAGGGCAAAATCTATTCATAACAATTTAATTGTATCTCCAACCTTAGGATTAAAAACTTCATAACCTTTATTTTCTAAAGTCTTTTTAAATTCAAGGATAACATCTGAGTCCCCATGAACAGTAATTATCTTTTTAGGTTTAACTAGATCAACTAGCTCCAATAGTTCCTTTTCATCAGGATGTGCAGACAAAGATACATGTTCAACTTTACACTTTGGTTGGAAAAGCTCTCCATCAATATACAATTTTCCTGTTGTTTCTAGTCTGTGACCATTTGTACCCTTTACTTGGTAACCTGTAAGTATTATTTTAGTACTTGGGTCTTCTCCAAATTCCTTAATATACTGTATAATTGGTCCACCTTCAAGCATTCCTGCAGTTGTTATAATTATTGCTGCTTTATTACTTTTTAGAACTTTCTTTCTAACTTTATAATTTGAAATAAATTCAATTCTATTTATTGCATTTTTAAATTCTTTATAGTCATTAAAATATTCTGGGTAATCTAAAAAAACCTTAGCTACCTTTATCCCCATTCCATCAACATAGATAGGTGCTTCAATTTTATATTTATGCATTAATGCAATTAGTTCTTGTGTTCTTTCAATTGCAAAAGCTGCAAGTATTACTTTTCCATTTTTTTCAATACTTTCAAGAACAGAGTTTATAATTTTTTTTTCTTTCTCTTCTCTTGCTTCATGTGAGGTATCCCCATAAGTACTCTCCATAATCAAGTAGTCTACTTTTGGTAAGTTTCTATCATACCCTGGAAAAAGAATACTTTTAGATGCTCTAAAATCCCCAGTGTACATTATCTTTTTACCTTGCATCTCAAGAACAGAAATCACACTACCCACAATATGTCCAGCATCATAAAATGTTAGTTTTACGTTTTCTGAAATTTCTGTAGTCTTTTTTAAATCTAAATAGAATGCAGAATCATATGCTGTTGCAATTTGTTCTTTTTGAAAGAATGGCTCTTTTTTATCATACTTTGCAATCTTAAGAGTATCCAACCATAAGATATTTGAAAGATCTAAAGTTCCTTCTGTTAAAAAAAGATTAGGTTCATCCTTTTTAAATAGAAAAGGAATATTTCCAGAATGATCTAAGTGAGCATGACTTAATATCACAGCATCAAGATACTCTTTTATTTGTAGAGGTTGTTCTGTATATCTTTCTGAATCTATTTTTTTAGAGTCTGCTTTTCCTAAGTATTTTGGGTGCAATTTTAAACCATAATCAAACAATATATTTTCATCATCTGTTTGAATTAAAAATCCACTTCTCCCAACTTCTTGTCCAGCTCCTAGACATTTTAATTTTATCAAGTTATCACATCCGTTTTTGTGTATTTTTGTTATATTTATAAATACTTTGTATAATTTATATTTAATTATAATAATATAATAAATTCATATATAGAATATATAAATAGATATATATTTAAAGAGCAAAAATTATATATAAGTATCTCTAAAACTTAAAAATTTAAAAAGAGGAAAAAATGCTTTACAATTTAGATCTACATACTCATTTTAAAGTAAGGACTAAATCTCCAAGAAGATATTGGTCAAAAGTAATTTCAGAAAATCTTTTAGGAACAGCCATAACTGAGTATAACTTTTCTAACCCTAAAAAAGCATATTTTGATCTAATTACAAGAAAACCAAAAGACAAGATCTTAATTCCAGGAATGAAAATAAAAACAGATGGTGGAGAGGTTCTAATTTTTTCAGAGTCTCCAGACATTTACAATTATAGTTTATTATATGAGGATAACATTTCTTTAAACAGACTGATTGATTTTTGTAAGAAAAAAAATTACTTAATCTCAATTGCACATCCATTTGGATTAATTTCAAATTCTGCAACATACATTCTAGGTTTAAATAAATTAGAAAAAATAATTAAAGAAAAAAAGATTGGTGTAGAGGCGTACACAGGAACAATTGGTTATTTGTCTTATTATTTGTTTGATTCTTTCTTTTTAAGGAAATTAAGAGTGTTATTAGATTTTTTGGAACTACATAAGATGTTTAAAGTTATTGGGCTTTCAGAAATTAGTGAGTTTTTTACACAAAAGCTAGATCAGAAAAGTTATGATATTGTTTATAAATTTGAAGCAGCAATCAAGCTTGGAAAGATTGCAAGTTACATTACTGCAGGGTCAGGTAGCACAGAAATTAACTCCATAGGCAGTGGGGTAGTTACTCTTGATCTTCCAAAAAGCCTAATTGAAGAGAAAGATGAGCTTATAAGAAATAAATTAATATTAAATAGAATAAGTAAGAAAAAAATAAAAACTGTTGGTCCACCAGGCAACTACACAGACAAACTGTTCCAAAGATCGACTGCAAGGAAAACAAAAAGAAAAGCATATGTGGATTTAATGTATTTAACTAAGAGGTCTGTATAGAATAATTTTTATAAAATATTACATAGGTTCTCTTTTTAGAAATGCAATTAAATTTGTTTTAAAAAGAGAATTAAATTTATTTGAGAAACTATGAATGAATTATATATTCCAATTATTGTTTTTACAATAATTATTTTAGGCTATATGACCTATCAGGATTTTAAATATAGAGAAATAAATATAATTTCTTTAATTGCTTTAGCTTTATTTAGTATCTTGTACTTGTGGTTATTTATTTTTAAATCAGATGTAGTTTTATGGAATAAATATTTATTGCAATTATTAATCTCTTTTGTTTTTATTTTAATATTTTTCACTTTAGGGAAATTTAGTAAATTTGTGTATATTGGGGAGGGAGACCTATATACAATTTTGGCAATATCATTTACAAACATATTTAGTGTTTTGTTTATTTTGTTTTTATTTTTATTATCTTTGTTAGTTACCTTGTTAATTCCTATTTCAATATTTGTTTATAATTTAAGTATGAGACATAAACCAAACTATGGTTTTTTAAGTTCATTGTTTTTGATGTTTTTAGGTTACCCTTTAAAGTTAAAATCAATAACTAACTTTTATACACCTTTAGAGAGATTTGAAGAAATTAAGGATAACAAATATTTAAAGGTTGTAAATTTTAAACCAAACATTGAGCCTACAAAGGAGCTTAGTAAGATTAAAAAAATTGCAAATTTAGAAAAGGTTGAAAAGATATGGGTTTCTCCCTTAATCCCATTTGTTATTTCTATTCTTATTTCTTACATAATTTTAATAATTATTATAGTAAATGATGGACTTTTAGTAGTTAGTAATTTTATAATTAATATTTTATAATATATATATTTTATAAATATAATGAACTATATAAAATATAGAATAGAACTATAAAGTAATTTGCATAATTATGGGTAATATAATGGAAGAAAGTAAAAAAGTAGAATTTGTTAATTTAAAAAAAATTAATGTACTTGATAATTCTTTCTCTATTAAAAAAAATGTTAATCCTGTTTATGATGATAAGGGATCTTTTAAAAGAAGCTTAGAGAAATTTAAAGTAAAGGATACAAAAAAGGTAGAAGATTTTAAAGGTTTTGTGGATTTAAAAAAAGTTGATAATTTAGATCTTGAAATTAAAAAGCAAACTGTTTTTAAAAAGCAAGTTGATGCTTCTAAAAAAAATGAAATTATTGAAACATTAAATAAAGATATTAAAAAAGATTTTTCTAAAGTTATTAAAACTAATTTGCAGATTTCTAAATTAGAAGATAAAAATGAAATAAATATTGTAAATAAAAATTTAAATAAAAGAGCTGTAAGTAAAAGAGATTTAAAAGATAAAGGCAAAGATAGAGATGAAGACAAAAAAAAGAGTAATAATTTAGGCATAGTAATACATGATATTTCAGTTTCTAATGTTGAAGAAAAAAATATTAATGATCTTTTGTTAGAGTTAGAAAATAAAACCACAAAATTAGAAAAAGATTCTGATTTTATAGAAAGTTTTTCTTTTTTAGATGATGTTCCTTCTGTTAAAAAAATATCTTACAAATCTTATAAATCAAATAATCTATTTTCTAAATTAGATTCTGTTTCTAAAAGTAATAAAGAAAAAGGGAAAGAAAGTAAGAATTTAGAATATGGTAACTTTGCAAACATTAGCTTTGAGGATAGTAATTTTGAAGAATTAGAGATTCCTAATATTATTCCTTTAAAAGATGTGTCTGAAGGGAATTATAATAATGATGAATTTATTAGTTTTGAAAAGGATTCTAAAGAGACTCAAATAAATGAACCTGTTTTTTTAGATTCAAAAGACGGACTTTCTTTAAATTCTGATTTAGAGAAAAGAACTTTGCAAGTAGATAAGTTAATTGTAAACAAATATAAAAATAAAAGAAATAGCCAATTTGGAAAAGATGAAATAATAAATAAGGCAAATGAAGATGATGATGTTACTAAAAAAGTATTAAGCCCAGATTTCATATATAAAAATAATTTGAATTCAGGAAAAGATATTCAAGTTCCAACTAATGATGTAAACCTTAAAAGAGCTGATTTTTCTAATGACAATTTAGATCTTAAAAGAGAAAAAGCTTACAATCAAGATTTAGATTCTAAAAGAGAAAAAGCTTACAATCAAGACTTAGATTCTAAAAGAGAAAAAGCTTACAATCAAGACTTAGATTCTAAAAGAGAAAATGAACTTAAAACTAAGAATGAAAACTTTGAAAATCTATCTAAAAAATATTCGAAGAAAATGTCCAAAAATCAAAACCAAGACACACAAAAAGAATCTAAAATAGAATTCTTATTTCCAAAGGATAGAAATATTTCAAAATATATTTTGCCTGATGAAAAAGTATTTGACTCAAATTTATCTAAATATGACTTAAATGAAAAAAAATACCCAAGCTTAGTTTATTCAGTTGATCTTGAAAAATTTGAACATGATAAAAAAAATATTTTTAGCAAATATAATATAGACGAGTTTACATATGTTACAATTTATTTTAAAAAAGAAAAAAATGAACTTCTTTACAGTATAGTTCAACCAGAATTAAGTAAAGACCAATCTAAAGAATACTTAGAAATTAAAAAAATATTCTTTAACACAATTGATAAAAGTTATTATTATTTTAATGGAGATAAATATAATGTTGATCAATATATCTCAAAGATATTTGATCTAACCTTAGACAAATTATCCTACTCTCTTGACTCATTAAAAAAGAAACTATACTTAAAATTTATTATTAGAGAATTTTCAGGTCTTGGTTTTTTAACAAATTTATTATTAGATAAAAAAATATTAGAAATAAGTTGTGCTGGAGAAGATTCAGACATTTCTGTATACCACATAGATTATGGTGTTCTAAACACAAACCTAAAATTTAATTCAATTCCTGAACTAAATCACTTTGTAATTACTTTAACAAAGAATATGGGGTTATTTATTAACTCCACAAACCCTGTAATTAATGGATATCTACCAAATGGGTATAAGGTAGAGGGATTATATTCTGTAGGAGACACAAGCAGCAAAGGTTCTTCTTTTGTTATTAAAAAATATTTAGATCAACCATTAACTCCAATTTCTTTAATCAAAACAAGCATAGGTGTTATAGATGTCTTCTCATACATTTGGTCTGCAATGTCACAAGGTTATAAAGTTGTCTTGTCAGGAAATGATGACAGCTACACAATCTTTAATTCAATTACACTATTTTTACCTAACAAAAAAATAATCTCTGTTCAAGCATATGATAGATTGAAGTTACCTCAAAAGGAATGGGTTAAAAAAACATTTATAGGTAATGACAAAATCACTAAAAAAGATCTAATAGAGCAAACTATATCACAAAGACCTGACTACATTATTGTTGATGAGTTTGATAATTCTATGTTTGATTTAGCATGGTATAATCTTGATTTGTTTACTATTGATAAAAAGATATTGCCTAAGTTAAGATCTAATTTAGAATTAATTAATTTAAATGTAATTATTATTGATCTTAAGAAATTAAAGTATGGTTTAAAAGAAGGAATCCAAATTACAGATGTTCATGAGTATTCTGACAGAAAGGAAACAAAGGTAATTGAGTTTGATGAAGTTAATAACAGCTACCATATTAATCTCTTATCCTCTCAAATAGATGTTGTGGAGTTTACAAAGAAAAAGAAAATGTTAAGATGGATGAGAGACTCTAAAATATACAATTATAAAGACTTTAATAATATTTGCTCTCAATATATATTAGATAAAAATAAAATAATTAAAAGATTAGGTATTGAATTGTAAAAAGATAAAAATTAAAATTATATAAGATTAATTAAAAAGGAAAAGAAACATGTTTGGAAAAGTAATTACAAAAATATCATCCTATTTTTTTAAAGACATAGTCCAAAAATTAGAATATAGATTTAAAGATCTTTCCTTAGTTTTAGAACACACAAGTATAAATGAAGATGTTGTTTCCTATCTTTCTAATATTCTATTTATCTCTTTGTGCTTTACTCTTGTTTTAGAATTCTTTTTAATATTTTTAATGTTAAAGTTAAACATATTTTTTAATTTCTTTAGCTTTATAGTAACCATCTTTGTTTCTGGAACCTTTGGGGTTATGGTTTTTTTAATTCTTTATAAATTTCCATATTATCTTTTAGATTCTAAAAAGAAAGAATTAAACTTAGAGGTTGAGAGAAGTGTAAAGCACCTTTCTGTTTTAAAAGATGAAAAATTAACAATTAAAGATGTTTTAGTTATTTTACAAAATTTAGAAGGAAACAAGATTTTAACGATTGAAGCTACAAGGCTTTTGACTCTTTCAAATCTAAATAATAACCTAAGGGATACTCTTTTGTCAGCAATTAATAAAACCTACTCAGAAGCAGAAAAAAATTTCTTTTTTAAACTAGTAGATGTTATTGATAAAAAAGATACTTTATCAAATGTAGTTATGGATTATTTAGGGAGCTTAGAGCAATCTAAAAAGGAAATTAATGAACAAAAGAAAAGTAGAATCAATTTATTATTTCAAGTAAATGTTTTTTTATTTTTTTTAATAATTATTCTTATAGTTGGTTTGTTTTTAGTTCCACTATCACAAGAATCAATCAAAGGAATTATTTTATTTATTTCAATTGTTTTTCCAATAATTGAATTTATTTTAATTGTGGTGTTATATAAATGATTTTAAAAAGAGTTAGTAGATTATGAAAAAAAAAATAGAAGTTGATTTTTCAAAGAAATTTAATTTATTTTTTTATAGATATGAATACCAAATATTAGTTTTAGCTGGTATTTTTTGTGGTCTATTAATCATCTATCTAACTAACAAATTCTTTGTAAATAGTAAGATTTATTTTATTTTGTTTTTGTTTGGAATAATTGTAAGTTCTTTAGGTTTTATTTTAGAATATTTTATAAAATCCTTTAAAAAAAATTCAATTGAAAATGAATTTAGTTATTTTTTACATGATCTTTCAAGAGAATTAAAATTAACTAATAGTTTCTCTTTGGCTTTAGATAATATCTCCTCATCAAATGTTTATGGGTCAATTGATACTGAGATAAAAAGAATTTCAAATAGAGTGTCTTGGGGAGATGACTTTGAAAATGCTTTAAAAGATGTTAATGAGAATATAGGTAGCCCCATAATTGGTCACACATTACTATTATTAAAAGTCTTTAAGGAAACTGCAGTTCCATTTGACAGAGTTTTAAGAAACATATCTAAAGATATTTCAATTTATAAAGAGGAAAATCAAAAAAAGAAATATTTTAATAATCTTTATTATTTGGCAATTATTTTCTTTTTTATATTTGTGTTTGTGTTATTGTATATTGATCTATTGATTGGAACTAGATTTTTATGGTATTCAAATATTTATCTTGTAACTAGAATTTTCTTTGATAACTTTTTATTATATGTAGCTTTAGTGTTATCTTTCTTTACTGCTTTTGTAATGTTTTCTATTAAAGGTCTAAAGAGTATTACTTTTTTAAAATATATATTTATTTTCTTTTTTATAACCATAATTTTATTTCAAGTAGTCATCCCTAAACCAGAAGCTGAAGGAGTATTAGTTGAGACAATTAATGATCTGTATGTAAATGATTACTCCTCTGCAACTTTAGATAACATCATTTCTTTAAAGTCTTTAAGTTCAAAGATGTTAGTAGACAACAGTAAAGCTGAAATGGTATATTTTATAAGTATGGACAATTATGATTGTGGGATTAGTTGTGCAGAGTATACAGTATTAGTTTCAGATGCTATGTTTTTTAATTTTGAAATTGAGAGGTTAGGTTCTGAGGTTATTATTTATTATAGTGTTAAAGATAGTTGATGTGAATTGTTAATAAAAAAAGCAAAAAGGTAAACTCTATGTTATATTTTGAAACACAAACAAAAAATAAAACTAAAAAAATATTATTAAAGAAACATAAAATGGCAACTGGTATTTCTCAAGCAATAGGTTTAATGTTTTCTAGAAAAAAGAAGTTTGATTTTGCTTTAATTTTTGATAGAGCCTATGAGTCAAAAATAAATTCTTCAATACATATGTTTTTTGTTTTTTATAAGATCACTGTTATCTTCTTAAATAATAAAAAAGAAGTTGTAGATATTAAACAAAACCTAAAACCCTTTTGTTTGTATGTTCCAAAAAGAAAGGCAAGGTATGTTATTGAAGTTCCAAACAAAACAAAATTGTTGTCTTTAAGATTAAAAGATAAAGTTGATTGGAAGTAGAAAAGGAGATTTTTGTAAACTACCTGTTTTTAAATATTTTTACCTTTCATAAACATATTTTTACAAATATTAAAAGGTAAAATTATAAGTTGTCTAATAAGCAAGAAAGGAAAAAGATATGAAGATTATAGATTTACAAGCAAGAAATAAAAAGGCACTTTCTCCAATCATCTCTGTAATCTTACTTATTTTGGTAGCTGCACTTTTAACAGGAGCAATTCTTTCTTGGGCTAAAAGTTCTGCAAGAGAAAAATTAGATTCTACTCAAAAGATAAATACTTTAAATGATATAGATTGTAGAAATTCTAGACTAAAGATACATTATTGTACAATTGATGCTATTACAAAAGACATAGATTTAATTATTGAGAATAAATCAAAGGTATCTTTATCAAGCCCAACCCTATCAATATCAGGTGTAGACTTTCAAGGAGGCCAATTAAAATTTTATGGGATTTTTAATAATGTTGTTATTGAGAGTGGTCAAATTATTTCAATTTCTACAAAAGATGAGAATAATTTTTCATATATACAATATAATGATCAGATAGAAGATTTAGATCTAAATAATTTAGAAAAAATAAATTTATCTACTTTAAGTTGCCCAAGCAATTTTGTTGACATTAAAAATTGTGATGTTATTTACCTTTTAAATTAATTTTTATTTTTTTAAAATTTAATTAAAAACAAACAATTTTATATATATCTGTAATTCATATATTATGTTAATAATATTAAAATATATTTAAAATAAGAAAGTTATATATGAGTTTACAAAATATAAATTTCCACGAAAAATCATTATCTCCAATCATCTCAGTAATCCTATTAGTGTTAGTTGCTGCAATTTTAACTGGTGCAATACTTTCTTGGTCAAAAAACACAGTTAGGGAAAAGTTAGATGTTTCTAAGGAAAGTTTAAAACAAGCAAGTGATATAGATTGTGTAAATTCTAATTTCTATGTTGAGTCTTGTGAGATTGATTTTTTTACAAAAAAAATGTCTTTGTTAGTTATAAATAATAGTCAGCTTAATTATGGGAATTTGGTATTAACTGTTAATGCCCTTTCCTTTGATGGTTCTGATATAAAACTATTTGGTAACTTTGATACTCCTGTCTTAGCCGGAGAAACTGTGTTGTTATCAACAGATAATGAATTTTTTCTAAAAGAAGGTTTCTCTTTTGACTCTCTAGATCCAGATAATATTAAAAATATAAGTTTAGTTTCAACAACTTGTCCAAACAGCCCAATTGTTTTTTCAAGTTGTGATGTTGTGTCTGATTAAAGTGGAGTGTTTTTTATAATGATCTTAAAACAAAAACACAATTTTAGAGAAGGAATTTGGTTGTCATCTAAACATAATAATTTGCTTTTCTAAACCTTTTCAATTTTAAGTTTAAAAATCCAACTGGTAAACATATAAAAAGATTATTATAGTATATATATACGGTAATCTAATTACCTAATTTCACAAAAAAAGGCAGAAAAGAGGAAAGGTCAAGAACATACTGTTAATCCGTTAGCAGATCCCTGTTCTTTCTTTCTTCTAATTTAATTTAATTTAATTATTCTTTTGTTTATCTTAATTCTATTTTCTAAATATATTCTATTGTTTATCTTAAAGGTAAATAATAATCTTTCAATTTATAATCCTCTAATCTACTCTATTTTTAAAAACCTAATTTAAAATCTTTAAAAACATATAAAAAAACTATGGTGGTTATTTAATAGGTGGAACAGAATTACTAATGTTAATTTGTGTTTTGTTAAAAGCCAATAATTAAACTAAGTTTAGTTTTTTAATAATTTATAATTGAACTATAAGTATAATTGATATTATGTCATATAATAATTTTAATATAATATTTAAAAAGTTAATATAATATTTAAAAAGTTAATATAATATTATTAATCTAATAATATAGAATAATATCTAACAATTGTGATAATATAGAATATAATATACAATCTATAATATAATATATAAAATAAAATAATATCTTAAATAAATATCTAAAACAAATATAATATATAAAAAAGTAATAAACTATGCAATTCAATTTCACTAACTTTTTAGAAATTAAAAAAGATTCTAAAAAAATAAACATTGACCAAACAAGGGTCTGTAACTTAGATGCCTTTTCCTTTATTACTCATGCTCACTCAGACCATGTGTGTAACACCCCCCAAAAGACATTTGCTACAAAAGAAACAATTGATCTTTTAAATCTCTCAATTAAAAATAGTAGATTTGATTTTTTTGAACTAGAGTATGATAAGAAAATAAAGATAACAGATAACTTAATCTTAGAAACATTAAATGCTGGACACATATTAGGAAGCTCCATGTTCTATTTCCAAGATCTAAAAAATGGTAAAGATATCCTTTACACCGGAGACTTTAATAGACACTCCACACTACTGCTAAAAGGAGCAAAGCCAATTACAGCAGACATCCTTTTTTTAGAAACTACTTTTGGAAAACCAGAATTTATTTTTAAAAATAGAAATTCAATTTACTATAGTTTAGCAAAAAAAATAAAAAATGAACTTCTAGAAAATAAACTAATAATTCTTGCAGGTTACTCTTTAGGAAAAAATCAAGAAATAATTTGTTTTGTTAATAACTTTTTAGATGTTACTCCTCTTGTTGATAGAAAAACATATGATTTTTCAAAGGTCTATAACCAAAATGGATATAATTTAAAATTTGAATTGCTAGATCATAATTTTAGTTTGTCTAATATTCTAATATTGCCTCTCTCTTTAATTAACAGAGATCTACTAAATTCTTTAAGACTACAGTCAGGAAAAAACATCTGCTCATATGTTATGACAGGCTGGAATTATTCAAGGTCTTCTAACTTAATTAATATCTCTGATCATTGTGATCATAACTCTTTGTTAGACTTTGTAGATGAGGTTAACCCTAAGGTAGTCTACACTATGCATGGCTTTTCTAAAAGCTTTGCAAAGTCAATCACCACAAGATTAGGAATAAATGCCTACCCAATAAACATTTTAAGAGAAAAGGGATTATAGAGTTATTTCTTACTTAAAGTTATGTATTTATAAATGTTTCTAATTATAATATTTCTAAATAATTTATATAAAAACTTTATAAAAAATATGGAATGGTAGATTATGTTTAAGAAATATATACTTTTGTTATTTTCAATAATTTTAATATCAAGTGCATTATTTGCAGGTGCTTCTAGCACAACTGCAGATATCCCACTTGTCTTTAAATTTAAAGGAGAGTTTATAGATAATGTTGATGATATTACTTTTACATCCGCAACAGTTACTTTTAATAGTGTTCAAATAGCATTTACAAATGATAATGATGAATTTTTAGAAGGTTTCTTTTCAGATGTTGTAAACAACATTCCAAAAAATGAAAAGTATTTAGATTTAGAATATAGAATAAAGATTATAGATAATTCTGTTGAAGGATTTGGTGTTGCAGAGAATCTATCTTATAATTTTAAAATTCTAAACCCTTACTTTTCAGAATTAGGCGCAGTTTCTTTTAATTATATTGATAACGATTCTGTTACAAGTGAAAATATTATAAATGATACTATTAAAGTAAACAAAATTGCTTTAAGATCAGTTACAAATTCAAAAATTAAAGATGATGCAATTAATGGGAAATTATCTATGATTTCAACTTCTAAGATTGCAAACAATTCTATAACTAATACTCATATCCAAAATAGCTCAATTAGTCCTGATAAATTAAATTCAGTTCAAGTTAATTTAGAAAGCTTAGTTTCTATTAATAGTGAGGGTGCTCTTGCAACAAAAGACTACAACTTTGGAGGTGGTCCTAAAATAGTTGCACTTGAAGGTTTAGGTTTATCAAACTCTGTTTTAAGTGTTGTGAGTTCAGGAGTTAAGGCAAAGCATATTAAATCAAAAAATATAACAACTCCTAAGATTGACGTTTCTGCAGTTACTGGTCATAAAATTGCAAATAGTGCAATTACAACAAATAAGATTATTGATTCTTCAGTATCTACAGACAAGGTTTTAAATTCTTCAATTGCTACCTCTAAGATTAAAGATTTTGATGTTGGGTTAGAAAAGCTAGATGACAAGATTATTAAATCTACATATTGTGTAAATAAAAAAATAGAAATTGGACCAGTTATTGAAAATGGTACATTTATAATAGACTCAACTACCCTAAATATAAATGATTCTTGTTTTGTTAACAGAGATGATCCAACAAAAATAAGTATAACTTTTGATGTTTCTAACATCTCTGCAAATTATGCATATCAGGGCATATACCTTTTTAATGAATCAGATGATTTGAAATTAACTTCTAGATGGTTTTGTAGTAAGTTAGGTGGCTATATGTCTGATTTTACTGAAGTTTCAAAATCATATGCTAATGGTTTGGCTTATACTTTTAATAAAGGGAATAATAAGAATTATACTTTTGATTATGTTTATAGTGACGATAGTAAAAACTATTTAGAAACTGTAACTTGTGTATTTGAGGAGATTTATAGTTAATTTTTAATTTATAAGGTGATTTTATGAAAAATAAATTTTTAAAGATTTTTATAATATTTATATTCTTTTTTATAAGTGTTGGGGTGGTAAGTTCATTTAGTATTCCATCAGTTGTAAAAATTACAGGTAGTATTGATTTAACAGAAACTAATGGAACTTATGTTGTTTATGCTTTTGTTAATGATCATTTAATAGGTTATAAATATTATTCAAATTATGATGATTTAAGATTAGGACTTTATAATGGTTTTTTCTCAGACCCATTTGATATTTCTAAAACTGGAGATGGTGAGAGTTATAGTTTTGTTTTAAGTGTTAGTAGAACATATATAGTAAATGGAATAGACTATACTGTTATTAATAATTCAGACCCTATTCTTTTTCCAAACCCAAATTATAGTAATTTAAGTTATACAGTAGACATTGTTGATAGTTCAATTACTACCCCTAAGATTAAAGATAATGCAGTTGGAGAAAATGACTTGGGAGCTAATTCAATTTGGACTGTTAGTATTCCTGAAAATGTAGTAACTACAAATAAGATTAAGAATGATTCAATTAAAGGTACAGATTTTTCATTAGAGGCAATTGTTTCTGAAAAAGTAGCTGACAACACTATTGAAAAACCAAAGTTAAAAATAGAACCATCTAATCCTAACACAACCTATTCAGAATTCTTAGCAAAAACAGAAAATGATAATTTTTCTTGGGTTTCTAATGTTTCAGAAGATTATGAATTTGCTGTTGGGCAAGGTTTGTTTAAGGCTTTTGTTACAATGTTAAATACGACCTATGTAGGTATTGGTAATGAAAAAGTTGAAACAGGTATGTTTGAAGATAATTCTGTTACAACTAACAAAATAAAAGACTTAGCAGTAACAAATCCTAAACTTTCAGACAACTCAGTTTCAAGACAAAAAATTATGGCTGATGCAATTGTTACTAGTAAGATTCAAAATCAAGCTGTAACAAATTCAAAAATTAAAAATAAAAACATAAATCAAGATAAATTAAATAACACAGAATACTATTCACTATTAAAGTGTGGTCAAACATATTATAGTGTTTCTGGTAATATGTATGATTTAGAATTTGATAATTGTAATATTAATTATAATAATTCAGAAAATAAATATTTAGTAACATATAATAATATTTTAATAAAGAAAGATGCTTCTACTAAATATTATTTTTCAAATAAAGATTTTACAAAAAATATAAATTTAATAAAAGGTTATTGTAACTCTAGAGGTGGAAGTCTAAACTCATACACTACAGAAAGTGGATCTTTTAATAGCCTTTTAGGTTTGACAGAAAAAGGAGAATTGCAAGTTGATTCTGGTACTTCTAAAATTAAAAATATAGTTTGTGAATTTTATTATATTGAATGATATTGTATATTAGGTGATTGTAAATGATAAAAAAAATATTTGGAATTTTTGTAATAATAATTAGTTTTCTTTTAATTATAAATGTTGGATATGCACACGATGTTCCTTTTGTAATTAAGATAACTGGAGATTTAAATTTAAGTGATACCTCTCAAGATATTGGAATAAAAGCATATGTTAATGTTATATCAAACGATAATTTAGTTTTAGATAAAACAAATTTACCATATGCAAACTTTAACTCCGAAATAGCCACTGGTTTTTTTACAGATCCAATTTCTAAAGATTTGACAGGAACTGATAAGACTTTCCCATTAAGAATTATAGTTGAAGTAAACAATAGTAGTTTTCCTAAAACAATTTCAATTTCAAATCCAAATTATAGTAGTTTAGAGTATTATGCAAACAATTTAGTGGTTAATTCTCTAAATAATAATAAATTTGCAGATAAATCAATCACAACAAATAAGCTAAAGGATAACAGTGTTTCAGAAAGTAAAATTAATTATGTTTATGGAGAAAATTTAGTAGATAATGCAGTTACTGGTTCAAAGATTAAAAATAATACTTTAACTAAAAGTAATTTTGCAAATGAAGGTCTAAATTATGTTGATTTTAAAATATTGAATAATAATTCTGGAATTAATTATTTGTCAAAGAATCCAGATAATTCTGCTTTTGTTGCAGTTGGCACAATTGCAGCTATTGATTTAATGGAAGCTGGTGCTGGTATATTAAAAACAAACCCTTCTGAAATGAATACTTTTTCAATCAAGGATCTAGGAATTGTAAATAGTATGATTGGTAACAATGAAATTACAACTAATAAATTGAATGATGGGGCAATAATTACTTCTAAGCTTGCAGACGACTTTATAACAACAAATAAATTTGCTGAGGGTGCTGTGGAAAATGCAGACTTGGACATAATGGAAACTGTGGACTTTGCAAACAACTCTTTGACTGTTAAGAAGTTGTCTGAGGAGGCATTGACTGCACTCTTATGTAATTCTGTGGATGTTTTTGTTTATAGGAGTGGACCAAATACTTCTTTAGGAGTTGCAAGAACAAATCATGATTGTGATGTTAGTTTTAATGGTTCTGAAATAAATGTAACATATGGAAATGTAAGATTTGAGAATGTGACTGAATTGGATGGTGGACCTTTTAAACTAAATGGAAATGAGATTTCAGGAAAAGCATTTTGTGCATTGCATAATGGTAAATTTTTAAGTGGTGATGAAGTTAGCGATTCTGTTTCCAATATTGCTTGGGTGCAATCTGATAATCTATGGGCAAGAGGAACAACTACAGAGAAATATTATTCAGATATAACTTGTGTTTTTGATGGTGTTACTAAATATTCATCAGGATCATCAGGAAATTCAGGGGTAGAATAAATTTATCCTACCTCTTCTTTTTATATTTTTTTAATTTCTAAAAAACAAATAATTATTTAAACTGTTTACTCAATAGTTATATATTGACTATAAAGATGTGTGATTATGAGTTCTAAAAGTTTTTATTCTGAGATACGAAGAAATAATATAAAAACCTATTTTTTAATGTTTATCTTCTTTATCTTAATCTTGGTTATTGGATATTGTTTAAAATTAATATTCTCATTTGCAGGTTTTGGAATCTTGTTTTTTGCTGGACTCTTTGCAATTATCTTTGCGTTAATAGGTTACTATTCAGGAGACAAAATTGTACTCTCAACCTCAAAAGCAAAACCAATTGATGAAAAAAATCCAAAACATAAATACTTGGATAATCTAGTTGAGGGATTAGCAATTGCTGCTGGAATCCCAAAACCAAAAGTATATGTTATTAATGATGTTTCTCCAAATGCTTTTGCAACTGGAAGAGATCCAAAGCATTCTTCTGTAGCTGTAACTTCTGGTCTTTTAGAGCTTTTAAACAGAGAGGAGCTAGAAGGAGTAATTGCCCACGAACTTTCACATATAAAAAACAGAGACATAAAAGTTATGATGATTGTTACTGTTCTTTTTGGACTAATAGTCATGGTGTCAGATATTGCTTTTAGGTCTTTGATATTTGGTGGAGCTTCAGGAGGTGGTAACGATAACAAAGGAGGGATCTTGGTTTTAGTTATAGCCATAGCTTTTGTAATCTTCTCTCCAATAATTGCCCTACTTATACAGATGTCAATTTCAAGAAAAAGAGAATATTTGGCAGACGCTTCTGGAGCAGAGTTAACAAGGTACCCAAAAGGTCTTGCAAGTGCTTTAAGAAAGATCTCCTCAATAGACAGACCAGTGGCTTCAGCCTCTAAAGGCTCAGCACATCTATATATTTCTAATCCCTTAAAAAGAAAAAAAAGAAATCTATTTTCAACACATCCTCCAATTGAGGAAAGGATTAGAAGATTAGAGGCAATGTAACTTCTTTTCTTATTCTTTATTTTTCTTAGTTATTAATTTTCAATCCCAATTTTATTTCTTTTTTTAAATTTCCATTTTTCTTTTCTTCTTTAAGCCTTCATCCTTTAATCCTATTCTTTCTTATATATTAATAAATTGTTTGCTAGAAATATCTTTTTTTACCCACACAGAAAAAGATTCTTTCTTATATATTAATAAATTGTTTGTGGTTTAATATAATGATTATGGACAACTTACAAAATATTGTTAATCTAATGGTTAACAACTATGAAAAGAACCAATTAACAATTAAATACTTGAAAAAGAACAACTTCAAAGAAATTAATAATCCATACAACAACTTAGAAAAAATAATTAACAAAATTGAAATTATAAAAGACCAAAATAGTTCCTTTATTGGTGTTGATTCTGGTTTTGTAAACAAACAATTTAATTTTGCAAACATTACCATAATTAAGGAAGTTGGAGTAGTCTTCAATTACAGAAATTCAAAACTAGAAAAGGCAACCTATTTTCCAAAAGCCTATAATCTTGCAAAACCATACATCACAACTTCTGCTTTAGAACTTGAAGAGATTGTTTGGAACACCTCAATTTTGAGATTAGAAAAAGAGATTGGGCTTTCTTTTGAAATAATTGAAAAAAGTGATTCTAATTTTTGTTTAATTGATGGTTCAATTGTTCCACAATATATTTCTAAGCCTTCAAAGGAATCTAAATTACTTTCTTCTTATAATTCCTTAATTAATAATTTTATTAATATCTATAATCTTTGTAAAGAAAAAAAAGTCTACTTGGTTGGGTGTATTGAAGACTCAAGAGCAAACAGATTTTTTAAATTCTTAGAAGAAAAGATAATAAAAGAGAAGCTAACAAATGAACTGTATGATCCTTTCTTAGTCTTCTCTCTGCTCTCTAAAAATGAAAGAACTTGTGTTATTAAATATTCAGACAACTTTAAAGAACATCCAATCTTAAAGGACTTTCCAAAAGAGGTCTCTGACAACCTTTATATTCTTTATATTAAACTTTCAGAAGATGACTTTCCTTTAAGACTAGAATTTATTTACTTTGAGAGTTTTGGCTTGTCCTTAAAAGAATACACAGAACAGATTGTCTCAAACATCTCCTCAGTTTCTAATCTAAACAAAAGATATGTTTATCCTTCACCCCTAATAGAAGCAGATTTGAGAAGCAGACTAAGGCTTGATGAAATTGATTCAATAACAAACACAATTTTAGAAAAAACAAGAAAATTTGGGTTTAGGGTGCCAAGAAGAGAATCTAGAATCTTTTAAGGAAAAAAAGTTAATAATCCAAACTCATTAGTTTATTAAATGGTTTTGTGTATACTATATAATATTTTAATAAAGAAAGCTTGATCTTTTTAGCCATCAAAAAGCGGTTAGAAAATCAAACAAAAAAACCTATTTCTTAAGAAATTTTAAACCGATGCTCTTTTAATACTTTCATGACATAATCATGATATATTATGACAGAAAATGACATTAACACAAAACAGAAATTTCTAGAGTTGTTACTCAAAGAAGACACAAAAGAACTGGGTTTGAGTGATCTTATTCAAATCCAAGAAAAGTTTAATGATCCATTAATACTTTCAGTAATCATTCATCAATTAATAGAAGAAAGAAAAAAGACAAACAACATACTTTTAGAACTAAGAGAGAAGTATGATAGCTTACAGTTTTTAGTTAAAAACAACATAAAGACTAAGCAAGAACAAAACACAGATGTTTACAACATATTACCAGAGATAGATGACAAGATAATTTCTTTTATTAAAGTTAAACAAAAAGTTGACGCTGAGATGGTCCAAAATGAATTTAATTATAAGGGATCAAATGCAGCATCACAGAGATTAAACAAACTAGTAAACAATGGATACTTAAGGAAAGTGCAAGCAGGAAGAAAGGTATACTTTATTGTTAGGTAAAAGTATTTTTTACTTTTGCAAAATAATTAACCCCCTTTAATTAAAAAACCCCTTTTTTAATTACATATCTTTCTTTTCTTGCTTTTCCCTTTTCTGCCTTTTTTAAAACTTATAAAAATTAGAAGGATTGACTGATATGTTTTTCCTTCTTCTTTTCTGCCCTTATTTTTCTTATCACAAATCTTCTTTTTTAAAAATCCTTTAATTAAAAATTTTTTAATTCATAGTCTTTCATTTTCTTTTAAAATCAGTTTCCAATTTTCCTTTTTCTATCCCTTTTCTGTAATCCCCACTCTTTTTTCAAACAACCTATCTTTGTTTACAAAAATTAATATATTTAAATCTTTTGTTCTATAATTCTAATATACAATTTAGGTATGGGGGCAGAAAAAAATGGACTTTCAAAAAATAGGGGCTTATGCTTTTTTATTTGGAATTTTAATTTCAATTATTTTTGGATTGATTTACTCTACAGGAAATCCAAGTTGGGTATCAGTAGCACTAATAATCTTAGGTTTAATAATTGGATTATTAAACATCTCTGACAGAAATGTATCTTTATTCTTAATTGCAGCAATAGCATTTATTGCAACAAGCAATTCTATAAATGCATTACCTGTAATTGGGGATCTTTTAAGAGGAATTTTAATAAATTTAGTTCACTTTGTAGGACCAGCTGCAATGATTGTTTCAATCGTTGCAATCATTAGG
Source organism: archaeon (assembly GCA_023230325.1). Classification (GTDB taxonomy): domain Archaea; phylum Iainarchaeota; class Iainarchaeia; order Iainarchaeales; family CSSED10-239; genus Forterrea. Next base: position 86,234 of record JALNXN010000002.1, on the reverse strand, counting down.
GTTGCAAATACTAAATAATTTCCTTTCCCTTTTTTTCTTTTTTTTTAAATTGATTCTTTTTTAAAGACTTTCCATATATAGATATATTTATATATAATTTGATGTAAATTATAATTATAAATTAAGAATAATATTTAAATCTAAAAACAACAAAACAGAAAGAATAAAGAACAACAAAAACACAGCATTAAACATTTGTTTGGAAAGTATAGATATGGGTAAGGAAGAAAAAAAAAGAAATAATTTTTTCTCAAAAATATACAGTAGCTTAGAAAAAGGTTATTATAATTTTTCAAATTGGTTAACAAAGAAAGGAATCAACCTAAATGCTTTAAATAAAAAATTAGAAAATAAAGGAGTTCCTCCATTTATCTTGTTTGGTTCAATCTTACTAATTATAATCTTACTAGTATTATTCTTATTTGTGTTTAATGTTAATGCAACTTCTGAAATCAAATTTAGTATTCAAGGTTCTGACAACAAGTCAATCAATGATGCAAGCCTTGTGATTAAAGATGTTAAAGGTAAAAAGGTATTTTCAGGAACAGTAAACAACAACGATGTTATTAAGATAAATCTAAAGCCAGGAAAAACATATTCCTTTTCTGCAATGAAAGATGGTTATAAGCCTTTTAACAAAGACTTTTTAATTGAATCAAAAGAAGACCTAATTGTAATTGTTTTTAATGAAATTATTCAGAACGGAATCTTACAAATTAAAATAATAGATTCTCAAGACAAAAGAATTGTTGCAAATGCTCTAGTTACTGTTAGCTACTTGCTTGATGGGAAAAGAACAGAAATCTCAGGTAAACCAGATAAAAATAATTTCTATGATGTTAACTTACAAGTCCCAATCAACAAGGACATAGAGCTAATTGTCTCTGCTGACAAATACCAAGACCATAAAGAAACAATAAGATTAAATTCTGAAGCAGAAACTAGAAACATAGAGCTTGTTTTTAATAGTGGGCTTTTAGAAGGAAAAAGCAGAATTACTTTTGTGGTTAATGATGAGGCTGGAGAGTTGTTGAATGATTCTATAGTTGAAGTCTATAATCTATCTGATCAACTAATAGCTCAGAACAGAACTGTTGATGGAAGAGCAATTATTGATGTTGATTCTGGCTCAACAATCAACTACAAGGTAAGTAAAGAAGAATACAGGACCTTTGTAAGTGATCCTTTAATCTCTTTTAAAATATTAAACAAAGAAGAGATAATAAACATTACCCTAAAGAAAGGAGGAAGCTCTTTGAAAGTAAAAATACTTGATTCAATTTCCTTTAATCTTTTACAAGATGCTTCTGTCTCCATTTATGATCAAAACCAATCATTGTTAGACAACAAGACAACTGACCTTTCAGGAACTATCAACTTCCAAGGCTTAGAAACAAACTCAGAGTTTATTGTTGTTGGTTGTAAGCAAAATTATTTTTGTGAAAGTAAAAAAGTTTCTTTAATTAATTTCTCAGAACTAGAGTTAAGGTTAGAAGAAATAAACATAAATAATAGTGCAATTTTAGAAGTCTTTGTTGTTGACTTTAAAAATCTACCTGTAGATAATGCAAAAATTAAAATCTTTGAAATAAAAGATGAAATTGAATATCCTTATAATGATGAACCATTTGTTCTAGATGCAACTGGTGGACTTTCCTTACCTTTAAAGGTTGGTTCTAAATATCTTGTGTATGCTTATGTTGGAGATGTTGAAGACTACCAGTATATAACCATTAGTAACAAACTACAAAATAGAATTATTTTTACAATTGAGCAATCTTCAAAAATCTTAACCTTAGACTTACTAGATAGCTTTGGACAGAAAATAAGTTCAGGACATGTATCAATTTCTGCAAAGGACGGAACAATTTTATATGACTCAGACATCAACTCTGCATTAGATGATATTATGTTTCGTACAGATGGTTATTCTGACTTTATATTAAATTACACAGATTCAAATGGTGTAACAACAACTGGGACACTATCAGCAAATGATGCAGACTCAGCAAACCATTTAGGCTTTAAACTTAACCCTAAAGTAGTTGGTGATTTTCCAATCATTGACTTTGTAGGCATACAGAATAGTAGAGGGGAAAAAATAAATTATATTTCTCCAAACAATGATTATTATTTAATATTTGATGTAATTGTTCCACAAGGCACAACCAAAGCAGGAGTGCATATTAGAGCTGGAGAGGACACTGTTACTGATTCTGAAAATCAAAGTTATGGAATCACAGGCTTTATGGCAGACACAACAAACTTCACCTACTCAACAACCTACAATCCTTTACCTGAACCTGGTTCACAATCAATAGATGTCTTAAACCAAGGAAATGCAGGAAACATTAACAAATGGATTGAGCTAAAATGGGATAATAAGCTTGGAGTTACAAACAAGCAAATTAAAATTAAAGTAAAAGCAATTGACTCTTCTACATTTAAACCAAAATTTAAATACAGGGCATGGGTTGAAAGAGACTTTGAGGTTTACAGAGATCCACAAGACTCAACCCTACAAAAGAAATACTCAACAAACAACAGACAACAACTTTATGCAGACACAAAAGAAATAACTGTAGAGTTATTTGATGTTCCTGCAGAATGTAAAGATGATATTTGTGTGTCTTATAGCTTTATTGACTCAGATGGAATTAGTTATTCTAAAGAGGACTTTTTTGCATTAAAGGGAGATGTGTTTGCTTTAGAAGCTACACTTTACAGTAATAAAAATAGAGTAATTAAATTAAACACAAAGACATCAACTACCCAACCAGCAATCTCATTTATAAGTGCTGATGAAGGAACTTTAGCTTTTCCAACAAACTTTAATCTAGGCACAATTTCAGAACTTGAACTAAACAAAGATGGAATTAATTTAAGGGCTGGAGAGCGAAAGAAAGTCTACACTTACTTTGTCTCAAAAGCAATTGGTGTAAGTTATATTGATTCAAAATTTATTTTAGAAGATGACTCTGCTCTTGAACAAAGATTAAGCTTTGAGGTTCTTGACAAAAGATACTTAAGAATATTATTTAATCCTGACCTAATATTACCATTTGGTTCTAAACTAGAGTTAGAGGTCTTTGATTCAGCAAATGGAAACCCAATTGAAAATGCTTTTATAAAGATTGAAGATGAGCAAGGGCAATTTATAAGACTAATAAAAGGAGATAGACTAAATGGAAGGGCAGGAAAATATGTAATCAATTCAGATTTTGTTGTAAACAAATTAAATTTAACAATCTCTGCTTATGGTTATGTGCCATTTACCAAACAACTTTTGATTGCTGATGACTCTGTTCTTGTTGCTCCAAAGGAAGTGTTGATTAACTTAGGGGTTGATCAAATTTCTCAAACTGTAAATTTCAATTTAGAAAATATTTCTGACACCTCAGTAACTGACATCTATGTTGGAGAACCTGTTTGGGTAAATGGGGCTGACACCTTGACTTTGGATGTTAGAGGACCACCAAGTGTTACTAAGAAAAATAAAATAAACTTTCAAGCAATTGCAACAGTTTCAAAAGATGCATTATTTGATTCTGCATATGCAAATGTTCCAATCTATGGGCTTGTGGGGAATAGGCAAGTTGCAACTGTTGTTTCTATAAGGATAAACAGAGGGTTGATAGTTGATGACTGTTTGGTAATTGCACCAAAAAAGATTGACACTTTTGTTGGGCTAAACACCAATTTCAATTATGATGATTATTATGGGGCTGGAGACTACCAAGACTTTATAGGCTCACAAAATTTAAATTATACACCTAATCAAAGCTATAACACAGGATATGGTGGGTCTATTCCAGGTTCAAGTAATTCCAATTCCAACTACAATTATTATAATGATGGCTTTAACAGATATATTAACAACTTCATAACCTCTAGAGCAGGAGCCTCTGAAAACACAGTAGTTTTTACTATTCAGAATAAATGTGAACAAATAGTTTTCTTAAACCCAAAGTTAGTTCCAATCTCTTCAAATTCAAACAATGATCTTGAAATTATATTAAATCAGTTGACTATACTTCCAGGTGAAGAAAAGCTATATGATGTGCTTATTAAAAACACAAGTGATAGAGAACAAATTAAAAAATATAAATTTAATATTTTGTGGGAAAATTCTTTTTATAATCTTTCACCTACAGAACTTAATGTTGACTTGATAGATGTAAGTAAAGCTTTGTGGGTTGCACCTACACAATTACAGATCTATTTATCACAGACAACCGAACAACAACCAGCAATAACAAGCACAAGAATTATGATTAAAAATATTGGAAATGTTCCAATAACTGACATACAGATAAGCACTTACCCACAGATCAAGTCTGCAAATATTGGAGTAACTGAATACCCAAGGGAGATAAAGATTTTAGAGCCTGGTAAACGAGTTCCTGTTGATCTAAAGTTTACAGTTAACATTAATAGAGCAACTTTAGAAGACATGTACTTTGTTGTTACTGGAAAGGCAGCAGGTGTGAAAAATCCAGTCTTTGCAAAAACAACTGCCTACTTTTTAATTTCTTCTCCTAATTGTCTAAAGATTAGTCCTAAAAATCTAGACTTTACTTTAAATTTAGGAGAGAAAAAAGCAAGAAATATTTCTATTAATAACCAATGTGCAGAGCCTGTAGCAATTGTTGGAATTGATAAAAGACTTGGTAGTTACCAACAAGCCTTTGGGAATAACGCTGTGTCTTTAGTTCCAACATCTGGGATGGGGGTAATTCCACCAAACGGTTTTGCAGACTTTTCATTTTCAATAACTGCAAATGCATATGGTGGACAACCAAAGGTTCCTGTAACAATTATTGGACAAGCTTTAAATTCAGGTAATTATGTAACTTCAGAGAGCACTTTAGTTTCTTTAAATATTCTATCTAAAGATCAAGATGAACAAAATGATTTCTTACAATCTTTTGAAGTAACTCTTCCTGTTTGTAATAACCCTTCTGAGTCTAAGACTGTGTACATGCCTTTAATCTCTGTTAATGACTGTACAGGTAGGGATGGTTATTGTGATTCTTATGGAGCTTCTGAATTGATACTATCAAAGATTGATGAGATGTATGGAAAAATACAGACAGTTGCTGCACACTCCCAAAATCAATTATTAAAAACTGGTTGTTCTGTTCAAAAGGCTTTACAAGGATATTGTCCAATCTCTGATCTTGGGGGGGACTTAGGTCCTGTTGAGTTTGATGTTTACCTACAGAACGATTCTTTATCTTATGACCTAGTCAAAGAGATCTTAAGCAAATCAGATTATAAATTTAAAAAATATTTTGTTGATGTTGCAGTTCCAAACAGTAACCTTACAGGGTATGGTACCTATCAATATGGGGGGAAAATAAACATCCCTAATCTTTCTGGTTGTGGGAAATATAAATTAGAGTTGAATGCCTTTATTGGAGCTAACCAAGACAGCATCTTTCCAAACAGAGTTAACTTCTTAGTAAATTTAGTTTCTTATAAACAAACTGAACAATGTGAAAAAAGTATTGAAAATTATTTAAATTATTTGCCGTGGGACATAGACCTTACAAAGAATAAAAGTAAAGGCACCTGGTTAACTGTGTTTTCAGGTGATGAGAATGTAGCAAAAGAGATTTTAAGTGGAGTTAGTAAATTTGAAAAGAATGATAATAGATATGTGAAGGGTAACATTCCAAGCACTAAACAAAATCATCTTAACATCAGAGTTGGAAAGATTAATGAAGATCAAGAGGCTTTAGCAAAAATATACTTTAATGATCTACAAAAAAGTCCTTCCTCTAAACCTGAACAACTAAATATTGTAATAAATAATAGATATGCAATTTCTGGAACTTCACAATTGCCTGAAAAAGTATTGACTGATGCTAAGATCTTAATCAATAATTTTATAAGTAAGACTGATTATACAGAAAATTGTATTTCAGAAAATCTAGATTATATGTTAATCTTAAAAGTTATAAAAGCAGGGAGATTAGAATTTGATCCTAAAGAAAAGACAAGTGTTGTTTTAGTTGATAAAGTTTGTACTGATCTAAACATTGTTTCTGATATTTTAGAAAATGTTGTTTTAAACCTAAAAGCACCAAATGACCTAAACACTTGGTTTGAATATAGAAATAAAAAATATGATTCTCTTGGTTTAGATTTAAAACAAGGAGTGTCAAATGATTTTAATGTATGTTATATTCCACAAAATGATCAGATCTATAATCTGGTTGGAAAAGACATAATTGTAAGTGCAAGAAGTATTTATTCTACAAGTCTTAAAGCAGGAAATGTTGGACAAAGAAAGTCTGAGGCAACCATCCATTTGTCAAGTTGCGGAGTTACACCTGTTGATGTTTTAGAGATTGTAAGTAACAAGGTGGTTGCTGCTAACAAGGATGGTGGTTCTGCACAAGACACCTATTATGCTTTGGTTGATTGGAACAGATCATATAACCCTACAGACACAGAGACTTTGTGTGACACAATAAATAAGTATATTGAGAAAAATCCAAGCTCTAGTTTATTTTTTGACTATAAGTTAGAAAATTGTAATACTGGAAAGACTAAGGCTGAAAAGGAAGCTAAAAACAATAAAGCAATAAATAATGCTTTGACTAAATATTTTGTACCATGTATGGCAACCTGTACAGCTTGTACTGCTGGGACAAATGCTATTTTTGGGATGGTGCCTGTTTTGGGGCAGATCAAGTTGTTGTCAGGGGTAGTTGTTGATTGTGGAATTTTTGCTTGCGGTTTACCATCAGCAAGCATATATTTGAATACTGTTACTGGAAAGGGATTTTCAGATTTTATTGATGGTTGGTTAACAAAGTTATTTATTGGAGAACAAAATAAACAAACAGGCACAGAGATTCATCTTGCTAGAAGTGTTGTTGGGGGAATTGAGGGGATGAGTACCTGGATTGCAGAAGTCTTTAATGGAACAAATCTTGAGAGTCCTGGGGCAACAACACTTGGTATTGGGACTGCACAGGCACTTTCAGGGTCAAGGATGGTAAAAGCAACTCCACTTGGTTTTGAGAAGGGAGCTTCTTCTGTCTTAGAAGGAGTTTCAGGGACTTTAACTCCTGTAGGGGCAGTGGTTCCAACACCTCCTGTAACTCCACCTCCTGTAACTCCTCCGATAGTTACAAATGTTCCACATACAGTTGATGCAAGACTTGGAAAATATGTAAGTTACATGAACGGAACAAGCACTTCCTATTCCTTTGTTCCACATGATCCTGCGATGGCTGCAAGAATTTTGCCAAGAGTAACAAATACTGCTGGAGCATACATACCTAGTCAAATTGAGAGTTTGACAGCAAGTGAGTTAGATGACTTGGTTTCACTTATAAGGAATGGGACTTTTTCAAAAGCAAGGCCTAATCTTTTTGCATTAAATCTAAGCTCTTTGGCTAGTCAAGTAGAAACATTTGCAATTAAAAAATATCCAACACATCCCTTTACCTTTGGAGTTGGGGCAACAGCTACAACACCTCCTGCAGGAACAGCAGGAACACCTGGGGGAGCTGGGGCAACAGCCTTAGAAGGAATCTCACAAGTAGAGTATGATGATCTGTTAAATACAATAGAGACCCAAAAGGCAGAAATTAAAGGTAATCTAGATAAAATTACTGCTGAGAAAGCAAAACTTACAGATCTACAAGATGGTTCTAAAAAATGGTACCAGAAACATAAGAAAGCAACAGGAACTAAAAAAGCACTTACAAGACTTGAGGTAAATGCAAAGCCACTAGAAGACGCTATGAAACAATTAGATGATCTAGAAAGAGCATTAAAGCCAGGGGGAACAAGATTAACTCCAACTGTTGTAGATGCTGCAGGAAACCCAAAAATCCCAATTAATGATGCTATTAAAAATCAGATTACTGATTTAGAAAGTTCTGTGGTAAGAAAAGCAAAAGTAAAGTTTAGTGCAAAATTAGCAAATTTTGGGGCAGGAATGTTTAGGGCTCTTGCTTGTGGAATTTTAGGGAATGTTGCTGGAAGTAATGTTTTAACAGATACTGGAATTACAGGTTTAGATCATTCTGTGTTAATCAACGATAATGTTAATTTTAATAGAAACACATTATATAAGGTTGACATTATAGACAACCAAGACTCACAAGATCCAAATAACAAAAGTAGATATGATTTAAAGATAGAAAGCTATGTTGGTTCAACATCTAATAATCAGAGGATAGATAATTGTTCTAAATAGTTTTTTTTAATTTTTCTTTTTAGATTTTAATTTTTCTTTTTAGATTTTAATTTTATTATAAAGTATTTTTCTTATTTTGGTGTACATGCTTATGTTTGTTTTCAAGATATAAAAAAAATAAGGAAGCTAGGCATAAAACTTCAACCATCTCTATTTATAAACTTTTTCATAATATATATTATTAATTTTATTAAAAATTATATATTTTTTAGGAGTATTTAATATGTTTGAATTATTTAAGAATAGTAAGGGTCAGATTTCTGTTGAAGTTTTGACAATTGTTGGAATATTAGTTATTGGTGGAATTATTTTTGGAGTGTTTTATTTATCTCAGATTAATAGAAGTATAGATGATGCTGATCAATTAGACACTAGTATAGGCGATCAATTTGGAGAGGTTTTGACACCTGTGGGAATGGGTAATATTCTTCCAACTTGTTCTGATAATATACAGAATGGACTAGAGCAAGGTGTAGATTGTGGAGGTCCTTGTCCACCGTGTGTAATTTCTGGTGATGATTGTGGGGATGGTTATTGTGATGTTCTTGGGGGAGAATGTGATACTTGTCCTCAAGATTGTATAAATAATGAGTGTGATCCAATTCCAACAACTTTTCTTTTAGAAGTAGATCCTGAGAGTTACACAGGATTTGTTGGACAGACTTATTATGGTCCTGAAGTTACTATTATTTTAAATCAATCTTCTAGTGTTGATTTGTCATTAAAGGTTGAAAAAAATAATGCTTTAAATAATTTAATAATTACAGATGAATGTACTTATGATGGTATCCAAATTAATGGTAATACTTTTATTGGAAATTACACTTCTGATGCTATTTTCTTTAAAAATATTGTATGTTCTCAAGAAGACACTTATTATTTCACATTTACTGGTGATGATGGTGAATATCAGATTATAAGACCATTCGAATACACAACAACCTCAGATATCACTCCTCCAGGAAACAACAATTATGCTCTATGTTCAACTTCTGCTCTTTCAGGAGGCTCTGATACTTTAAGAGTTTGTTTAAATGATTATACAACTACTTTAGACTTAGGTGGTTCTGACTATTTAACAATCTATGTTAACCAACCAGATGCTTTAGAAAATAATTGTAAGCTTACTTCAAAGGGTAGCAAGATTTGTGTGTATGTTGGTAATAGTTGGAAATAATTGTCTTAAGTTAAAAAAGTAAGCTTTAAAAAGGTGTTATTAATATATATATTTATGAAAGAACCAAATAATCATCTAAAATTATTATATATAATAATTCCTTTATTTATATTATTTTTTGTAGGAGTTGTTTTTTCTGCATCTATTAGTTATTCTCCAACTGTTTCAAAAGCTAATTCAACTCCTGAGATCAGTTCTTCAAAGATTTCAAGAACTCCGAGAATCTTTCCTTCTGTTCAAAGAGATTATGTTGATGTGCTGTTACCTCCGGAAGTAAAAGATGCAAAAGCTTATTTTAAAAATGTAACTCCAAAAAATAGAGATGATTCCTATTCAAGTGTTGAAAACACTTGGGCAACTTGTTCTTCTCAAGGTTACAAGAAAATTCCTGTTTTTCTAGTTGAGTTTTCAGACTATCCTCATCTTTCTAACCTAACAGTTTCAGACTATGAAGACATGTTTAACTCTGACAACTATTTAGATGGAAATGCACAAAGTGTAAGTACCTACTATAATATTGCATCAAATAGTGCCTTAGATTTAGAGTTTGATATTTATGATTGGAGAGAAGTTCAAAATCCATATTCTTTCTATATTCAAAATAATACAAATGCTTTTGCATTAATACTACACACTGTTGATGTTTTTTCAGATGTTGACTTTAGTCAATATGATAATGATAATGATGGAAGAATAGATGGAATGATAATAATCCATGCTGCAGTTTCTGCTCAAAGTCAATCTGGAAACTTATTAGATTCTACAAGAATATTTAGTGGTTCTACAAACTATTCAGTTCAAGGTTTATACTATGGAAATACAGCGACAATTGGTAGCCATTACCCTGAAAATATCTGTAGTGCTTATAGAAGTGTAGCAGGTTATTATCCTGAAGATTGTAGAACAAAAATACAGGTTGCAGTTCATGAGTTTGCTCACATTTTAGGATTACCTGATCTTTACGGTATAAGTCCAGAAGGTAACCAACATAATATGGGTTTATTATACCTTTCAGTAATGACAGACATTGTAGCAGATAGAAGTCGTCCAATCTCTTTTGATCCTTGGTCAAAATATTTTTTAGGTTGGGCAAATGTAACTTCTGTTATTGATAGTTATGGTATTTTTAATTTAGACTCATTAGCTGACACGCATGATATTTATAAGTTACAAGACACAAGTACTCAATATTCAAACGAGTTTTTCTTAGTTTCAAATAGATACATATCATCTACAAATCAAGACAAATGGTTATTGCATGGGTTAATAGGTAATGCCTTAAATCCAACTGGTGGTCTTGACATTTACCATATTGATGAAGACTATATTCAAAGTCATTATGCAGGAGAAGTCTGTTTTAACTGTATAATGTATGACGAAGATATGAATTTTTTTAATGATGACATAAGTCATCCTGGTATCATTTTTGAACAAAACCTTTTAGATAATACAGATATGATACCTCCTATAAGTCCAGGGGATTTATATACAAACAAGTATGATGATTTAGCAGGTATGCCATGGGGTGTCTTTGATAACATTTCAAGAGATTATATTCCAAATCTAATAGATCTTCCTTGGGACTCCACCTCAAACACATACAATGGTTTAGTGGACACAGAAGTTAAAGTTTGGGCACTTTCCGGAGACAACTATACCCTAAAAGCCTATCTACAATCTAAGGTTCCTAACAACAACCTAACTTCAGAAATATTAAGTCCAGAAAATAATCAAACCTTTTATACTGATCAATCCATTTCCTTTCAAGGAACTTACGATTATAATATTGGAACAGCAAACTGTAAGTGGTATAAAAACTATTCCACAAACCCAGTTTTAATAAACAGCAACTGCACCTTTGACATGCAGGCAAGTCAATTTGGTGGAGTTGACTTAACACAAGACATAACTTTAAAAGTTACAGATGAGTTAGAGCAAGAATCCATTTCAGAAGTAACCATAACCATTCTTCAAGCACCAATCTTTGCAATAACCATTCTAAACCCAATCTCAGGAGAGACTTACTCTCACTCCCTACCAATAATGTTTACAAGCAGTTATGTAAACAACAACGGGTCTGTAAGTTGCGAGTGGAAAGATGAAACCCAACAACTATTAAGTACAGACTGTAACTTTAGTTTAGTTCCAGACGACTTTGGTTGGGGTTATCCAACAGATTATCTTCTTACAAAAAGTATTTTTGTAAATCAACCTTTCGCAGATAAGATTTTACCACAAAGTATAATATTGTTCAATCCAAACTTCATAACTTATCCACACACAATCACTTTAACTGCCCAAGATTCTTCAGACCAAATGTCAAGCACAAGTGTAGATATATTAATTTCCCCATTAGACTTTATAGGACCAAACTTTAACATAATGTCTCCTATTTAAAAATAAAATAATTTTTGGAAATATATTTTTTACAAACAACACATTTTAAAAAATATTTACATAATTCTTTTTCTTGAAAAATAGTTAATATTTATAATTTCTTCTATCTAAAAATAAATAATATATGTTTCTTAAAAATAAAATAATTTATAAAAATCAAAAAGGATTTAATCTTTTTACAGCTCTTGTTTCTTTAATGTTAATATCTATAACTCTTGTTTTAATTTTTAATATGGTTCAAACAGAAGACACTTATCTTTCCTTAATTGAAGACCAATCCTCAATCTCTGATCTAATAACTGTTTCTGATCTAGCAAGAGCAGATGCTTTTAATTTATTTGTAGTTGGGTTAAGAGAACAATGGGAAAATTTTAGATCAAGTGAAAGTAATGAAATACTAATTGGTAGACCATTAGTTGAACTTTCTTGGAATGATTTTGTAGATGAGATGATATTAAGAATTTTTTTTGAATCAAATTTTACAGGTTATTTTACAGAAAATCTTTTAACAAAATTAAAATATTCAAAAGATCCTGTTGGGTATTCAATTAATGTTGATTCTCCTGAAGAAGAAGGTGACCTAAGAGAAGTTATTGAGCAGATGTTTGAAGACGCACCTACAAAAGCAGAAGTAGTTAATTGTGAACAAGAAGAAGATGATATTTGTGTTGGTTCTTTTTATCTATATCTAAGTGCTGCAGAATTAAGTGATGAGCATATGGAAAAGTTACCAAAAGTAACAATTAGAAGATTTAAAAATAATGATGTTATTCAGAGACCTTTATTTGATAAGAGGATCTATAAAATTTATATGCCTTGGAGAGGCTTTCAAGCATTTAAGAGTGTGAGGAGAATAGCTTTAACACCTGATGGTGAGATGTCAGACAATCCTGCCCAAGATGCTTTTAATAAAGGTGGGTTGTTTGATCCTGTAATTCATAATTCTTTAGAACAAGCAAGAGTAGGGGTTTGTGATAAAGGAAGTTGTGCTCCAAGAACAAATCTTTTTGAAACTGTTGATGTTGATGGTTTTGATAAGACTTGTAATGATCGTGACTATTCTGTATCTGTAAGCTCAAATGGGATATTTATTTCCGAAAGTGGAATAGATATTAAGCTTAAAGGAAATGACCCTTATGAATATAAATTACGAGACTATTTATCAGATTCAAAAACAATACTTGATTCTTTAGTTGAACAAACAACAAAAAACATTCTACACAAATTAGGTAAAAATCCATCAGAAGAAAAAAAAGTAGTGTTTGGAGATGGACGTTTAGAAATGTTTGGAGACATTTATGCACCTACCCTACCTGACACAAAAATTAAAATAAATGAAATAGATTCTAGAAATAATTCCTCTATAAGTAAATATGGAGAAGAAGCTCCTCAAGTTGAAAGCCCTGGAACTAATCCATTGACTGTTTATAAATTTGATCCTAGTCTATTTTGGAATAATTCCTTTGGACCTGGGTTATTCTTTAATGAGGAGGATAATAACTCTTTTATGCCTCTTTTAAATTTCCAAAGCCTTCCAACCACTCAAGTTAATTCACAATTGAGATGTACAGAATTAGATTCAGTAAAATATAATTTTAAATTTGAAGAAAATGATGTAAGATATAAAGTTAATGATGACAAGGAAATTTACATTTATATAACTTTATATGATGATTATGTTTCATTTGTTCCAAACACAGAGAACTTAAAATTAAAAATAAAAGATAGTCTAAATACTGGTTATTTTATTTTAGAAGACCCTAACCAACCCATAGAAGAAAATTTTCAAATACTTTCTACAGAAGAAGATAATTGGACCTGTTACAGTTATGAAGGTGGGGTTAACCAAACTCCAGGGTGTGTTCCAACTTCTTCAAACTAAAATTAACTTTCTATAATTAATAACAAGATATATAAAACTATTTGCATATAATAATATATAGAAATTAACATAATCATTACAAAACTTGAAATAAGAAATATGCAAAAGTTTATAAACAATTATATTTATAATATATTATATTAAATTTATAAATAAACAAAAAATAAGGCAGAATAGATATGAGTTTAAAATCTTTTTACCAAAAGTTAGAAGACAGATATTTTAATTTCTTAGACAAGCTAGACAGAAAAGGAATTAATTTATATAAAATAATTGACCCTCTAGAAAGAAGAGGAATAAGGACTTTTGCGATTTTTAGTTTAATAATTTTAGGTGTAATAGTTCTTTTAGCTTTTATGATTTTTTCAAATCATACAGTGATTTCAAAAAACTCATATTTGACTTTTGTAGATTCTACAAACAAACCCATAACAAACCAAACAATTACTCTTTCCTTTTCAGGAACAGAAAAACTATTTACAACTGATGAGTTAGGAATTGCAAAGGTTAGTGGACTTAACAAAGACACTCTTTATTCTTTAAAAATAAATTCAAATAAATATGAATTAGAAAAACCCCTTGAATTAAATTTTTCAGACGCCTCTAACTTTACAATCTATCTAAAAGATAAAAGAACAACTGTTGACAAAAAAATAATATTTATAAGAGATGGAGAGCAGTTAACAGAATATCTTCTACTTGATGAATTAAGATGTTCAAATGAAGATTCAAGTTTTCAACCTCTAACAAACATTCCAATAATTGATGGGGTGTTGATTGTTCAAGATGTTCCTTTAGATTGTGGAGAACTAATACCTACCTTTCAATTTTATACCCCAAACTATTCAGATCTAGAAATTGATGATAGCTCTAAGGTTGGAGAGATCTCTTTAAGTGATGAAATTGAAACAGAAAAAGGATCAGTAACAATTATTGTAAAAGACAAAGACATAGCTACCCCTGTGTCAAACATTGTTGTTACTTTAACTAATGCTAATGGCATAAAGGCAGAAACAGCAACAACAAACACCAACGGAATTGTAGAGTTTAATAACTTAAATGTTGGACAATATTTTATTTCTGCTTATGACCAAAATCACACTTACGGAGAACTAGTTGTAACTGATGGAGAATCAGTAACCATAGTCTCAGGACAGATTGAATCTAAAGAAATTAAATTAGAAAAGAAAATAATTGGTTTACTAAAATTAAAAGTAATTGATTCTGATAATAGTGAAGCTATCAAAAATGTAAAATGTACTTTGTTTAAAGGAGAGCAAGAAATTGTTTCTCAAATGACTGATGAACAAGGTTTGGTTACTTTTGGTTTAGAAGAAAATATTTCTTATAAGGTTACTTTTGATAATGCAAATTATACTTTTAGAGTTGAAAATAATTTACGAAAAAGTGAAAATGTTCAAACAATTAGATTAGACATAATTAATCTAGAAACAATTAGAGGACTGTTAATAACTGTTGTTGATGACTTCTCAAAACCAGTTGAGTTTGCTGACATAAAACTACTTGACTCTGAAAATAATACTGTTCTAAAAACAACAGTTGCTGATGTTTATGGAAAAGCTGTAATTACAAATTTAGATCCAAAAAAATCATATAGGTTAGAGGCTGTTAAAGGAAAGTTCTCTTCAGGAATCTCAAATCCATTTATGATCTTTGAAAGAGAGGTTAATGAGCAGATCTTAAAGATGAGCATTGGAGAAGGAACTTTTAATGTAAATGTTAGAGATGAATTTGGGGACCCAATTTCAACAAATGTTTCAATTTATGATACTTTTAATAATCTTGAGATTTCAGGAAAAAGAAGCCTAACAGACACCGAAGGAAATACTTTAGTAAGAGTTAGAGCTGACAAAGTTGTTTACTTTGTAATTGATAATTATGAAAGTAAATTTTTCACAACCAAGTATGGGGTAGAAGCAAACACTGTAAATAATGTTAACATAGTTTTACCAAAGGTTAGTAGTTCCTCAAACATTGAATTTTTAGGACTTTTTGATAATAAGGGAGAGATTGTCTCAAGTGTTAGTCCTGGTCAAAGTGTAAAGGCAAGATTTTTAGTAAATGTAAATAACAATTATTCACAAGTTGTTGCACACATAAGAACAGGAAAAGGAAATCAATGTGATAATCAAACAAACCTTATGGAACAAGACTCAATTTATATTAAGAAAATTGATTTTGCAGGAAACAAGATCTATGGGTCAACCAGCTATACTCCTTGCCTTGGAGAACTTACAGATCTGAAAATAAAAACTAATAGAGATGCAAAATGGTTTAATGTTGTTATAGACAACCCTTACCAAGGAACCTACTTAGTAGATGCAGACTTGGTAATTGGAAATGATGCTGTTGGAACTCTTCCTTTGTTCTACAGGGCTGAGTTTAAACAAGGCAACTCTGTTTTAAGATACCCAATTGATTCTAAGTTAGGGACTGGATTATTAACCTCAACTAAACAATCTTTATATGCTTACACAAAAGAGACTCAAATATTTACTGGTCAATCTAATTTTTGTGATTCTATACTTTGTTATAATTTCTCAATATTTAATGAGAATACAAAACTAACAAAAAACATAATTGACAAATATTCAGCACAAGCAAACACCTCTCATAAATTTTCATTCAATTTAAATATTGCAAGTAAAGCCTTACAGAATGCAACTTTAAATATAACTACAGGTTCAAGTGTTTTACTAAAAGACTACTCAATAGATGCTGTTGGTTCTAATCTTTTAAAAGGAGAGAACTTTGACTCTATAGAGTTAGGCCCACTTGGAACAAATGACCACATTAGTGGAGTTATTAATTTTAATATTGTTTCTGATGCTGAAGATGTAATTACTTTTAATCTACTTTCAGATGGAGAAATTGTATTTACAAAAACAATACTTTTAGACATTGTAAAATCAAAGACCATGAACTTAGAGATTGTGCCTAGAACCTTTGCACCTTTTGTTCCAAATGACACAATCATTGCTGTGACTGATGATGGTAATGTTCCAATCTCAAATGCAGATGTTATTATTAAAATTAATAATGAGCAAACAATTGAGAGTGGAGTTGTTACTGACCAAAAAGGATTGTATGGTTTTATTTTGCCAGCATTGGACTTAGGGGATTCTGTAACTGTTATTGTTAGAAAGAATGGTTATAAGAGAATTGAGCAAGTCTTTGAAATCACAAACAACCTGATATCTGTAGTTCCTGAAAAAGTAGATGTTGTTCTTGATCTTTCTAAAGAACTTGTAAATATTAATAATTTTAGTCTTATTAATAATACTGCTTTGCCTTTGGCAATTACCAACCTAAGCCTAGAAAATAAAAATGATTTTATTAATCTTAGTGTGACTTCTCAAGAAAACCTTATAGACTCTTTAGAGCAGGTAAACATCTCTTTAAAGACATCACTAACAGAAGAAGGTATTAATCTTGAGGTTCAACAAAATATTGTTACAAACTTGTTAGTTACTTTAAATAGCTCTGCTCTAAACAAGTTTTGGACTGTGAAAATTCCTATTAACATCAGAGTTGTGTTTGGAAATGCTTTAGACTCAGTTGATTGTTTGTTACTTGATCCTGTTAGTTTGGAGTTAAGAACAACAAACGGTAAACAAGCAGAAGCAAGCTTTACACTTCAGAACAACTGTAAGGTTTCAGGAACAGCTGTAAGCTTAGGGAAACTATATGCAAATTTAGATCTACAGAACCAAAAGGAAGTTGGAGTTATTTCTTTATATGTAAATAATAAAGAATATATCTTAGAAGGAAATTCTTTAACAGAAATCTTACAAACAATAGATGCTAAAAAGAAAGTAGATTTGAAAGTTACCTTTAAAGCCGCAGAAATTGATTCTGCATTAAGGTCTCCAAAGATTGTCTTCTCAACAACTAGGGTTAATCAAAATGGAGTTGATGAGCTAGAGGCTACCTTATCTTTACAAACAATAATTAACAATTATAGTAAATGTTTAAAGTTACCTGAAGAGAGAGTTGCTGTTCTTGCATGTAACATGTATGGTGGACAGGGGATGTACAATAACTATTATGGTGGAAATATCAACAGATATCAAGATCCAAGAATCTATAGTAACTTTGGAAATTCATATGCTCAAGGCTTTAACATGAATAGATATTTCTCTCCAAACAATAATTATAATTATGGAGCAGGTTACTTTAACCAATCATACAATGGTATGGGTTCTCCTAACTTCTATGATGGTGGAGCATACAATGGTTATGTTGGCTCTAACCTTACAACCTTATATGGGCAACAATATCCTAACAACTTCTACAATAATGGAGTTGGTTTAAACAATGCTTATGGTTATGAAAATTATAATTTCTTAGAAACTTCACCATTTGTTGGACAGATGGGGATGACTAACCTTATGGGCTGTCCACAAAGACCAATCTTTATAGAGAACAGTTGTTCTGAGTCTGTGGACATTAAATTTAGTGATGGTTATGGAGTTGGTGTTGATTCTAAACATAAAGAGTTTACCTTAGAGAAAGGACAGAAAGAAACAATTGGAGTTTTTGGTTATGATGAGATGGGAACTTTTAATCTTTCAGTCTCTGCAAAACCAACAAGTGATATTGATGGAGATTATGAGTTTGTTAAAGATGTGGCTGTTGATGTGAGTTTACCTCTAAGCTATATGCCATCTCAATGTATAAGAGTAACTCCTCAAAAAATAGATTTCTCTACCAAAGTAACAGGTTATGAGGAAGTTAAAATAATAAACACTTGTTTTTCTAAAGGCTATAGACTATTAGAAATAAGCTATTTAGATCTAAATGCTTTATCAATTGATGGAGTAACCTTTTTAGATATTTCAGAAAACTTAGGAAGAATTGAGCCTTTAAAAGTAAGTTATGATACTCAGAACACACAGACAGGAGAGATCTATGAGACTTGGTCAATTGCTTTAAAAAGAAATCCTGAAATACAGAGAATGTATCTTGATGATTATTTAAATAAATATAAGTCTAGAACTGGAAACATAGATGCAGTAACAATTGTTTCTAGCCTAAGAACCCTTGGTTTTGATTTTGGAGAATCAGTTTCTTTGAAGTTTATGTTACAGATTAAGTTGCAACCACCTAAGACACAGAGTATGCCTTTGTTTAATAATGTGGGTATGGAGTTAATTGATAATCTACAATGGTTAGGTCTAATAAATAAAGAAAATGCAAATGTGTTTGGAATCTATGGTGGAGAAATTGATTATAGTAAATTTTCAAAAGAAACTTTAAAGTTTGTAGACACAAATGCAGAGCTTGAATATCTTTTAGAAATTACAAAAGATGGGCCTGTAGTCTTTATAAAAGTTCCAGACAAATATTTGACTAAAGATAAATTTAATGTTCTTGATTTAAAGGACTCTTCAGAGAAATGTTTTATGGGGAGAATTAATCAATTCCCAATTGAGGGGATCTCCTCAAAAGCAGCATACATTCCTTCTTCAGAAAAATCAATGTTCTTTAATAATGAGGGGCCTGTAGAAGTAAGTATTGACTTTGTTGAAAAATATTACTTTAAGCTTTGCTTTAAAAGACCAACAAAGGAATTAACAAAAATTGAATCTACAGTCTATGATCTGTTCAAAAATCAATTTACAATTATGGAAACTTTAGAAGATAATTCCTCAAATAGACTTGGAGCAACAAAGATTGGAGTGATTGCTAACTTAGGTGCAGAAAAATTAGGTTTAGTTACAGACACTCAAGACAATGGGGAAGAAGAGAAGGATAAGATAATTGATAAAATTTTAATTGATTTTGAAAATACCTGTAAAAGTCCTGATGGAACTAAATCTGACTATGGTTACACTTCTCAAAGTAATTACAAGAAATATGGTTTTGATAAACTATTGTTCTCTTGGGATAGTGATGAGATTACTACAGACACTTGTAATGATTACTATTGTGATCAAGAACAACTGTATTTATCAATTGGAAAGAAGATGGATGCCATCTCCCTAAATAGTGGAGACAATGTAACATTAGGCGGCATTAAATTTGAGAAAGATTTGCTTGGTGAAATTAAACTAAATACAGAGGTTATTTCTGAGATTGATTGTAGTGCTTGTCAAAAAGCAAGAAAAACCTTAAAATCTGAAAGTATTCTTGATGGTTATATTGATGTGTCTGTGAAATTGTTAAAAAAGATACCTGATGAATTTAAGATGTTAGCAATAATCTCTGTTAAACATGAGGATGATAGTGCTTTTGAAGAATTTATAAAAACTGAAATTACAACTAATTATTATAAATCAGGAACTAAGATCTACTTTACCTTAAATGAATACCTTTTAATTATAGATAGTCTATTAGATACAAATAATGATGAAGAACATCTAAAGCAAATATTTTCAACATTAGATGTTGGTTTAGGTAATGGTTTAAATCAATTTGATGTGAAGATAAAGAAGTTTGGAGACTTAAAAAATACATATAATAAAGGATTGATGGAGCAAAAATTCTTAACGAAATATTCATATGAGCTAGACTTAAGTTCTGAGATTACAGATATTGACAAACCTGGAACATACATGGTTAGTGCTGAACTATTGGAGGATAATAAAGTAAAACTAAAAATCTTAAGTTATGTTTCAGAAATTGACTCTAAATATAAAGAAAATGCATTATTCTTTAATCCAATTAATCCAAATAAAAATAAATATTTAGTTCCATTTGTTGCTGTTGTTCCAAACCA
Organism: archaeon; assembly: GCA_023230325.1. GTDB lineage: Archaea > Iainarchaeota > Iainarchaeia > Iainarchaeales > CSSED10-239 > Forterrea. The sequence continues at coordinate 65,815 of JALNXN010000002.1, read as the reverse complement.
AGATTACTATGAAAGTAATTGGGAAAAGATGCAAGAAGGTTATATCTTAAGCTTGGAAGGAAAAGAAAACAAAGATAAACCAACCATAGAATATTTTAATATAAAACCATTGGTTATTAAGAACCAAACACTAAGCTACAACCTTATTAGAAATGAAAACAACTTTAAAGAAAATTATAATAAAAAAGTAGTCTTTGTTTCTAACAATTATACACAAGGAAAAAAAGAAATTGATTATCAACTACAATTTAAAGCTAGTGACTATATTAACTTTGTTGAGTATGATCCTAAGTTAAACACAAATAACGGGGTGTACATTTACAATATTGAAAAGGATATGTCAGATTATCTAAAAAAATATAATTATAAATTGGTTAAAGATTTGGTAAACGGAATAAAAGAAGATAATGTGTGTTTTAAAACTGACCAAACAAAAATTAACTTTTGGTTAAATTATGTGAAATGAAATTAGACAAATAAAATTAAAACATAAAGTAATTAAAATTAATTGATTAATAAAAAATAAGAAAATAAGAAAATAAGAAAATAAGAAAACAATTTAAATTTAGTAAATTAGAGGAATAAGTTATGGGTCTTAGAAAGCTATATTACAATCTTGAAGATAGATATTATAATTTTGTGGAAAAAACAGGATTATATAAAATTACAGATAGAATAGATAAGGTTATGCCTTCTTTTATTTTAGTCATTTTATTAATTATAATTATTATTGCAGGAATCCTGTTGTTGATTTTTTCAGGAGGGAAAACTGGCTCTGACTATAACCAAGTTAGCTTTAAAGTAATTGATGCAGAGTCAGGAAATGTTTTACCAGGAATACCTATACAAATTACAACCTCTGACAACACCTATAATGAGATTACAGATGATTCAGGAATTACCTCTCAAGTAGGTATTTTAAAAGACTCTGAATTTATTATTGATATTGATTATGAAATTGGAGGATACATAAAATTCTCAAAAGCATATTTCTCCTTTGAAAATAACGAAGTAATAATTATTGCCTTAGAACCTCAATTACAAGAAAGCATGGTAACTTATAACTTTAAGGTAGCTGACCAATCAGGAGTTCAAATAAATAAAAATGGAGTTGCAAGCTTTACCTGTGCACAAGGAGGAATTGCACCTTCTTCAATTGAAATTATAAACGGTCTAGGGACAGTTGTTGCAAGCTCACAATGTGAACTAAAAGCTACAATTACAATTAATGGTTATAATACTGCTTATGATGAACTTATCACCCAAGGAGTAACCATCTATTTGCAAGAAAAAGAAATTGGGTTTGAGGGTGGAGAATTTAATTATACTGTTTTTACAAAAAATTCCTCAGGCAACCCTATAGAAAACATAAAAGTTATTGCTAAAAATGACTTTGGACTTATTGCAGGAGAATGTGTAACTAACACAGGAGGAACTTGTGTTTTAAATAATCTTGCTGCTGGAAACTATGCTGTTAACTTTGTGGACAATAGAGCAGTTCCAATCTACAATACTGTTATTAGAAATATCTTACTTTCTGATAATAAGACAGACACAATAGTAATGTCAAGTGATATTTCTGGTTATATAAAAATAAAAGTTGTAGATAATGACAACGGTGTTAAAATACCAGATGCTTATGTTGCACTAAAAAATGTTGATTCTTTGATTACAGAAAAGTACACTGATGAAAATGGAATCATCTTATTTACAGTTTCAGATCTAAGTTTACCTTACAGAGTAGTTGTTGATGTGGAAGGTTATTTTATAAAATCACAACTTGTAGAACCACAAACAGAAATTCCAACAACCCCAGTGTTAGTTAAGATATCAGAAGTAACACCTAATAGCCTAAAACCATTAAACATTAGAGTTGTTGATGATTATGGAAGAGGTTATAAGTTTGCAAAAGTTGCATTATTTAATGCAGATAATGGATTTTTAACAGACTATAAACCAAAGACTACAAACTTTGATGGAAATGTTTCCTTTAACATAACTTCTGGAAATTATTATGCTGTTGCAATCAAAGGAAGCTCACAAGGCCAATCTTCTGATTTTGTGTTTGATGTAAGAATGGCAGAAACCTACGAGACTATAATTATTCCAATGGTTATTAGTAAGGGTAATTTAAAAATAAATGTTTATAATAATAATAAAGAAATAATACCTAATGCTAGAGTTAATGTTTATGACTCTTATAGTGCTGTTTGGAATAGCACTTCTCCAGCAACCATTAAGAGTGATCTTGCAAATGCAAATGGAGAAATTGAATTTGAATTAGATGCAGATAATGATTATTATGTGGTTATCTCTGATCCTTTAAATAACATGTATGGTGCTACTCAATCACAGTATGTTAGAGTGGTTCCAGGAATAACTAAAAACTTAGAAGTAACCTTATACCCTATCACCTCAGCTTTACAAAAGCCACAGCTTGTGTTTAATGGACTTTATAAAGGACAAGAGCAAGTTAATGGTAACTTAAAGATGGATGGGGAATATGAAGCTAGATATACTATGTTAGTCCCACAGAATAGAAGTGGAGATGACAGATTTGAGAGTGTTGGAGCAATTATTAGAACTGGTTCAACAGTTTATTTAGAGAATGATTCTTTATATATTAAGTCTATTGAAGTTCCAAATGCTTTCTCTATTAAAAAATACACACAATTTGATACTGACATGAGTGAACCTTATGAGGTTGATGGAATTGGAGATAGTGAAACTGAAACAGACTCTGATGCTAAATGGGCAAAAGTAATTTTTAAAGAAACAAATTATGATAATGATGAATCTTTAGAATATTTGAATGCTTATGAGATAACAGCAACCATAAAAGTAAAAGATATTGCTGTCTTTGGAGAAGAACTAAAGATGTATTATTTGGGTTATGGGCAAACAGACAACGGTATTGAGACATATAACCCATATACTGGGACTGAAGATGTTGTGGAATACTTTGATGTTTACAGTGTTGTTAGCTACGGAATTGGAGATGAAATTTTTTGTACTGATGATTTTTGTTTTAGTGCAAACATTGTTGATGTTACAAATGACTTGAGAGCAGATGTTAGTGACATCTATGAAGCTTACCCAAATAAAGATTATAAATTACATTTTATGTTAGTTAATAATCAAGAAAATAAAAAATATATAGACTCAAGATTATTAATAGAAAATAAAGATGAAGGATTTAATTTTACAAAGATTTTAATATCTCAACCAAATGGAAATATCTATAATGTAACTCCACAAGCAGGAGATTATGAATTTGATTATGCAATTTCTTCTCTTGCCTCTAAACAAAAGGTAGAAGGAGATATCGAATTTGGAACATTGTTGACAGGAGAAAGACATTTAGTAATTAAATTTGTTTCTGATCAACAAATACAATTTGTAAAAGAAATAATTATTAATGTTCTATCTGACAAGACCTTTAAAGTTACTGTTAAGCCAATGGTTATTCCTGCAGGAAAAGACTTTAGTTTACTAGTTAATGTCAAAGATAACCAAACAGGTTTAGAAGTAGATGACTCAATTGTTAACATTAAGGATAGATTTTTAGATAATCTTATTAATCCTAGAGAAGTAGGGAAGTTAGGAGAAATAACAGTAGATGGTATCCCTCAACAAGGTGCAAATGAAAAGATCTATGTGTATGTTACTGCTCCTGAGTATGAGACATATATTCAAGAGATTACAACAACTGATAAGTTGTTTACAATAACTCCAAAGAAATTATCATACACTTTAAATGTTTATAATGAAAAATCAAAAACAGAAAGTATAACCATTAATAATATTTCATCTCTTGACTTAGAAATAGAATCAATGGAACTTCTTGGAGAAGGTTTAGATATTATTGATGTTGATAGAATTAATGCTCAGTTGGTTGGTTACTCTGGAACAACTATCAAAGGTCTAGACACAATTAATGATTTTCCAAACAACGATGATGCTTCTAAAAATATACAAATAACTTTAAATATTAATCCAAGAGCTGAAGGAATTAGAGAAGTTCAAAATCTTTCTGGGAGATTAAGAATATCCTTAAGATCAGAACTTGGAGATTCACCAGTTTGGATAAATGAAATTCCAGTAAATGTTGTTGTTGGTTTTGATGGAATGTTAGATGACTCAAGTTGTTTGACTTTGTCTGAGTATGATTGGACAGCAGTAGCTCAAGAAAAACCTATTGAAAAACAATTTACAATAAATAATACTTGTACAATGAATGAAAGAACTGTGCCTTTAACTGGTGGACTTGAAGCAAAAGTTGAGTTTACAAGTAGTCCTTTAGGAAAGTTTTATTTAAGTGTTGGAAGTAGAAGTGTTGAGCTTTCACATGGTTACTATAAAAGAGTATTAGATGCCTTTGATAGAGACACAGGTTATCCAGTGATTGTAAGATATGAACCTGCATCAAGGATGAAAGGAGAAATTTCTGGAAAAATAATCTTTAGATCTGTAAATGCTACAAGCTCTGGAGATCAAGAAATAATTAATGAATATAATTTTACAATTGATGTTTTAAGTTTAAAAGATTGTGTACTTTTTTCAAAAGAAGTCTTAACACTTTACAAGAACCCAGATACATTTGTTATTGAAAATAAAGGTTGTGGTGCAGACACTACCTACAGACTATCTTGTGATGACTGTACTGGTATTGTTATGCAACCAAGACAAGCAATTAATGTTTCAGAAACAGGATCAAGTAATGAAATAAGTGTAACCTCATATGATGCTATACCTGGACAATACCAAATAAATGTGTATTCTAAGTTAGCAGATGGAAGAGGAAGTGAAAGAAACGTTGGAAAAATAAAAGTAATTGTTAGACCAATTGATTCTTGTTTAGACTTAGATAGATATGAGTTTGATCTGTTTAGAAGTGAGACTTCTGAAAATACAGGTTTAGAGGTTAAGGCAAAATCATATGATACAGCTAACTTAATTAATGTTTGTTATCAACAAGAAATAACAGGACAAGCTAAGCTAAGTAACTCAAGCAGACTTGGAATGGCTTTCTTGTCAGGGCTAAGAGATGCTTTAATGACTGCTGGTGGTTCTGCTTTGATACAATCTAGTGCTATATCTAACCTCTTTAAGAGTAAAGATAAGAAGTTACAAGAAGCTTTAGATGAGTTGGATGATATTTTGCAAAAATTAAGAGATAATGGTTGTATTGATGAGAATGGTGAGTTGAAAAATATTAATGGATGTACTCCATTTATAAATCAGTATAATGAGAAATTAAAAAGATATAATAAATTAGCAGGAATTAGTACTCCTGCTCCATCACCTATTAAGATGAGGTTTTTATATACTAATTCTCCTGGGCAAGAGGTAGCATCTTCTGGCTCAGATACTGATAATCAAAATGTAATTAATATGGTAAAGGATATGATTGAACAAACAAAAAAACTTTCTAATCAAATGTTACCAGAAGTTGAATAGAGTTGTTTTTATTAATTTTAAAAAATTAGGTAATTAATATGAAAGGATATTATAAGATATTATTATCATTATTGATGATTTTAGTTATAGGTATTTTAAATTTAGGTTTTTTATTTTCAGAAGGTACTTATACTTGTGAGGGTTTAGAAAATTATAAAGATAGTTTAAATAAAGATATTGATTCTTATAACACATCACTTGTAGTATTATATGATGAAGTTATGCCTGTTTTAGAAGAGATATTAGCTTGTTTTAAAAGTTCAGATGGGTCATGTATATATCCTTTATTAGAAGAAAAAATGGTTAAGATTAAGGAAATTGATGAAAAACTAGATGATATTAATAGAACTTATAATGATTTAAATGCAGATATTTTAGCTTATAATAATTTTAAACAAAATTGTTTGAATAATCAAAATTTAGATGTGTCTAATGTTTGTGAATATCTTGCTGATTCTGCTTGTGAATATCCTTTAGAAGTTCTTCAACCTCAAGAAAATTGTATTGGTTATAATTTAAGAATGCAAGGTGATCCTTACGCTTATATGTGTAGTGGACAAAATGATAATCTTGCAAGAGCTTGTAAATTAGATACTAATGTAGTTGGTGGAACTTTTGATGCTTGTAATTCTCCTTTAGGACATATTGTTTTTGAAGAATGTTGTAGCTTATTTTTAGAAGGATATAGAAATAAATATCCGTATACAACTTCAGATGGTACAAAAAGATATGGTTGTGAATCAAATATTGAATTGGATAATTTTGTTAATCTTTTTTGGTTAAATGTAGATAATACAGAATTAAATATAGAAATAATAAATTGTGATGTACCTAATTTTTCTGGTGAAATGTATCAAAAATGCTGTGTAAATAATTAAAGTTGTGTAATTTTATGAGTGATTATAAAATATGTAAAAAAATAATTTTTAGTTTTTTAATTCTTTTATTTATAGTTATTTTTATTAGTTCAAATATTTATTCTCAAGAAGTTCCAAAAGATAAAATAAAAAAAAAAATTCAAGAATATAATATAGAACTAGTTAAAAAGCAAAATGAGCATATAGCTTTTCTTAAAAAAATTTTAACAGAATATCAAACATCAACAGATCCTGATAAAAATTCTAAACTAGAAGTACAATTAATAAAAGCACAAAAAAAATTTGATGATATTGAAAGATTTATATTAAAAGAGAAGAGAAAATTATATAAAGATATTCAAAATTCACCTCATTTTTCACAAGAATTTAAACAATCTTTAAGTCAACAAATAAATCAATTGAGTACTAATTTAACAGGTGCAACAAATGATTTACAAGCAAATTCAGAGATAGCAGATTTATCCTCAAAAAATTGTGCTGAAAAAATAGATTATATAGTAAATATAAAAGAAGAAATATCAAGAGAAATTACAGATTATAATAATACGAAAACTGGATTTTTTGCAGCTCAACAAGAAAATAATTCTTCAAATATAAATTTTCTTTGTAAAAACTTAAAAAAAAATAATTCTGCATTATCAGGATATAATTTAGATATATATTCATCTTTTTTAAATAAACTTACTAAGGACTATAATACTTCTAATTGTCCTGATATTTTAAAATTATCTCAAGATGTTAAAAATTTCTTTTCAGATTCTGAAAAAGCAAAGTTTTTAGTTGTTAAAAAAGAAGCTTCTGAACTATATACAAAAAATTGTATAAATCAAAAAGATTTAAGTAACGATTTAGAAAAATTAAAAAAAACAATTCATAAAAAAGATTTAATTAATAATTTAAATAACTCTATTATTATTTTAGACAAATTAAATACAATTAAATCATTAGAACAAAATACTGAGAAAATAAGGTTAGCAAAATTAGCAAAAGAAGGTTTAGAGAAAGAAATGTCTAGTCTTAATAACTTAATTGGTAGCAACCAAATTGCTAAAAGTCATATTTCTTTAACAGATAAAAAAAATTTGGTTGATGGTAATCAATTAATGTTAGATTCTCAAATTAGTTTGATTTTAGGAAATGCAAAAGAATTAAGTTCTGAGTTAAACACACAAATAGTAGTTGTTGAGAAAATATTATCTGAAAAGTTTTCTAGTGATATAATAAAAGGATATTCTAAACTTGATATTCAAAGTAAAATTACTTCTTTAAAAGAAAATATAAACTATATTTCTTCTTCAAAAAAGGTAGATTTGAAAAATTATTTAGAATTTTCAAAAAATTATTCTGAGTTGATATCACATTCTGAATATTTTGAAGAATTTAAAGATGTGTTTGAAGATGTGCTTGATTCTTCAGATTTAGAAAATTATAATAAATTATTAGAAGATACTAAAAATAAATGTGAAATTTACAATAATTTAAAAAAAGATTTTTCACAGGCTTTATTATATTATATATATAATTGTACTTCTGAAATTTCAGAAATAGAATCAGAAATAAATACTATTACAACTTATAATTTAAGATCTAAAAATTCTGAACTAGAAAAACTAAATGAAAAGATAGTGTTTATAATTTCTGTTATGGAAGAAGATATTATAAAAGATAATCCAACTAAAAAAAATATATATAACAAATTACATTTTGATACTATTGTAGAAGATAATGACTATAAAATTGCAATTGAAAATGCAGAGTATGTTTTAGGTTTATTTAAAAGAGATGGTGTAACACAATATAGTTCTTTAGCAGATAATTTAGAATCTGATTTAAGTTTGTTTAATTCTGATAAATTACTTTCATTTAAAAATTATTTAAAACCAATTTATGAAGATTTTACAAAAAATTATAATCCTGATTTTATTATTAAATTTAATAGCGATTATGATTCTGATATTACAAATAAGATAGATGAATTAAATCAATATAGAAATAGTTTAAATTTAAAAACAAATGAAACTTTAGATACTTTAACTAATACTCTTTTAGAATCTGCAAAAAATAACTTAGATTCAGGAATGGAAGAATATGCACAAATAAATAAATTGAAAATTGAAGCTCCAAATCTAAAGTCAGGAAAGGATTTTTCAATTCTAAAATCTAATTTTGATACAACTTATAAATTTTATTTGCAAATTATAGATTATAAGAAAAAACAAGGTGAGTTGGTTTCAAATACAATAAATCAATTAAAACACACTTCTGATAAATTAGATGAACTTCAAGATTTTGTTAATGAATATAAAGATATAGAATCATTTAATGATTTACCAAAAGGATTTTTAGGCTTAAAAAAGAAAAGTGTTTGTGAAAATTATCTAGATAGTCAAAATACTGAGAGTTTTGCTTATTTGGCTAAAGAAGTTGCTAAAGAGTTAGGTTATATTAAGTCAAGTATGGATAAGATCGAAGAGTTATTAAATATTTCTTCTCAATTACAAGATGAATATACAACTGTTAGTTCTAAATATAGTACTTTAAATACTTTAAATAATTCCAAAGTAAACTTATTTAATAATCTTTATACACAAAATTGTGTTAGTAGAATTACTGACAATGATATTTTAAATTTAGTTAGTATTGCTGAAAAAGATATTAGTTATTATTCTAGTATTAAAAATAATGCTTCAAATTTAAAGGACCGAACTTATACAAGATTTGATAATCTTGATGATTGCAAATTAAATTTATTAAATTTACAAAATAGTGTGAATGATACTTCAATTTCAAATGATGAAAAATATAAGGAGATTACTAAATATAAAAATTTGGTTGAAAAAAGTTGTAAGCAATTAAAAATAGAATATGATTCTGTTTTGTTAGAGAATAAAAAGATATTACAAGATTTATATGCTAAGTCTGAACTAGAGTATGATAATTTATTTGGTAAAAAAGAAATTTTAGATAATTTGATATCTTTAAATTTATCAAATAATAGTATTTTTAATATAGAGAAATATACTGTTATATATTCAAAAATAAGTAACTTATTAAACGATTTTGATAATAATTTAAGAGATAAGATCACCGATGATTTAATTATTAATAACTATTTAGAATATTCTGATCAGCTATCTAGATATAATAAAAATATAATTAGTCTAAAAACTACTAATAATTTAGATAGTATTTTAAGTTATGATCAATATACAACTTACTATAGTAAATATGTTGAATCTATAAATCAATTTAATTATTTAAAAAATATTTATGATAGTATGGGGAATGTAACACCTAATCATGTACAAGAAATAGATAATAGATTACAAGAAAGCAAAAGAGCATTTGAAAATATAAGTTATGATGTTAGTTTAGAATTATACACAAATATTAATGATATATATAATTTTGTAATTGATGATATTAGTAGGTTAACTTCTACTTTAAATGATTTAAATCAAAAAAATATTAAGTCAATACAATTAGCTTTTTTGGATCTAACATCATATTTAAATTTATATAAAAATTATCATTTTGAAATTTTAGATAATAATTTGCCTGTTGTTGATAATCATTATGATAGATATCTTGGTAGATATTCGCTTGCAGAAGATAAGTCTAGTTCTTATTTTGGAGATTCAACAACATTTAGTTCTTTAATTAATGAACTTAATTCTTTTACATCTGAAATTTTACAAACAAATTTGGTAATAAATAAGGAGATTAGAAATTTAATTGATAGTAAAATATATAGTATTAATATAAAATATAATTGTTATTCTGATATAATTTTTGAGAATAGTGATATGTATACTCAATCTGAATTAAATAGGTATAATAATAATTTAGATAGTATTAAAGATAAACTTTTAGAAATAGAACAATTAGATACAATAGAATATTCTTCAAGATTGCAGATTAGAAATTTAATAACTGTGGTAAATAATTATTTTATAATATTAAAAGGTGCAGATGTACAAAAAAAATGTTAAAATTAAATTAAAGAGGAAAAATATAAGATTAATAAACATTTAAAAATGTATTTAAGGTATTATATTAGTAGAAAGGTGTAATAAAATGAAAAGAGAAAATATGAAACTTATAAGTTTGTTGTTTGTGTTTGTTATAGTTGTAGGAGTGTTTAGTTTTGGTGTCTATGCAGATGGTGATGAAGAAACTACACAAAATACTAATATTTTAGGGAATCTAACAAATACAGCAGGTGCAATTAATCAAGGTTCTTCAGCATTAGATTCTCTTTTCAATCTATTTGGAACTGGTATCAATAAATTAATTGGTTTAAATCCAATTGTTCATGGACTTTTAGGTGGAGCCTTTTCAGGTTTTAATACTTATAAAAATCTAAACAAAGATATTGATTTTACAGTAACCAAAGATAAAGTTAACATCTCTGAAGATGAAAGAGACTATATTGATAAAGATAAATTTAATTCTGCAGATTATGCAAATTATGGAGACCAACTTTATGAAGGCAGAATACAAGGTGTGCAAAGAGAAGAAACAACAAATAATTCTAGAAGTATTAATAGTTCAGATGGTCCATATGACACAATGGTGTTAACAGACAAAAATGTTTTTGATATAGAATATATAAAAACTCAACCTCTATCCACACTTTATGAAGAAAACACTTCTCCAGCTTTTAGATTAGAAAAAGAAACAACAGTTCAACAATTATATAATCTTGATAACAATTCTGTACAAGGACAAAAAAGAGGAATGTTGTTTGAAGACCCAAACAAAAGTATTCAAAATTCTTATGAATATAGATACCTAGTTGCTAAATATAAAAAAGCAGAATACAAAGGTAATATTAATGTGTCTCTTAAAACCTCTGATCTTTTAGATGGAGAATGGTTAACCTTCTTACTATCTCCTTTCTCAACAGGTAAAAACCTATTAAGCTTAGATAAAGTTTCTGATAATAAAAAATTAAACGAAGAAATAAGAAATGCAAGAACAGTAAAAGACATTTACCAAATTTTCCATTTACAATTTAATTCTTGGACAAATGATGAAAATGCAACTCTTAATTATGATCAATTAGATTGTTTTGATGAATCAGGACTTCCAATTGGAACAACTGGACAAGAAACACTACCAAAGGTTGCCTTTGATTGGACTTTTGCAGACAAGTCAAACACCTCTACAGCAATTAATGGTAATCAACTTGATAGAGTAGAATGGTGTGATGTTAATCCAAATGATAAAACAAAATCAGGAATTTATTGTGATGCTACTCAATTCTCAATTGAGGTTTTAAGAAAAATAAATGAAATTAATAAATTTGTAGAACAAAACAAATCTCAATTTATTTGTCCTCAACCAGGAGTTAACAGACCAATAATAACAGATGTTAACAACATTGGAGTGTCTTCTTTAGATTCAAGCTATGATGGAATAAATAAAATTTTAGTTGATTATAGAGTAGAAGGTGGATTTGATGTTTGGGCAGCTCCAAATCAAACAATTGCACAACTAGAAATTAAATTTAATTCAACTAGTAAAGCAGACCCAATTAGTAATACTGTAACTTTAAATATAATAGCAGATGATATTAGAATACATGGAGTGTTTGAAGGCACAGAGGAATTTATTGTTGGTTATTTGCCTGACTCTACTGATTATGAAGTAACTGCTAAGTTAATTAACTTTGTAGAAACAATTCCTAATCTAAAAGGAGATGATGAGTTAAAGAATATGTTTAACACCTCAGCTGTTGAATGTGCACTAGATCACACAAGCCAAAATATTAAATTATTTTCAAAGAAAATAAACCCTAAGTTTAAAGATGATGTTTATGTTAATTTTAGATCATTGTTAATGTATGATGGTTACTCAGATGACTTTAGAATGGACTTTGATGAATATTATAGAACACAATTTATGGGAGTTTCAAACTTCTATTATAATCCAACAGGAAATGGAGATGATCTATATAAATATTTCATACATCCTGATAAATTTAAATTCCAAATTGGATTTGATGAAGGTAAAACCCTATCAGGTCCTGGAAGATATGAAGTTCAAGTTAATATTGAATATGATGATCAATGGAGACTTTTTGATGATGCTCATAACTTAGTAGGAGACATAACAATTAAGTTAACAAAAGAAATTGGTCCTGAAATGGATTCTCCAGTTTATTATATGCCATTTGATGGAGTTGTAGGAATCACTACACCAAATGCTAGACAAGGTTATGGTTTAGATTATATTGGAGATGTTATAGATTTAGATCATGAAATTAATATGAGATCAGAACCATTTACTTCCTCAAACACAGTAAATACTCTGAGTGTTAAAGAATATGGGGTAAGAGCAGAAGACTTTGCAATCATGAACAACAACCAAACAAGAGGAATGATATTGTCAATCAACACAGATTCAGCACATAGAAATCCAAATTTAAGATTTGTGCCATCAAGAGCAAGCCCTGTTGTTTTAAAGGTAGGCAATCAACTAAATGATGCATATGCTTTCTATAAACTAAGTATTGGAAACCCAGAAAATTTAGGAGGAGTTGCAGCACATCCTGGTCAAGAGCTTACAAAGTGGACTGGGGTTGGAGAATGTAATGACTTTACAGGAGTACCAATACAGCAGATGTTTTTAAATAAGCCTGATCTTTTAGCAACAAACTCCCAATTGGCACCACACACACCATCCCAAACATATAGTTATGGTGTTGAATGGCCAGAAGACATTATCATAAGAAAAGGAAATGTATTTTTAAGAACAATATTCTACACTCCAAGTAACTTTACAACAGGAACAGGAATTAGTCAATTGTATGCAGACTCATATAGTGATGACATGATGCTTTATACATATAATGGAAACCAAGAAATTAGCGGTAAAGATATTGAACTTAAGAATGTGTTTGGACAAAGTTATGATATTAAATCTTTAAAACAAATATATGATCTTGTGGCTGAGAAAAAAGCATGTATCAACTATTCAGCAACAAACTTAGAAGTATATTATAATCCAAAAGCAATTATTGAAAAGTTCTTTAATAACTCTATGGAGTATGAGGAACAGAATGTTTGGGCTGAAAGTAAAGGTGGATGTATCAAAGATTAGAATTTATAGCTTATAATATTACATTATTTGTTGGACAGTTCTTTTTGTCCTTTTTAATTTTAATTTATTTTTTTAGGTGAAAGTAAAACATGAGTTTTTCAGAAAAATGGCAATCTTTTTTAGATAAGGTAAATAACAGAATTCCAATTAAAAAAATAACACAGCCCTTAGATAAGATTTTTCCACTTTTTTCTTTTGTTATCTTAATTTTAATAATTTTAGTAATCTTATATTTTGTAATTCCACATGACTTTCTATCTTCAAACAAACAAAGCTTTAATGATATTACAATAAAGATTGCAGACAACAACGGCTCTATTCTATCAAATTTAGAATTTTCTATAAAAAACATATACACAAATTCTGAAAAAACATACTTTACAGAAGCAAATGGTTCAAAGGTAGTCACTTTAGATTCCTCTTCAGACTACATGTTGATTGTCCAAAAGCAAGGCTATGAGTTGTTTGAAAAGAAGATTGATCTTACCCAACCAGAATTTAAAGTAATCTTAAGTATCTTTAATCTACCTGACTATAGTAAAAAGACATTATCCTTTATAGACTCTTTAACAACACAAGTAATTAATGATGAACTAAAGGTTATGGTTAGGTGTGAGAATGGAGAACTAATCACTCCAAGCTCTGTAACCATTGAGAATGGTAACTATTCTTTTGATGTTCCTAGTGATTGTGGTAACCTATATGCTACAGTTGAAGGTCTAAATTATTTTGTTGAAGGAACTTTAATTCCAGAAAATCAATCTGTTGTTAATGTCTCTAAAAGAAATATTTCTGAAAATCTAGGAGATGTAAAGTTAACAATTAAAAGTGGGATTAGCTTTTTAGATGACATCACTGTCAATCTTTTTGAAAAAGATGATCTTGTTAATCCAATTAGAAGTCAACAAACAAATTGGGCAAGTGTTAAGTTTAATGACCTACCTGTTGGAGAATATAGGGCAGTGGCAAATGATCCAAACGGAAGATATTTATCAAACAATTCTGATTTTACAATAATTAAAGATGATCTTATTAATCTAGAAATTAATATGGTAGACACACAAGTAGAAGGTGGAGGACCAATAATTGATCCTGACACCAATCAAGAGATAACTTTAAGAACAATTACAGCCACAATTTTAGACTTAGAGAGTGGTCTAGAAATTACAGACCCATTAATTAACCCAACAATAACTTTGTTAGAAGATGGTAATCAAACAATTGATATTAGAGCACACACTCAAGGTTTTACCTTTGACATAGATGCTAATAAAGAATATTCTTTAAAAGCCTCTGTTGATGGCTACATTCCACAAGTAAAGGTTGTAACTAAAACACTTAACACCTACACTTTTAACTTAGAGAAGAAAACTATAAGTAATGTTTCAAAAATAAAAGCAAATGTTTATGATGAAGATGGTTTGGTTGTAAATAATGCAAAAGTCTTAATCTATGATGCTGTGACTGGGTATATTGATGTTAGATTTAATTTTGAAACAACAGATGTTAATGGAGATGTTTTGTTTGAAGATATCCCAATTGGAAATTATTTTTTAAAAGTTAAAAAGAACTATTTGGAAGGAGACTCCTCTGACTTTAATCACACCCCTCCAGTTGATAGTAACTTAGAGGTTTCTGTAGAGATTGGAAGAGCAACTGTTCAATTGGCGATCAAGAATTCCTATGGGGATAATGTTAGTGATTGTGAAGTTAGTATTTTTTCTTCTGATGGAAACTTTATAGGTAAAGATTTTTCAAACAGCTCAGGGATTTTTTCTAAGCTTTTAAAGGCTGATAAGAAGATTTATTTAAAAGTTAACAAAGAAGGCTATATGCCATACTTTACAGACATCATAGAGCTAAAGAAAGATGGAAGTGTTAGTAAACAAGTTGTTCTGTACACAGAATATTCAGGAGAAGTCCCATTAGCTGATTATCTGGGGGTCTATAATACCTCTGGAAGCAAGGTTGAATCTTTAAAAAATAATGAAGTCTTTTATTTTAAATTTAGAATTGTGACCCCAATCTCAAAAGACAGAATGGGTTTTGTTTTCAGAGTTGGTTCTAAAAATAATGTTAGTGATGATATTGTTTATATTAAGGCAATTGTAAATAGCCTAGGTGTACCTGTTTATTATGCAAACAATCCATTTGATACATCTGTAGCTTCTGGAAATGAAGCAAAGTTAGTTGATCTTTTGTGGAGTGATATTACCCCTGGAGTGTATGAGTTGTCAGTTCCTGTTAGAGTAAGAAATGCTGTAATTGGAGACATGATCCCAGTTTACTTTAAATCATACATCTCTAATTCTGGAAGTTTAGTTAACATCTCCACTTATCAACAATATCAATATTACATAGAGGCAGAAAACCTTTGTACAGAGGTATTTTGTTTTAGTGGTCAGTTTTTAGATGTTAAAGAAGATCTTAGATATGATATTGCAAGCAACCTAGAAATTCCAATGTTAATAAATTCAGACTATAAATTAGAATATTCTTTAAAGAATGCAAAAACCATAAGTTATGATAATGCAAGAATGATAATTAAAAACACAGATCTTTCAAACTATAAAACAGAAAAAGTAAATATTAGAAGTTATGAGATTGAAGGAGTGTTTAATGATCAAGGTTACTCAAATAATGGAGAAGAAAATTTTAAGATACCATTTGATGGAGAGGAACTAACAGCACCAACCATCCCTGGATTTTCAGAAACAAATTTTAATTTGGAGATTAACCCATTATATGTTGGACAAACAAAATTATTACACACTATTGTTTCTGAACAAGAGGTTATTTATGATCTTGGTCTTAACTTACTTTCAAACAAGATCTATGACATGACAATTGATTATGAGCCAAAAAATATTTTACCAAACATAAACTTTGATATGCTAGTAAAGGTAAAAGATGCTTCAGGAAATCCTGTTGAAGGAGCAACAATTGATGTTTATCAAAAGATGAACAATTACATGTTTGCAATATCTGTTGGCAAACTAAAAACAGATTCTGAAGGGAAAGTAAACATCCTTATGCCAGCTGTTAACCTAGGAGAAATAATTGTAATTAGGGCACATAAATCATCATATGTTGCTAAAGACTTAGAAATTCCAATTGTTGAGGAAGTTGTGTCAGTTACAAAAAATGGTTCTCTTTTAACAACAGATTCACCATTACTTGTAAATGTTCATAAAAATGATTTTGATGGAACTGTTGAAAAGATAACAATCAATAATAAAAGTAATTATGATCTTGTATTAGATGACTTTATAACAGAAAATATTTATTTTAAATATTCTTCATTATTAGCACTTGGAAAAACTTTAAACTACTTAAATACTCAAATTTCAGGAGAACTTGTAATCCCTGCAAACTCCTCTCACGAGCTAAGCATTAAGATTGTACCTTCTCAAGATGCAAAAAATCTTGTAGAAACTGAGATCTTAGATGGTGTGATTACTGGTTATTTAAGGAAAGGAAGTTCTAGGTATGCTTTTGATATTCCAATTAAAACAAAGATATCTGTGGGTAGTGGTGTTTACTCAGACAATTGCTTGATAGCTGAGGGCTTTTTTAACCCTTGGAAGAGTGTTATTAATGGTGGGGGAAGTCAACAGATAAACTTTGTTATTAAAAACAATTGTAGACTAAAAGAAAACCCAGAACAAGTAGCTACCCTTAAAAACATAAGAGCAAAGATTGTTTCCTCAGGGGATAGATATGGTTATTATGATTTGATGATTGGACAAGAGAGTATTAGGCTTACAGAAGGGATTTATAAGAGTGTTGTTGAAGATGTTGAGGCTGACAGAGACTATTCTGCAGTTTTAAGTTATAATGCTGCTGGAACCAAGTTTGGAGAAATTAAAACTAAAGTTTACCTAAATGCACAGATAGAGACTGATGAAGGTCTTGTTTATGTTAATAATGGTGCTGGTGAAGAACTTTTAGAAGCTGAGATTAAGATTACAGAAATTTCTGAATGTTTTGATTTTTATAGTGATGATAAAGAGATTAGTCCTGGTGGAATGTTTGTTATTGATTCTGAGGTATTAGGAAATGAGGTTGAAAGTAAGGAACTAATAATTAGAAACAGTTGTTCTGAAAGTGGAAAATTTAAGGTAACCTTATGTCCTAACAAAGCCACAAACTATGGTTGTCAAGAATTGAAGTTTGAAAATGTTAGTGGTACTCAGCAAAATGAAATAACTTTTGGAAGTGGAGAGACAGAGAAAATTGTTGGTGTGAAAAAACCTGATGTTCCTGGGGCTTACACTTTAGAAGTGTTGGTAGAGGCTCTTGATAATAATGATAGAGCAATAGCTTCAGTTACTAAGCCATTAAAGGTAAATGTTAAGGACCAACTTTGGATGGACGACCCTTTCTTTGAAGTAAATGAAGATATAAATAATTCTTATGTTACTTCCACAAAGAAACTATATAATAATAATTTAAAAAAGACACCTTGGGATTATTCTACTCAAAAAGCTGGAGATGGTTTTTCTAAGTTTATGAGTGATGGCTTTGATAGTGATTCTTCTATCTTTGCAAAGATGTTATTTAATGAAAAAGAGAATTTGGTTAACGCTAATGGACCTGGATTTGGAAGTTATTTAGGAACATCAATTGGGGCTGGAGCAGCAGCAACTATTACAGTAGCATTATTAATTGGTTTAAAAACAATAATTGTAACAGGTAGTATAGTGCCACCATTTGGTTGGATACTTGCCGGTACTGCAGCAATTGCAATGTTAGTTACTCCAATTTTTATATCTGATTATGATATTCAGGAATCAAATAGAATTTTAGATGTCTCAGATGAATATACCTTTAGTGATTTTGAACAATTAAAAGTTATTAATTTAAATAATTATGAATTAGAGGAAGAATATCTAAATATTTTTGATGTTACTGGTGCAAGATATACTACTTATTTAAATAAATATGTAAATATTAAAGGAAAGTTAGCAGAAGATAAAACTTTAAATGTAGTTGTGCCAAAATGTAATTATCAAAATTCGGTTGTTGAAGAACAAGAATATATTTTAGATATAATTAATACTAGTATTTGTTCAAATTTAAGAGTTGATGAAGCAGGATCAAATGAAGATTATACAAATTTCAAAATAGATTGTGATGGTTCAATTCCTAGAAAGAAAGTAAATGCAGAGTTTAATATTTATTCAATATGTAATTCAGATGAAACTGTTTGGCCTGAACAAGCAGGAATCAAACCAATTACTTTTGTTATTGATAATTCAGCTTATGACGTTATAAAGAATAGTTCAAGATTAAGTCAATATAAAACATACGACTTCTACCCAACCTTAAATGATTCTTTAAGTCAACAAGACTTAGCTTTTAAAGACTCACAAAGAATTGGAAAATATAGAGTGGAATTCCATTTACCAAAAACTGAAGAAAAACCAAATGTTGATCTGAATGTATATTCTTGTATGACAGACTCAGATAAACTTGGATTTACTGGACCAGGTGCGGTTCCTGAAGTTAACTTAGATTGGAAGTGGGATTTAGATAATATTTATGATTGTGAAGATAATTATTGTGATGCAACACAACTAACTCAAGTAATTTTAAATAGAATTGATAAAGCAAAAAAATTTATTGAGCAAAGAAATGTTCAATGCCCAAAGAGCAATAAACAAGTTGCTGATGAAGCATTAGAAGGAACTTACCAATATGTTGCAGAAGAAGATGGAGTAACAAATGAAATACCTCTTGGAAAAGTTGGAATCTCAGATGTTAAATTTGGAACTGAGGATAATCAGTTTATTGTGCATATGTCTGTAGAGAATAGAACAAATGATAGTAGAACAGGAACAGTTACTGCTACTTTTGAAAATTACCCTGCAACAAAAGTAGAAATTTATAATCACTCAACAGGAGAGTTTGATGAGCAATCAATTGCAAATAGTTATGATATAATAACACCATCTGGAGAAGATAACTTTTCAGACATAATCTTTAGATTTGGTTCCAATACTCAAAAGATATTAGATGAAAACATTTCTCTTTCATTAAACTACACAGGAAACTATTCAGAGTATAATAGTTTCTCCACAGAAATAACTTTAGAAAATTATAAAGCTCCAGAAACAAGTGGTTGTAAAGTTCCAGCAATGACCTTAATTTATAATGGAATTGACTTTATAGACATGTGGTTTAATGCTAACCAATATCCTGAAAATGTGACTGTTAATGGGGGTAATGGTTGGAGTCAAGAAGACATTTCAACTTTAAGAAATTTACTTAAATTTAAAGCAAAGCTAATAACTGATAATTATAATATAAATTTCAAAAATGATTTCGACAGAACCTATGGTGGAAAAGCATCTATTGATAGTGGTGCTGGTGTTGGAGAGTTTGCTCTAATGTCATCTCCAGGAATGTTTAATGGTCAGACAGATGATGGGTACTTATCTAAATTGTTTATAAATAATCTAAATTATAGTTTAAAATATTCAGGAAATCAAGAAGAAGTAACCATTCTTACACCTGGACTTTATGATATAGATATAGACTTTATATTTGGTAATGATGGTTGGAAGATGGTTAACAATAACAAAGTAGACCTAAATTCTTTTGTTACTTTCTCATATGTTAAAGGACCAGAAACAAGTAGTGCTTTCTATAGACTACCATTTAATGGACTTGTAGGTTATGCAGACACAGGATATAATAGACAAGGATATGGTTTGGCTTATTCAGGTAATGATGATATAATTATTGGAGATGCCTCACAAGTTGATCAAGTAAGAAGTTATTATGATAAAGGCTCAAATCCATTTAAATATTTAAACATAGAAGCAGTAGATAATATTTTTAAAATAAATTCAGAAGTAGGAACAAGAGGAAATATTTTAAAAATAACATCTACAGAAGATATTGTTAATTTAATATTTAGTCCAAGTGTTGCAACTCCAGTTTTAATGTCTGTAAAAAACTCAAAGATTACTCCTTTTGAAGTCTACTATAAGATAATGGATAACTCTAATAATACTGCTGTTTATGGAGAAGAAACATTTACAAGATGGACTGGTGTTGGACAAGGTTGTGATCTTTCAGGAGAAGACATATATTCTTCATTTAATAATACCTTCGATCATATTACCTTAGCAGGAGATCCAATTAAAAACGGATATAAATTAGAATGGCCAATTGTAAATTACCAAGGCAAAGTTTATTTAAGATCAATAATTTACACACCATACAATAAAGATTATTCTATAAATGTTCAAAAGCAAAATGGAATTGATGTTTCTTTAGACCCAAGTAGTTTTGGAAGTAGTGGCAAGGCATCTCAAATTAAATCAATTAATAATATTTTTGAAAAAATAAAATCTAGAGAAGTTTGTGTAACAAACTCTGCAGATGGTACAGTTTCTGAGTTTTGGTGGAATCCAGAAAAGATTTATGATGCTCAAAAACATGTAGAAGCTCCTGATGATGCCTTTGATTGTAATTAAGGGCAATTATTTTTTTTATTTTTATCTTTAATTTTTATTTTATAATTTATTTTATTTTTATTTTTTAAATTAAAATTGATGATTTTTAGGTTATTAGGCTAAAAGATATATTAATAAATATATTTATCTAAATACTATTGTGTAGATGCTTATGAAGTTAGGAAAAATATTTTTATTATTTGTGTTAGTTATTATGCTTAGCTCATTTATATCTGCAGACGACTTAAGTGAATGTAAGACTGAATGTGGTGTAGAGTATTCTATTCAATTGATAAATTGTAATGATGATCCTGACCCACAAACTTGTGTGATTGATTGTCAAATTGATCTTGTTAATTGTTATGATTTATGTGAAGTAACTTATGGAGAAAACACAACTTTACCTGAAGATCCACAAGGAGAACCTTCAGGAGACCCACAAGGAGAACCTTCAGGAGACCCACAAGGAGAACCTAAAGATTTAGGAGATGGTTTTTCTATATCTGGTGATCTTTTTGATAAAAATATATATATGACACCTTTTATTTTTGGAGTTTTAAAAGATAATGTTGGTAACAATTTAGAGTTAGATAAAGATTATACTTTTAATGATCCAAAATTTAAAGATTCTTCCGAAAATAAAAACTATACTTTGTCTCAAAAAACATATAATAATGATTTATTTATATTTTATATTAAGAACAGTTCTCAAAATATTTACAACAATTCCTATTTAGGAAATTATAACAATTCTTATAATTTTAATATGGTATTTAATAGTGTTGATTACGGTAATAAAGATTTTGCCTTTTGGTTTGAGCTAAAAAAATAAAAATAAACATTTTTAAAAAATATAATGTTTGTCTAAGTTAAGAAAAAAAATGTAAAAATAAATTACAGAAAATATAGTGTAAATTTAAATTAGAATACATAAAATGTAAAAGTAAATAGAATTAAAATAATAAAATAAATTAAATTTGAAAAAATATGGTTTACAAGAATACAATCAAAATTAAAATATTTTTAATTATAATATCATTTATATTTTTAAGTAGTTTTATATCTGCTGATCTTTGTGAATTGGAAAGTTCACAGATAACTCCTCAAAATGCTCAATTATACAATCTTGGGTGTGATAGCTCTAATCAAAATTGTTACTTTGCATTGATCTCTTTTCCCCAATCAAGCCAAAATAATATTTCAAACTTTGGCACATGTGAATCTGCTTGTAGTGATGGTAATGTCCTTTGCTATGAGACTTGTGCTGATGATGTTTTAACTCCAAATCTTTTATCTTTTTCAAACATTTTAGAAATTTCAAAAAATTCTGCTTGTGAAGGAAAAAACATAACTTTGATTTTAACTTCAAACATTGTTTTAAATATTATTGGACAAGATTATGATGGTAACTTTTCATTTGGAGGTACCTTAAGAACTAATGGACATGATGTGAGAATTTATGTTGCTAATGATGATCTTGCAAAAAACAATTCTTTAGACATGCACACAAAATTTAAATTTGGAATTGAAGATTCTAAGATAATTCTAAATAAAGGCTCTAATATAACAATGGATGAAGAACCAAGAGGAACTAATGCTTGTTCGTCATTATCTAAAGAAAGAAAGTATGGGGTCTCATTATTTTTAAGTGATGTGGTTGTTGAAGAAAACAATATTGACAATCCATCAGAAATAAAAGTTATTGCAAATGTTGTTGATGATGATCCTAATGTTTGTAATCCTGGAGATCAATCTGAAGAAGGAAATTTTGGAGATATTATTAAGGGTGGGTCTTCTAGTTTATATTTTTCATCAATTACAAATTATGGAAATTTAAATATTGATGTAATTGCTGCAAATGGAAATAAAGGGTATTCTTGGGGTAAAGAATATAAAGGGAAACTAGGTGGGTTTGGGGGTTATGGAGGATCTGTATTTTTACTTCCTATAACTAATACTAATTTAATTGAAAATTATTTAAACTTAAATTTAAATTTAAAATCAGGAAATGGGGGTTTAGCAGGGCAAGGTTCTGAATCAATTGGCGATACTGGTTCTGTAGGTTTTGGTGGAAATGGAGGAAATTCAGGAAATATCGATTTTAATGTTTTTGAAATAAATAACTATTCTATTGATTCAAATTTAAATATTTCTATAATCTCAGGAAATGGTGGGAATGGAGGAGATTCTGGTTTTGATCATGGAGGAGGAAATACTGCTAATTTTGCACATGGTGGGAACGGTGGGAATTCAAGTCACATCTTTTGGAGAAATAATACTTCTGTTTATAATGAAGGAATTTTAGATTTAAACATTACTGCTGGAAATGGTGGAAACGGTGGAAAAAAGATTAATCATTGTGATAAAAAAAGAAGTTATGCAGGGAATGGTGGGAATGCCGGAACTGTTGCTGAAATAATTTTTGATAATATTACAAACACTTTTGAATCTAAATTTAATTTAGATGTGGCTACTGGGAAAAAAGGTTTAATTACTGAAAAAAAAGAAAGCTGTATACAAAATGCAGTTGATGGAAGTCCTGGCAGATTATATGATTTAGATATTGATTATTTAGATAATAAATCAAAGGATTTAGAAATTAAAATGGTTAGTGAAGATGATCTGAGAAATTTTAATTGTGATAGTTACAATTATTCAAATATAAATATTAATTATTTACAAACAAGAAGTTATTTGCCTAAGACCTTACATACAGTAAATGTTGATAAAACAAGGACCTCAGGCTACAACTCAGAATGTAGGCAAATAAATATTAATGGTTGTTATGTTGACACTACTTCAAATGTTAATTATTTTACAGATAAACTTAATCTTTCTGTAACAAACAATTTAGACATGGATAATATTTTTAGAAATCAAATAGCTATTGGCTCTAAGGATATAGATTATAAATATTGTCCTTATTGTGACATTATCTCTTTAGATAATTCCTCTTTTAGAATTTCTCAAGAATACTCTTTATATTCTGATAAACAAGGAACAATTAAAGCAAATGATCTAAACATATATTATGCTTATGATTCTTTAAATTGGGACCCTTCTACTTGGAGTTCTGAGTATTCAAATTTTAATGGGATATTTAAAATAAATGTTAAAAATCAGAAACTTCCAATATACACAAACACCGAAGACATCATTCCAGTTTATGATGATGATCTAGGATTATATGAGTATAAAGTAACTAAAGACAATCTAAGATGGAATTATGATCCTGAATATACCTTTAGAGAAAACGATTATCTTTATTGTGCAGGACAGCCTTATGTCTTAAGAGGAACTTTAATTGTGCCTTTTCAAAGTCAAAAATTTTTTAAAATCCCTTTTACACCAATCTTTAAAATTTCAAATACTTGGTAATTTATGACAGAAATAACAAATGATGATAAGCTAAAAAAATTAGAAGAAGCTAAAAAAGATTTAGAGAGAAATTTAAAAGACTCTTCTAAAATTAAAAAGCCAAAAGTAACTTTCTCAAAAAGAGCAACTCTTCCAAAAAGGGTTTATTTTTATCTAGAAGATAAATATTATGATCTTGTTGACTTTATAAGTAGAGTGGTACCTCTTAACAAACTTACAGACAAAATAGATAAACTATTTCCAAGCTTTATTTTATTCTTAATAATAATTGCAGCAATCATTTACTTACTTGTGTCAGGAACAATATCTTTTAACATCTCTAAGGTACACAACATCTCTGTAGAAGTAACAGATAGTTTCAACAACCAACTAAACGATGCTTTGGTTGAATTAAAATTAAATGATGAAGTAATAACTTCACAAACAACAGATGTGTTTGGAGAAACACAATTTTTAGAGGTAAAAGGTAAGGGCTTAGCAGTCTTAATTGTTTCTAAAGAAAATTATATTTCAAAAAATATAGGTTTTAAATTAAATAAAAAAAATCTAAGTCACTCTGTGTCCTTAGACATAAACACAGAATATGCTTTAATAAACAGCAACAACCAAGAACAAGATAGAGAAATTAAATTCTTTGACAATCAAGACCTATTGATCATTAGTTCTTTAAGTGTAACTTTTAGTTGTTCAAATTTAGGAATAATCCCTGAACCAAGTTACAAGAATGTGACTAGTGGAATTGTTGTAGTTAAGCAACCTGCAAATTGTGGGGAATTAAGAGTAAGTGTAAGTTCAGATAGTTATAATGATATCTCCAACAAAGTTGTTCCAGAAAATAATAAAGTAATACTTACAAGAAATAATACTGACAAAGGAACATTAACTGTTAATGCAAAAAGAATAGACCAGTCTGCAATTACTGATGCAACAGCTAATCTTTACACTTCCACTCACCCAGACTTTATAGCACACACAGGCACAACTGACACCTATGGAAGACATGTCTTTGATATCTTACCTGGAAGTTATTTAACAAACCTAAATAAAGAAGGTTTTTTATTTATTCCAAAGCAAGGACCTTACACAGTAAATGTTGGACAAAATAAGGACGTTAACTTATATTTATTTACTGCTCAAGAGCTAGAGGATTTTGATTGTGATGATCCAAATTATTCAATGTTTTGTGTTGATGGAGAGATAGATTGTTCAAATTCATTCTTACAACCTTACCTTACACAAATAAGCGATGGCTGTACTATTGGAAACATTGGTTATTTAAATGTTGAATTGTTAGATGTTGACACAAATGAAGAAGTGATTGGAAATATTTTATTGTACAGTAAACTAAAAGGAACAGACTCAAATTATTCATCAACTGGACAAATAGTTGTTGAAGAAAGTTCTGCAAATTTCGATTTAATTGATCTTTATGATTATCAAGTTAGAGTCTCAGGCACAGAAGATTATGGGTATATTTCTCCAGAGCCATATGATGTTAACTCCTTAGACCAAAATATAACTATCTATTTAGAATATGCTTCAGAACTAAATAGCGGAATAGTCTCTGTAAATGTTAATGACACCTTTGGAAACAATGTAAATGGTGCAAAAGTATATTTGTTTAGAGAATCTTTAAATGAAGAAGAATTTATATTAATCAATGAGATCCCAGAAATTACAAACTCACAAGGAGATGTTAACTTCTATTCTCAAAGAGCAAACAGAGAATATTATGCTTTCTCAATCCATAATTATGAAAATCTACAAGGTCAATCAAACATAAAAGAATTGGATGCAAATGATGTCTTAGAGCTAGAGATAGATTTAGAATTTATACCAAAGATCTTAAATTTAAAAGTAAATGAAATTGACTATGATATTAATTTCTACAATTATGTAAACGAACCTGTCTTAAACTATATTGTAAACCCTGTAACTGGTCAAGATTATAATAAACAATATATCTTTGAAGATGATGTTTCAAAAGTCTATGCTGTGGTTTCAAAACAAGGCTTTACAACTTACCAAACAGAACTGATTACCTTAAGACCTAATCACGAGATCTTTAAAGAAATTGAACTTGAATCACTTTCAAGTTGTCAAGACCTTGATCTTGTTGTTGTGGGGTTGTTTGATGAAAGTGGAGAGTCAGAAATCTCAAACATTGATTTTGTTAATAATACCTTAAACCAAAATTACCAACTAAAGTTTAAATATATTTCTTGTCTAGAAAATAAAGAGTTGTCCTTTGCACACATTAGAGCAGGTAAACAACATTTAATTGATAATGATTATATTTATATAAATAATCTTAACATACAATCAGAAGAAATAGACAAAGCCTTTGGATATTCTTTTGCAGGGGAATTAACAGATTGGAACAGTCTATTCTATAATAACAATTATGAGTTTGACCACACTTATTCTTGGACAGAAGATGAGTCTAAGTGGTTAGAGATTAACTTCTCTGATAGTAACATAAACATTGTGGAGTTTAGTGTTGGTATTAATTTTAATCAGAACATGATTTCTCCATTTGAGAATTATGTTATTAATTACAGAGCCCTTTCTAGAAATGATAGCAATTATGTTTTTAAGCCAAGCTTTAGTAATCCTGAAAATTGGACAATTGTTCCTCAAGGGTATTTCTACTCAAAGACAAGTAAGTTTGAGATACCTTTTGATACTGAAGACTATATTCTTGATTGGGAGTTACTTGACTCAAGTGATGTGCCTCTTGAAAAAACAGGTGGTGCTTATTATTTAGATGTTGGTGCAAACTATAAATATAATACAGATTACATCTACCTAAATGATCAGAACAGAACTGGAGACTATAACTCTAGTTCAATATACACAAACAACAATTTAATTTATGATAATTATTTGTTTATAGATAAATATCATAGAAACCCTAGCTATGTTCCTGTCAATTCCCCGAACTTATTGATCTCTGATCTAAACGCTTACTTTGGTTATTATTTCTCTGTTAAAAAGAATATCTCAGTAGATGGCTTTTGTCAGACTATAAACGAACCAAAGATAGTTACTAAGATATTTGATCCTTTCACAACTCCTTTAAAGATCCCAATCTACACATATAATGATACTCTACAATATTCAGTTTCTGTTCTTAGTAGTAACCCAAATGGGGATATCTTTGTTGGTGACAATAACCTTACCTTTAAAGTTATTGATAACGTTAATAACATAGGTATTGGTGGAGTTGAGGTAAAATATGTGTTGCCTGACTCTACAGAACATACAGTTGGTATAACCAATAGCTCAGGAATAATAGATGATTTTGATTTGTTTGTTGATCTAGAGTTGTTAGGTGCAAACATCAAATTTAATTTTTTATTTGATTCCTCTTTAGGTCTCCCAAATAACACCATCTCTGTAAATAAGAAGGTTATGTCTGGAGTGTATGTTGGGACTTCTTCTTTAACTTATAATATTAATTATATAAATGTAAATGACAACATACAATATAACATCTCAGAAAACACATATGATATCTCAAATAAGAATAGTTCTTTAGAAGATGTTAAGTTACAAGAGGTTACCTTAAACCTTACAGGAGCAAACAACTCTAAATATTTTAAGATTCTGCAAACAAAAGAAAAAATAAGTTCACAAAATAGTTTACCATTACTCTTAGACGCAGAAGCTAAAATTATAAAAGCCCCAGTTGTTGTAGATGGTTCTCAAGTAAACTTAGTAATACAAACACCATTTACTGTTTCTGGAAAATTTGAAAATTTAATTAAAGTTAATTCTTCTAAAACACAGTACATAGACTTACCAAACTTAACCTTTAATTTTGTAAAGTTTGGAGATCTTAATCTTAATCTTGTCTCAGAATCAACTTATGGGTTGATTACAGAAACAGAAGATAAATTAACAACTGTTGAGTTAATTAAAGAAAAGGTAGACACCATAAATTTAGATTACAATATTTTCTTGCCAGACATAAGTAAAGGAGGATCTGGCAACAACATAACCTTAAATAACATAGTTGCAAGTGCAGTTACCCCACACCTAGAAAACATAATTAACCTACAAACCCTAAATACTCAATTACAAAATGATTATAGTAACCTAGAAATCACATCAATTCCAAAAACCTTGAAGATTCCAATCAAAGCAAAAGCAATAAGTCAAGATCCAGAAACCTTTGACAAACTAAGATTAGAATTTAATTTAGGACTTGGAAACAAAGACATAACTGTTACTAAAGAAGTTCTTGTAAGAGTTCTAGATAAAGATAAACTTTTTGAGATCGATCCACATGATGATTATTTTATTAATTGTACTTCTGATAGCGACTGTAATCTAGAGGTAATATATAAAACTACAAACAAAACACAAACCTATGATCTTAATTTCACTAAATTGACTTATGAAAATCTACCTTCTAATCTTTTAGACATAGAGGTAAGTTATGGTGCTTTGCCTTTCATATCAGTTGGGGAATATAAAAATTTAAAATTTACATTAAATAGTAACTTTGAAAGCTTAGAAGAACTAAAAAAAGATGTAGACTCTAATTTAGATATTTTCTTTAAGTTTGATTTTGCTGGTAACAAATCAAGTTTTTATAAAAAAAACATAATTGTAAAATCAAGATATCTTCCTAACGTTGAAGTAGAGTGGCCAGAGGGCATAAGAGGAAAATTATGTTTAGGTGTTGGCGCAAACATTCAAGAGGATGGGAGTTTGTTTATCTTTGGAGATTGTCAAGTAAAGGATGAATATTCTCAATGTAGGAGTGGAGAATCTGCACTTCCAAAGGTAAGGTATGATTGGGCTGTTAACACTTCAAATAAAATAAATTGGAAAGGTTATAATCTAGAGTCATCAGAAGTAACCTGTGTTTCTAGTTCAGAAGAGTATGATACAACTGGAAAATTTTATTGTGATTCTGCTCAACTATTAATAACAAGTTTGGTAAGGCTTAAAGATAATAACTCTGAAGACTTTTATATTTATTTAGTTGGAGATAAGGTTTCAAAAGATCTTCTAAATGATTTTATAGATTATGCTGGTGACTTTGGAAATGTTGACTTTAGTGACTTTAAAGAAACTTTCTTTAACAAGGTTTCAGTTGGAAATAGTGATTTTAAAATTACAAAAGATTCTTCTTTACCTGGTCTCTATAAAGTTGAAGTAGATGGTTTTTTAGAAAATAAATTAGATCTTAATATTTCTTTTGTTCAAGAAATTCCTGTAAACCAAATAAACATGTTTTATTATCTACCAATTGATGGTCCACTTGGAATGTCTTTAAGTGCTGATCAGACAAGGTTTGGGTATGGGACAAAGAATGATTATATAGATAATCTTTCCTCTGAGGAAATATTATTATACTATTTAAACAGTAATGATACTTTGAAATTATTAGAGCTAGAAAAAGAAGGTTACCAAGAAAATCCAATAAACTTAAATTTAAGAAATTATGATTCAGGGTTTGAGACTTCAACTGTTAAAGGAGTTTTAAACTCTAATGGTACCTTGTTAAATATTTCAAAAGAAGAAACTTCAAGTCAAGATATTGTAAGTCTAAAACTAGACTATAGCCCAAGCTACCCAGTTCCAATCTTTGCAAGAGCAGGTTGCTTTAAAGAAAATAATCTAAATTATATTTTAAAAACTCCAAATAACTTAGTTGAGGTTGTACCTAACAACTTTTTAACTTGGGACTTTAATTCAGAAATTAATGATTCTAGTTTTGATTCTGTTTCAAACTTAGAAGACTATAAACAAAGCCTTTCTAGTGGGGGTTATAATAATCATTCTTTAGATCTAAAATCTAAAATTGGAGGTTATGACATCAGCTCAGCATTAGTTAGCACAACTCTATATTTCCCTGCATCTCAGACTATAGACAATTATAAATTGTTTGTAAGAAATATTGAGAATTCTACTAATGATGAAAACACTTTCCTTTATGGGTTAGAGGATCTTAAAGGAATTAAAGATATGGCATTAAAGTCTAATATTAGTAATATTGTCTTTTCTATTAACAAGTTGTTTGATTTGATTGAGGACAATAAAGCCTGTATCTATTCAAGTAAAGAGAGCACTTACATCAAATGGAATGAGGATAATACAAAATTTACAAAAGAACAGATTGATTCTATTAAAGAGGATTTTTTAAGTTACCCTTCTACTTGCTCTAGCGGTTCTGGTCCTGGCAACACAACCACCCAATAGTTGTTTAAGAAAGGTAAGGGTTGTTTGGGTTTAAGATCTATTGTTTAAAGTAGAAAGGTATTTTAGAAAAAAGTAAAGAAAGCTCTTTTTTAATCTTTAAAGAAAATCTCAAGCATTAGAGATGTTCAAAAAAAATCTTTAAGTTTATATATCTTTTGTTGTAATATATTATCTAAATACTGGTAATTTATGGATTTAACAATTTTAGGATTTGGAGATGACTTCAATTTAATTTTAAAGATTTTTTTTGTATTAGCCATAATTGCATTTGTTAGACAAAAAGTTACCCACAACAAATTTGCTTTATTTTTAATAACAATTTCAATTGTTGCTATGGTGTTTTTATTTTGGCCATTGTTTAGAACTGCATATATTATCTACACACTCTTAGCTATTGGTGTTGCTGGGATATTAGTTGACTTCTTCTTCATTAGTGCTGGTGGTTCTGCTGAAGAGATGATGGGTAAGAAGATGGAGACTCATGGGACTCCTGGTGGGTTAGAGCAAATGTCAAGAAATAAAGCTATGCAGAGTGCAAGGAAAAGACCAGGAAGATGATCTTTTATGATGGGACAAAGAGGAGGTATTTTTGGAGTTTTTAAGGGAGTACCTTTAATTGCAAAAATCTTAATTGTAACAGTCTTGGCGGTGTTAGTTGTTCCTGGTGCAATGATTGCTTTTCCAATTGTTAAGTATGTGATTATGGCGATCTTGGTATTTTTTATTTATGAAAATACTTCTCAAGCAATTGGAAATAATGTTTTAACTTTTATAATTACAGGGGTTTTATCTTATTTCTTAATCTATAAATATCTATATTTAACAGCAAGCCTTATGATGTTCTATTTGTTTTTAGGATTTGGATTAGTGTCTGTTTTCTTTTGGGGAACCTCAACTCTTTCAAGGAAAAAGTAGTATTTTTGTTTAAGATCTATAGTGTAGTCTGGATAGCACATAAGCTTGCGGAGCTTATAACTTGGGTTCAAATCCCAATAGATCTGTGTTAAAAACCCTATTTTGGGGGTTTTTTACCAAAGTATTTAAAAAGGTTTTTATTTATATATAGTTACAATTACTATTATATCTATAATGATAAAATAGGGGGTTAGAGAAGATATGAATAAAAGTACTTTAATAGAAGAAATGTCAAAGAAAGCAGATTACTCTAAAGCAGAAATAGGTAGATTGCTTGATTTAACATTAGACACAATGACAAAGATTGTAAAAAAAGATGGAAAATTACAATTGGTTGGATTTGGAACTTTCCAAGTTAAAAAAAGAGCAGCAAGAATGGGAAGAAATCCACAAACAGGAAAAGCTATAAAGATTGCAGCTAAGAAAGTTGTAAAGTTTAAGGCAAGTAAAAACTTTTTATAAGTTTTTTATTTTTCCTTTTTTTTTCTTTTTTTTATATTTCATATTTTATATATATAAAATAATATGAAATTTTACAACCATATATTTAGTTATAGAATTAACATATATCCTAAATTAAAGTTTCTAATTTTAAAACATTTTTAGTATATTTCTTTTTTTTAATTCCCACAAAGTCTTTAAAAACATTCGTTTCATTTATTATTTATATACAATTAATAAAAAAGTGATATGATGATATATAAAATAGATGAAAAAGGAAGAATAAGATTGTCTTCTAATATTTTAAATAACTTCAAAGATAATTCTTGCCTTAGTTATGAATTTGATTTAAATAATTCTTACTTTGTTATAAATAACAACTCATCATATCCCCATCACCCTAGATTCTAAAAAGAGAATAACTATCCCTTCTTCTGTTAGAAAATCTTTAGGCTTTAAAGATTTTGTAAAAATTATACTATTAAAAAAAGGAATTGTTATTTATAAGTGTTAAAATGGTCTATATAGTGTAGCTTGGTTAGCATAGGAGTCTGTGGATCTCCTGGCCCGGGTTCAAATCCCGGTGTAGACCCTTTTTTAAATTTTTTGATTATCTATAATCTATAGGTTACAACAGAGGAATTAAAAATGAGTGAAAAATTAGAATTGCAATTGGCAAGAGGCTTTAGAGATTTTCCTCCTGCAGAAAAGATATTAAGAGAGGATGTTATTAACATTATAAAAGAAGCCTTTGAGATTTATGGTTACTCACCATTAGAGACACCAACAATTGAAAGACTTGATGTTTTAGAAGCAAAGTTTGGAGCAGGAAGTGACTCTGATGCTGTTAGTGAAATTTATAGATTTAAAGATCAAGGGAAAAGAGACTTAGGCTTAAGGTATGAGTTTACTTTTGCTTTAGCTAGGTATATTGGAATGAACCCCCAAACAAAACTACCATTTAAAAGATACCAGATAGGTTCTGTTTTTAGAGATGGGCCTATCAAAGCTGGAAGGTATAGAGAATTTTATCAATGTGATGTTGATGTTGTTGGAGTAAGTTCTACACTTGCAGACGCAGAGATAATCTCTTTACTTTCATTTGTTTTTAAAAAATTAAATTTAGATGTTGTAATTGAGATTAATAGTAGAAAGTTATTAGAAGACATAATGGAAGTTATAGAAATACCAAAAGACAAAAAAATAACAACAATTATAACAATTGACAAACTTAAAAAGATAGGGAGAAAAGAAGTAAAAAAAGAATTAATCTTAAAAGGAATCGCTGAAGAGAAATGTGAAAAGTTACTTGAGGTGTTGTTAGTTGAGGGAAGTAACTTAGAAAAATTAGAGAAAATAAAAAACGCAATTGGAGATTCTAAGGTTGCAAACCTTAAAAGAGGTGTTGAAGAACTAACTGAATTATTTTCATACCTAGAAAGCTTTAAAGTAGATTATTTATTTTTACCATCCCTTGCAAGAGGTCTTGGATATTACACAGGACCAATCTATGAGGTGTTTTTAAAAAATACAATAATCATGGACTCATCTATTGCTGGTGGTGGGAGATGGGATAACATGATAGGCAAGTACCTAAATAAAGAAGAGTCCTCTTTTCCAGCAACTGGGGTCTCCTTTGGACTAGAGCCAATAATGGAGATTATAAAAAAAAGGGATGGGTTAGGCTCATCAACAACTGCAAAGTTATTTGTTATCCCAATTGGTAAAGAAAATATAAACTC
The DNA here is from genome assembly GCA_023230325.1 of archaeon. Taxonomy (GTDB): domain Archaea; phylum Iainarchaeota; class Iainarchaeia; order Iainarchaeales; family CSSED10-239; genus Forterrea. The sequence goes on along the minus strand of JALNXN010000002.1, from coordinate 32,212 downwards.
TGCAATTTCAATAACTCAAAAGATAAGAGAGCAAAATATCCCAACCATCATTGACCTTATGAACAAGTCTGTAAGTAAGAATTTAGATTATGCAGACAAGCTAAAAATTCCCTTTGTTGGTTTTTTAGGAAATGATGAAATTAAAGAAAACAGAATTAAAATTAAAAACCTTATGACAGGAAAGGAAGAGCTGTTAGAAGTCTCTTGCCTGAAAGACTTCTTTTTTAAATAGAAGTTAGATTTCAAGATTTTATTTCCAATTTTAATTTTCAATTATTTTCAATCGAATCTATTGTTGCTTTCCCTCAAAAACTTTTAACAACCTTTAAAAATCTTTCCAACTTACTTTATTTATTATAAAAAAGATGATTTTATGGCTTTTAAAAAATTATTTACATCAAAAATATTTCTTTTTATTATATTGCTTGTATTGTTTATTTTATTTCTTTTTTTATTTTTAAAACTAAATAGTCCTACAGGTTATAGTATAAGACTATTAGATGAATCAAAAGAAGTTAATACCCCTACAAAATATTGTGTGTATAATGTGAAATTAAACAATAACCAATATATAGATGCAATTTTTGCTTGTGAGTATAATAAATCTATAGGTTATTTTTGCCCAACAGATTTAGGTTCAAAATATACTTTAGTTATAGACAATTGTTAAGTTATTTGTGATTTTAGATGGTTGATTCGGATTTAGTTAATTTTATCTTAGATGAGATTAAGAAAGGTAAAAAGAAAGAAGAGATATACACTTTTTTAACTGTGGACAATAATCTAGAAATACCAAAAGAAATATTTGAAAAAGCATATATTGTTTCTGAAATTAAATTTAAAAACAAAAAAGAAATACCTACTCAAGATAATTTTTCAAAATTAAAGGACAAAGAAGCTTCTTTACCTAAAAGCTCTGATTCTAAAAATAAAGATGATTTTAAAAAAAAAGAAACTAAAAGCACAGAAACTAAAGATGATTCTAAAAACATAAATAACACCAAAAACAATAGAGATGATATAACAAAACATTATGCCTCAATTTCTGCAATCTCTACAAGTAACACCTCTGAAAAGAAATATGATCTTTCTTTAGTTAGTAGACCTACCAAAAAACCACCAATTGTTAAAAAGGAAATTCCAATTGATAACCTTTCAAATAACTTTCTAAAAAAAAAATTAGAAACAAAAAACCTTCCAAAAAAGAAAGATGAATTTAAAATCTTTAAATTACTTTTAATTTTTTTCTCCACATTATTATTTTTATTAATTTTAGTTGTTATTATCCTACCTTTACTAAACATTGACCTAATTTCTTATTTTTTTAATTAATAATTTGTAATTTAAAATATTTTTCTAAAAAGAAATAACCTTCCTCTTGAAAAACCACATTACCCCAATTTTAAGAAAATGCAAAAACCTTTAAAAATAATACATATTAATATATATAATTACATAAATATATTTATAATCTATAAGTGAAATTATATGATAAACGATTCAATTTTCCAACAACTAATTAAAACCAAATACAGATTAGAAGGAAAAACTAGAGTGTGGGATTTAAGTGACTCTAAACTTTGGTACCTTACCCCTAAACAAGCTCAAGGTTTTCTAGATCTAGAAAATAATATAAATTATTCAAAGTCCTTAACAGAAAATGAAATTAATTTAATTGATTCTAATTTTAATGAAATCTTAGTTAAGTTAAGAGCAAAGGCATACAATATTGTTGACATTGGTTGTGGAGATGGAAAAAAAGCTTCTTTATTTATTAAAAAACTATCTAATCATTTTAATATTAGATACTGCCCAATAGATATTAGCTCTTACATGGTTAAAAAAGCCTCAGAAAACATAAGAAAATTAAAAGTAAGTGAAGTTGTTGAACTTAACTGGAATATTTCAGATTTTGAAAACTTAGAAAATGTTACTTCACTTTTTAGAGATTCCAATTTTAAAAGAAACATCTATTTGTTCTTAGGTAATACCATGGGGAATTTTAAAGGAGACATTATTCTTCAAGCAATAAGAAAGAGTATGAAGAAAGGAGACATCTTAATTATTGGAAACGGAATCTATAATCCTGAGTTTGATGAAGTAAGTAGTTATAAGACTAAAGAAATTGACAATTTTCTATACCCAATGATAAACCTTATTAGTCTTAAAAAAGAAGATATTAATTTTGATTGTAGATTTATAGAAAAAGAATCAAGAATTGAAATGTTCTATGTTTTGAATAAAAATAAAACAATTACAAATAATAACCAAAAAATTGAATTTAAAAAAGGAGATTATATAGTTACTGGCATCTCCTATAAATACAGCAAACCAATATTTAAAAAAATATTAAATAAATTTTTTAACACTAAAGTATTTTTTGATAAAGATGAAACTTATGCACTATCTTTGTGCGGTGTTTAGCTTGTGATAATTATGGCAGAAACAGAACTAAAAAAAAATGTAAGGCCCCTTTTTGAAAAAGATTGGAAAAAACATTATGAGGTAAAAGCCTTAACCAATCTTGGGTATGAAAGAAAAATATGTAAGTCTTGTAAAAAACCATTCTGGACACTAGATAAAGGAAAAGACATCTGTGCAGATTCTTCCTGTGTTGGAAACACATTTATTGGAAAGAAAACTAAAGAATATAGTTATACAGAAACTTGGAACAAGATAGAAGAATTTTTCATAAAAAATGAACACACCTCAATTCCTCGTTATCCTGTTATTCCAAGATGGAGAAATGATCTTTATTTTACAAATGCCTCAATTATTGATTTTCAACCATATGTTGTTAATGGAGAGGTTAAGCCTCCAGCAGACCCTTTAATTGTGCCACAGACAGCAATTAGGTTTGGAGATGTTTCTAATGTTGGAGTTACTGGAACACACTATACAACATTTGTTATGTTTGGACAACATGCTTTTAATTCTGATCCAAAAAAACCCTATTGGAAAGATCAAGCGCTATCTTTAGACTTTCAATATCTAACAAAAGTAATTGGAGTTAGAGAGAAAGATCTAATCTTTAAGGAAGACGTTTGGGAAGGTGGAGGTTATTTTGGACCTTGTATGGAATATTTTGCAAACGGAGTTGAGCTTGGAAATTGTGTGTTTATGGAATTTTTAGACTTAGGAAATAATAATTATGAAAAACTAAAAAAACCAATAATTGATATGGGGGCTGGTTTTGAAAGACTTGCATGGTACACAAACGGTACACCTACAAGCTATGATGTTACTTTTAAAGAACTTTTAGATTATTTAAAAAAATATACAAAAATTAAATTTGATAATAAACTATTGAGTGACTTTTATAGAATTTCAAGCAGATTAAATGCAGATGAAGTTAATGATGTTGAAGTTGCAAAGGACCTTGTTGCAAAAGAACTTGGGTACACTAAAGAAGAACTATTTGATATCTTAGAACCAATCCATGCTTTATATGCTGTTTGTGACCATACAAAAACATTACTTTACACTTCCACAGATGGACTTTTACCAAGTAATTCTGGAGGAGGCTATAACCTAAGAATGATTGCAAGAAGATTATTTGATATTGATTATAAATTTGATTTTAAATTAGACTTTAATAGGATATTTGAGATTCATGTAAAGTCTTTAGAAAATTTTGACCCAACCATAAAGTTTGGTTTAAAAACAGCAAAGGATGTCTTAGAACAAGAACATAATAAATATTTAATAAGTAAAGAGAAAGCAAAATCAAAACTTAACATCTTACTTAACTCAAAAAAAGAGCTCCAAACAAAAGACCTTGTTACTCTTTACAGAAGTGATGGAATTACAAAAGAACAAATTTTAGAAGCTTCTAAAAAATTAAATAAAAAAATTAATTTTCCATCAGATTATTATTTAGAAATTTCAGAAAGTAACTCTACAGGAAAATCAGGAAAAGACAACGGCTTTTTAGATAAGATTTTAGACAAAGAAAATATAGAAATAATCAAAGCTCTACCAAATACTTTAAAATTATATTACTTAGGAGAAACTGAATGTGTTTCTAAGGTAATCTTTTCCTCAAAGAAATTTGTGATCTTAGACAAAACTGTTTTCTACCCAGAAGGAGGAGGACAGGTTTATGATAAAGGAACAATTAATGGAAACTTTGAAGTTGGAGAGGTTTATAACTTTGAAGGAAAAATCTTACATCTTTTAGACAATAAAGAAAAAACATTAAATGTTGGACACTCTGCTATCTGCATAGTTGACGATATTAGACAAAGACAACTTAGAGCACAGCACACAACCACCCACCTACTTAATGCAGCTTGTAAAAGAATACTTGGGCAACATATTTGGCAGGCAGGAGCTTATAAGGATGTTAACCAAGCTCACTTGGATGTTACTCATTATAAGACAATTACAGACCAAGAGTTGGTATTGATTGAAGATCTAGTAAATGATTGGATCTTTCAAGCACATAAGGTAAATATTTTTGAACTTTTAAAAGATGATGCAGAAAAAAAATATGGGTTTAGGCTTTATCAAGGTGGGGCAATTCCAGGAAACTCCTTAAGAATAATTGAAATTCCAGGCATTGATGTTCAGGCTTGTGCAGGACTACATTTAGATAACACCTCTATGGCAGGTCTTTGTAAGATAATTAAAAGAAACTCTGTTCAAGATGGTGTTGAAAGAATTACCTTTACAACCTACAAGTCAGCACTAAAATTTATTAAAAATCAAGAAATACTATTAAATAAGGCAAGTGAAGTTTTGTCAATTTCTCCTCTAGAGTTACCAAGAACAATTAATACTTTCTTTAACGAATGGAAAGAGCAAAGAAAAGAAATTGATTCTTTAAGGTACAGAATTGCAAACTATGAAAGCAGTAACATAATTGATACTGAGCACAAAAAAGTAATTGCAAAATTCAATTTAGATAGTGTTGAGATATTAAAGATCTTTAAAAAAGTTACAGAAGTAGATAAAGCTAAGGACAAATCTATTGCTATCTATAATAATAATGGTAATGTCTTTATTTGGAAAGGTCCAAACTCAAAAATCAGTATTGAAGAATTAAAGAGTGAACTTGAAGAGAAATTGTCCAAAAGTATTAAAGGAGGAGGAAAGATTCTTTTCCAAGGTAAGATCTGTTAATAAGAATAATTTTTAAAATAAAATAATTTGTAAACAAATTAAAAATAAAATTAAATTAAGACCAAATAAAATTAAATTAAGACCAAATAAAATTAAATTAAGACCAAATAAAATTAAATTAAGACCAAATAAAATTAAATTAAGACCAAATAAAATAATTTGAAAAAAATAATATAATATATTTTAAAAAAGAAGAAGAAGGATAAAGATATGAATGTTATTAGGATTTTAAGCTGGGTTATTGGAATATTTGTTTTAGCTTTGATTGTTGTGTCTTTTATTTCAAGTGAGGACAAATCTGTAGATGATGTTATTGATAACTTTAGAAGTGACTCAAACAAGCAAGATGATCTAAAAGACAAAAATTCAATTATAGATTTTAACTCTGTGGTGGATCTTAACTCCATAGTTAGTAAAACAGAAAATACCTATAGTGACATAAAAAACAGAATTGTCTATGGGTCTAAAAACAGAAAGCTACCAACAGAAGTTTACTTTTGTCCAGAAGACAATTGTGAAGAAAAACTAATAACCTTAATTAGTAACTCTAAAAAAACAATTGATTGTGCAGTTTATGACCTTACCCTTGATGCAGTCACTGATGCTTTAATTACTTCTAATTTAGAAAGAAATGTAAAAGTTAGATTTGTTAGTGATGCTGAGAGATCTTCAAGCAAATATTCCTTGATTGGAAAAATTAAAGATTCAAATATGTCTGTAATTACAAATTCTGTTGATTCTTCCTACATGCACAATAAGTTTTGTGTTTTTGATAGTAAGATTGTTTGGGTTGGGTCTATGAACTTTACATTAAATGGAGCTTATAAAAATAATAATAATGTTCTAGTGATTGAAGACAAAGAAGTTGCAAAAGAATTTACTAGAAAGATAGATACTTTCTTTGATGGAGAATTTAGTCCACAAGTCTCTTCTGAAATTTATGCAAAGGACTTTGGAAATTCAGAGATTTATTTTTGTCCAGAAGACAATTGTCTATACCATGTTGAAGATTATTTAGAGGATTCAAATGTTTCTCTTGACTGTATGTATTTTAGTTATACTTTAGACTCAGTTACAGAAATTATAAAAAATTTAGATTCAAAGAAAAGATTTATTTTTGAAAAAAGAAATTCTATAGGTTATTCTGAATATCAAAAGCTAGAGGATCTAAATATTCCCGTAATAGTTGACAACAATCCAAACAACATGCATAATAAGTTTTGTGTAATTGATAATAAAATAGTTATGACTGGATCTTTAAATCTTTCAGTAAATGGTACTGAAAATAATGATGAGAGTCTAGTGTTTATTAATGACTCAAACATAGCTATGCAGTATACAGATTATTTTAATAAATATTGGCAGGAATGGAATTCTTAAAAATAAAGAAACATAGTTTATAAACTTATTGTTACATAATTATATTATTAAAATGGGGCTGTGGTGTAGTCTGGTCTAGCATGTGAGCTTTGGGAGCTTTCGACCCCCGTTCAAATCGGGGCAGTCCCATTTAATTTTTACTTTTAAAAAATTGATGTTTATGGGTTCTAGAAAACCGCCTGTTGGTGGAGCTAAGAAAGGTAAATCTGGTACTCAATTAAACTTATTCTCAGAACTAGAAAACAAAACACGTAATAAAGGGCTTGTAAAGAAAAGACTTTTAGAAAGCAGGAAAAAAGTACAAGATAAACTTGCAAAAAAAGTCTTAGAAGAAAAAAAAATACAGCAAGAAGAAAAACTCAAAAAAGGATTTGAGAAAAAATATAAGTTGTATAAACAAAAAGTTAATGAGGGATTAAAAAAAACTAATTTTCCAAAACATTTAAAAAAAGAAAGAATTATTTTTAATAAATTTATAGAAAAAGTATTAAATTCTAAAACTGTTTACAAAAGACAAGAAGTTCAAAAGACGTTATCCTCAATGTTAAAAGATAATAAACTTATAGCTGAGAACCTTATAAGAATTCTTAAAGAAAATGAATCAGTTAAAAGGGACACTCTTTATTTTAAGTTACTAACAGATTTAAAGGATAGACTTATTCAATCAAGTATAGACTTAAAAAAATTTGTAAACATGAATGATTATCTTAATAATGCAGAAGGTCTAAAGAGAAGTTTTAGTAGAGCTGGAGACAAAGACGCAGCTGAAGGTGTTTCCAACTTTGTTGCAGCCTATAAAAAAGAATTGCCTGTACTTGAAAAAAAATTAAGCGATCGATATCCTAAAGACTTAGCCTTTGTACAAACTATAAGAAGTGGATTTAAATAATCTTTATTTAATTTTTCTTTTTTGTTTTTATAAATGTATTTTATAAATATATTGTTTCTAAGTATATATTGTTTGAACAAATAAAAGCATAACAATTAAAATTTAAAACTAAAAAAAATAAAAAATTGTGAATAAAAAATGGCCTCAAGTAAAGATTTTGAAATTGAAGAATTTAATGATTGGTTTAATGATATTATATTTAAAGCAGAACTAGCAGACATCAGATATAATATTAAAGGCTTTGTTGTCTTTAGACCTTGGTCAGTTTTTTCAATGTCAAAGATGTTTAGAATCTATGAAGATTTTCTAAATGAAACTGGTCACCAACAAGTGATGATGCCAACATTAATTCCTGAAGAAAACTTTTTAAAGGAATCAGAGCATGTTGAAGGTTTTAGCCCTGAAGTCTTTTGGGTAACAAAACATGGAGATGAAGACTTTGAACAAAAGTATGCTTTAAGACCAACTTCAGAAACAGCTTTTTATTTTATGTTTAGTTACTGGGTTCAGAGCTATAAAGATCTACCATTAAAGACATACCAAAGAGCAAATGTTTTTAGATATGATTCAAAAGCAACAAAACCATTTATTAGAGGTAGAGAGTTCTATTGGTTTGAAGCACACAACCTATTTGAAACTCTAGAAGAAGCAAAAGAACAAGTTTTAGAAGACATGGAGATTACAGAGGCTATGCTTCATCAAGAATTTGCAATTCCATTCTTATTTTTTAAAAGACCTCAATGGGATAAATTTCCAGGAGCAATAAACACCTATGCAGCAGACACCATTTTACCAAATGGAAAAATGTTACAATTACCATCCACTCATTTACTTGGAACAAAGTTTACAGAAACATTTAATGTTAAATTTAAAGATAAAGATGAACAACTAAAATTCCCATTTGGAACCTGTTATGGTCCTGCAATCTCAAGAATCTATGGTGGACTTATTTCTGTTCATGGAGACAAGAATGGTTTAAGGTTACCTTTTGATCTAGCACCAACACAGGTAATAATCTTACCTTTATATTTTAGTACTGCTGACAATGAGAAGGTTGAAAAGTTGTGCTTGGATATTGCAGAAGACCTAGACAAACTAGGTTATAGAGTAAGAATTGATGATCAGAAAGAAAAAACTCCAAAAGAAAGATTTAGTTATAGTGAGATGAAAGGGATACCACTAAGAATTGAAATTGGTCCTAAGGATATTCTTGAAGGTGTAGTTACAGTTTACAGAAGAGATTTAAATACTAAAGAAAAAATATTTATTGCTGACTTGTATGATGATATTAAAAAAATCTCACAAGAATTTACAGATAATCTAAGAGAACAAGCAGATGAATTTTTTGAAAGTAAAATTGTAACAGTCTACACCTATGATGACCTTAAAGAAGTACTTGATGAAAATAAAGTTGCAAGAGTTCCAATCTGCTCAATTGAGATGGAAGGGAAAGCTTGTGCTGATGAGATTAAAGCAGACACTAAGGGTGGAGAAGTAAGAGGTACAAGAATGGATTATGAAGACTTACCAAACGAAGATGCAATCTGTATAGTCTGTGGTAAGAAATCAAATTGTATGGCTTATGTCTCAAAGAGCTATTAGGTTCTTCTTCTTTTAAACTTTTTCATTCATATATTTAATATGGACTTTAATAATATTTGTTTATATTTTAATAAATTAGAAAACACAAACAGTCGCTTAGAAATTGCACAAATTCTTTCTAAACTTTTTCTAGAAATTGATGTGAAAGACTTGCAGGATTTGGTCTACTTTTGTAAAGGAGAGATTGGTCCCTCCTATAAAGGAACAGAGCTAAACATTGGACTCTCAACTGTTTTATCTTTAGTCTCACGATATCTTGGACAAAACCTTTCCACCATTAAAAAACAATTCCAGAAATTTGGAGATGTTGGTCTAGTCATTTACAACACAGAGCTTAACAAAAAACAAAGCACACTTTTTAAAAAAGAACTAAGCTTTAGAGACGTCTACTCAACTTTAGAAAAGATCTCCGCAATTGAAGGAAAGGGAGCTATTGAAAAAAAATTAAAATTATTTGAATCAATTTTATTTAATTTAGATAAAATCTCTGCAAAGTATCTTGTAAGGTTTCCAATCTCTTTTAGGTTGGGCTTTTCAGACTCAACAATTATTGATGCTCTTTCTTTTCTAGAACCTTCTAGAGATCAAAAGGAAGTTAGAAAAATTCTTTCTGACAAATATGATCTAATCTCTGATCTTGGATTGATTGCTAAGATCTTTATAGAAGAGGGAATTGATAAAGTAGATAAATTAAACATAAAACCATTCATTCCATTTAAGCCAGCATTATGTGAAAGAGCTAAAAGCTTTTCAGAAATTATAGAAAGAGTTGGAAAAGATAATAAACTGTTTATTGTTGATTCAAAGATTGATGGGTTTAGACAACAGATTCATAAATTTAAAAATACTGTTAAAATATTTTCAAGAAATGAAGAAGACATAACCTCTATGTTTCCTGATGTTGTCTTAGAGATTAAAAAAATAGAGTATGATTTTATAATTGATTGTGAGGCAATTGCATATGATCTTGAAAACAAAAAATATCACAATTTTCAAATAACTATGCAAAGAAAAAGAAAATATAATATTTTAGAAAAATCAAAAAAACTACCACTTCATTTAAAAGTCTTTGATATCCTTTATTTTGATGGTAAATATTTAACTGACCTTGGAAATTATGAACGAAGAAAAATTTTAGAAAAATATTTTGATATTAGTGAAATTATAAAACCAACAGAAATTATAATTACAAATTCTTTAAAAGAACTTGAGGATTTTTTTAATTCAAGAATAGAGCTTGGGTTTGAAGGAATTATTGTAAAGGACATTGACTCTAGCTATAGAGCTGGTTCTCGTGGTTTTAATTGGATTAAGTTTAAAAAATCATATTTGTCAAACTCTTTAGACACTATTGATGCTGTTATAGTGGGGGCATTTTATGGGCAGGGAAGAAGGTCAGATGGCATTGGAGCCTTATTGATGGCTGTTTTTGATAAAGAGACTAACAACTATTACACAATTGCAAAGTTAGGTACTGGGTTAACAGATGAAGTGTTATTGGAACTGAAAAATCTTTTAGATACTTCAAAGCTAGAAAAGAGACCTAGTTACCTTGTAACAAACATTGATGCTGATGTTTATGTTTTGCCAAAAATTGTAGTTGAGATTAATTTTGATGAGATCACAAGAAGCACAGTCCATACTGTTTGTTATGATCAAGATCTTAATCAAGGTTTGGCTTTAAGATTTCCAAGATTTGTAAGATTAAGGGATGACAAAAATGATAGGCAGACAACAACTCAGGAAGAAATTCAAAGGCTTTATGAGCTTCAGGGTTAACTTTTTTTAATTTCTAATTTTTTTAAAAAAGAGAAAGAGAGAAGGAAAAATATTTGCCTTTCATTTCCAAATTTCAATTTTATTTTTTCTTCAATTTTTCTTAAGTTTTCAATTTCTTTTCAAACTTTTTAGTTTTAAAAGAAATCATTAATATTGCTTTATAGCACTCCACATAACCTCATCTTTAGGATTAACTTCAATTCCATTTGATGTTATTGAGCAAGGATGAACTGCTAGAGAGTGTTTTGTACCTCTTAATTTTCTAATAAAAATAGATCTGTGTGGAGGTATAAAGTACATAGCAAAAATTCCATCAACAACAAACTCCTCAACACCATAAGCACTAAAGTCCCTTGGTCCTCCTGCAGTCTCAGAAGTTAGCATTGTTGTACAATCTAAATCCTTTAGATAATCAGAAAATCTAAACAACAGGTTTCTTAATTTTCCTTGATCACTTAACCACGCAGCAAAGGCAGTTGTTGAGTCAACTGTTAATCTCACAGCACTAATGTCTTTAACCATTGAAGTAATAATGTCAAGTTCTTTATCAATTTGTGGTTCTACAGGTTTTCTTGGATCAATGTGCATTCTATAGATCTTCATAAGATTTTTTTGTTCTAAAGACTTAATGTCCCAACCAAAGTTCTCCATGTTCCACACAATATTTTTGAGATTATCTTCAACAGTTACAAACAAACCAGGGTCACTAAACTTTCTTGCACCTTCATAAATGTATGTTGTTGCAAATAATGTTTTTCCTGATCCTGAACCACCTGGAACTAAGACTGTTGCACCTTTTGGGATTCCTCCCTGTATTAACTCATCAAAGCCAATTACACCTGTTGGTATTCTCTGCATATTTGATCACAAATTTCTCCTTTTAATTATTAATTTTAATTTTAAATTACTTAATTAAAATATACTTCGTTATCTTTAAATAACTTCCTTTTTTTAAATTAATTTGTAGTCTGTTTACTTCTTTTTTAAGATTGCCAAAAATCAATTTTTTCCTTAAAAAAACATCTCTATTTATAAAGTTTTTGCAACCATATTACTTTATGCTCTTATTATCATCTCTCTATCTATTATTCTCAAGAATTTTTGAAAAAAATATATTTTCTAATTATAACTTAACTTTAACTCCTATTTATGAGAGCAGCTTTTCAATTTTAACATAAATAATAATTAATAGAAATTAATAATTAAAAATTAATGTAAATTAAAATAAATAAAATTTAAGGTGTTTACTTTGGCTGAAAAAGAAAAAACTGAAACTATTAAAATTAAAAAAGCAACTTTAAAAAAGAAGAGTGTTAGAAAGGTTAGAAGACAGAGAAGAGTTAAAGATGAGATTGTTCATAACTTTATACCAGAACATATCTTGTTAACAAAAGAAGAAGTTGAGATTTTAGAAAAGAAAGAAATCTCTACAGACAAATTACCACTTATTTTTATAGCTGATCCTGCAATTAGACATTTAGAGCTAAATGAGGGCGATGTTATTAAGATTATTAGAAAGAACAATATTATTGGAGATGTAGAATATTATAGAAGAGTTGTTAAATAGTATTTTATTTTTAGAAATTACAAATAAATAATAATTACAAATAAATAATAATTACAAATAAATAATAATTACAAATTAATAAAAATTACAAATAATAGAAATTATAAAGAATTAAAATTAATAAAAATTGCAAAGAATATAAAAATTAAAAAATTAAATAAAATTAAAAAAAATGTGACTTTAGATGGATAAATGGGAAATAGTAGAATCATATTATAAACAAGCTGGACCAATATATCAAAGATTAAAATCCTTTGATCAATTTATTGAAGAAAAGGTTACAGAGATTGTTGAGGAAAGCGGAGTTGTTGAATGTAATAATAATGTAAAAATTAAACTATCAAATGTAGAGATTACAAGACCAGAAATTGTAGAAGCAGACAGAAGTGCGAGAGTAAGACTAACACCAATGGAAGCAAGGCAAAGAAACATGACTTATGCTGGGTCCATTTATTTAGATATTGCACTTTATAGAAAAGATGTGCTGATTGATGAAAAAAGAACATATGTTGGAGAAATTCCAATTCTTGTAAAATCAAAATATTGTAATCTTTATGGGGTTAATGAACAAGACCTAATTGACTTTGGAGAAGATCCAATGGACTTAGGTGGATACTTTGTAATCAATGGTTCTGAGAAAGCATTAATTACTCAAGAAGTTTTAGCCTTAGATAAAATCTTGTTAACAGAAAGTGACGGACTTGTAAAAGCACAAGTAATCTCTGTAAAGGGAGCTTTTAAAGGAAAAGTTAAAATTGAAAGAAACATAGAAGGACTTTTATATATCTCATTTCCTTCATCTCCTAGAAAGTTAGCATTAATTGATCTGTTAAATGCCTTAGGTGTTGTTAAGCCTAAAGAAATTTTAGATCTTTTTAGTGACGATAGATTGATTAGAAATGAAATCTTATTAAATTTAGATAAAATTGAATGTGTTTCTGAACAAGATGCTTTAGACAAGATTGGAAAAGCTGTTGCTCCTTCCCAAACCCAAGCTTATAGACTTAGAAGAGCACAAGAAGTTATTGATTCATTTTTACTTCCACATATTGGTCAGAATAAAAAGGATAGATCTGCAAAAGCCTATTACCTAATAACTATGGCAACAAAGATTATTGAAAAGGCATACAACCTAAGACCAGATGCAGACAAAGACCATTATTCTAACAAAAGATTAGAGATGACTGGAAAGTTAATGGAGAATCTATTTAGATATGCATTTAAACATTTTGTAAATGATTTAAAATTCCAAATTGATAGAACAATTTCAAGACATAGAAAATTAAATATTACAACTGTGATTAGACCTGAAGCAATTTCAGAAAGAATAAGATTTGCTGTAAGCACAGGGACTTGGGTTGGCTCAATTACAGGGGTTTGTGCTTTTATGGACAGAATCAATTATGTTGCACCATTAACAAATATGAGAAAAATAAAATCAACTTTAGATTCACAAAGAGAACTTTATGAAGCAAGAGATGTTCATGGAACCCACTGGGGTAGACTTTGTCCAATTGAGACCCCTGATGGACCTAACTGTGGTTTGTCTAAAAATCTATCTTTGATGGCAAGGGTAACAACAGATGTTAATTATGTAAACATTCTAAAGGACATTGATATTGAAGAAATTAAAATTAAATGATTTTTAGAATTTAAATTTTTAATCTTTAATTTGAATAAAATTAGAAATTTAAAAACAGGCAATTTAAGATAGAAAATAATTTAAGATAGAAAATAATTTAAGATAAAAAATAATTTAAGATAGAAAATAATTTAAGATAAAAAATAATTTAAGATAAAAAATAATTTAAAAAACAGAAAATTAAAAGATGTGAAAAAAATGGGTATTAACAAATGTAAAATTTATATAAATGGAAGTTTGGTTGGTTTTCATAATAACCCTCTAAAGTTGAAAAATGATCTAATTAATAAAAGAAGGACTGGAGCTATTGATGATGAGATTAACATCTCCTATGACCAACCAACTAATGAATTATATATAAACACAGATAGTGGAAGATTACAAAGACCTGTAATCATTTTAGAAAATGGAAAATCAAAAATAACTAAAGAAGTTTTAGAGGATCTAAAAAATAATAAATTATCCTGGCAAGACCTAATCTCAAAAGGTATGATTGAGTATCTTGATGCTGAAGAGGAAGAAAATACTTTAGTTGCCCTTGATGAAAGTGAGATTACCCCACAACACACACACTTAGAGATTTCAGGAACTGCAATTTTTAGTGTAATAACATCCATGATCCCTTTTGCTCAACATAACATGGCTGGAAAAGCAATCTTTGGTGCAAAGATCTTTAAACAAGCTGTTGGTCTTCCTGCTGTTAATTATAGAAATAGATTTGATACAGAAATGCATTTATTATATTACCCACAAAAACCACTAGTGACTACAAGAACAGAAAAATTATTAAAAATTGATAAAAGACCAATGATCCAAAATGCAGTTGTTGCAATCATGCCCTATAAAGGCTTTAACATGACTGATGCCTTGATCTTGAACAAAGGAGCAGTTGAGAGAGGACTGTCTAGATCCTTTTATTTTAGATCCTATTCTGCTCAAGAAAATAGATATCCTTCAGGTCAAGCAGACGAATTTACAATTCCTACAGAGACCACTTTAGGGTTTAGAGGGGAAGAAGCATATGCTAATTTAGGACTTGATGGAATTTCAAATTTAGAAGTAAATATTCCTAAGGGTGGAGTAATTATTGGTTTAACTTCTCCTCCTAGATTTGTTGAAGAAATATCTGAATTTGGAGTTGTTTCTGAAGACAGAAGAGAATCCTCAATTACTTCTAGAAAGCATCTAGAAGGGCATGTTGACAGAGTTATGTTTTCTCAAACAATTGGAGGAATTAGACTTTGTAAAGTTAAGGTTAGAACTGAATTGATTCCACAAGTTGGAGATAAATTTTCCTCACATCACGGGCAAAAAGGTGTTGTTGGGGCTGTGGTTGATGAGGCTGACATGCCTTTTAGTGAGAATGGAATGAAACCTGACTTTATTTTAAACCCACACTCAATTCCTTCAAGAATGACAATTGGGCACATGTTTGAAACAATTGCTGCAAAGGCAGGAGCATTGTCAGGAACAGAGATTGATGGTACTCCTTTCTATTCTGACAAAGAATCAATTTTTAAGATGTTAAAAGATTATGGTTTTAGAGAAGATGGAAAGGAAACCTTTTATGATGGAGTTACTGGTGAAAAAATAGAGATGCCAATCTTTGTAGGTCCAATTTCTTTTAAAAGACTATACCACGTTGTTACTAACAAGATACAAGCAAGAGACACAGGTTCTGTCCAATTACTAACAAGACAACCAACTGAAGGTAAAGAGAAAGGTGGAGGTCTAAGATTTGGTGAGATGGAAAGTGATGCTTTGGTAGGACATGGAGCTGCAATGTTACTTCATGAAAAACTAATGGATTCAGCAGATGAACTAGAAGTATATGTTTGTTCTGATTGTGGGATCTTAGCTGTTGATGATAAAATTAGAAATAGAAAATATTGCCCTATATGCTCTGGTGGTAACATTGAAAAAGTAATTATTAGTTATGGTTTCAAACTACTATTAGATGAACTAAAAGCTTTAGGTGTTTATCCAAAGTTAAAAATTGGAGACAAAATAGATTAAATATAAAGATTAAGAGAAAGATTATTTATGGGAACTAAAAAAATTAAGTCTATTGAATTTGGATTATTAAGTCCTGAACAAGTTAGGAAGATGTCAGCTGTAGAGATCACAAGGTCAGACACTTATGATAAAGATGGATATCCAATTGAGAGAGGAGTAATGGATCTTCACTTAGGAGTTATTTCTCCTGGGCTTAGATGTAAGACCTGTGGGCATAACATGAAAGATTGTCCGGGACACTTTGGACATATTGAGCTTGTAAGACCAGTTATGCACCCAAAATTTTCAGACAAAATATTTTCTATTTTACAAAATACTTGTAGAAATTGTGGTAGAATTTTACTTGAAAATGATTATATTGATCCAATGCTTAGAGAAACAACAGACCATGAAAAAATTACAAAAGAAGTTACCTCTGTAACAAAGACTCTTAAAAAATGCCCACATTGTCAAGCTGAAATTCCAAAATTATTATTAGATAAGCCAACTAACTTCTTTTTAGATGGAGAAAGACTTTATCCTTCTGAGATTATTGATTGGTTATTAAAGATTCCTGATAAAGATTTATTTTTGTTTGGGTATTCTGATAAACTAAGACCTCAATGGTTTGTAATCACAGTTTTACCAGTGCCTCCAGTTTCAATTAGGCCATCCTTGTCTTTGGAGAATGTTATTACAGCAGAGAGTGACTTAACTCATATGCTACTTAATATTGTAAGAATTAATGGAAGACTGCAAGAAAATATTAATGCAGGGGCTCCTCAGATAATTGTTGAAGACCTTTGGGATCTTTTACAATTTAATATAACAACTTACTTTGATAATAACACTGCTGGTGTGCCTCCTGCCAAACATAGGTCAGGAAGAGCATTAAATACTCTTGCTCAAAGATTAAAGGGAAAGAAAGGAAGATTTAGATATAACTTGATTGGAAAGAGAGTAAATTCTGCATCTAGATCCACAATTACCCCATCAACAAATATTGGAATTGATGAAGTGGGTGTGCCTGAAGAAGTTGCAGATATTTTAACAGTTCCTGAAAAAGTAACATCTTGGAATCTGTCAAGAGTTAAAGACTATATCACTTCTGGAAAAGTAAATTATATTATAACAAAGAGTGGGCGTAGAAAGTTAGTAACTGAAGAAAACAAACAGGACATCTTGGACACCTTGGAAGAAGGCTCCACCATTAAAAGAAAGATGATGGATGGAGATGTTATTATCTTTAATAGACAACCAACACTTCATAGAGTCTCAATTATGGGGCATAAGGTAAAGATACTTCCAGGAAAGACATTTAGACTAAACCCAATAAGTTGTCCACCTTACAATGCTGACTTTGATGGTGACGAAATGCAGATTCATGTTCCACAGAGTGAAGCTGCTCTTGCTGAAATTAAAAATCTAATGATGGCAAATCAACATATATTGTCTATGAGAGATGGAAAGCCATTAATTGTTCCTGGAGAAGACCTTATCTCAGGTGGTTATCTTTTAACAAAGAACAGCACAGAGTTTACAAAAAAAGAAGCAATGGACCTATTATATTCAATTGGAATTACCCAACTTCCAACAGCTGATAGAGGAAGAGGAATGTATTCTGGAAAATTAATATTTAGTCAAATTCTTCCTAAGGATCTAAATCTAGAATATGAAAACAAGATGTATTCTGTTGTTAGACAAGTAAAAGGAAAGGTAACTAAAAAAGATGTTGAAAAATATGATTGTTATTTTAAGGTTGAAAAAGGAAATCTTGTTTCAGGAGTTATTGATGAAAGAATTAATAAACCTAAAAATCTAATTGACGTCTTGGTTAGACACTATTCTAAAGAATATATTGTTGAATTTTATTATAAGTTAGCAAAATTAGTATTTTATGCAGTTTCAAAGAAAGGATTAACAATTGCCCTAGATGAATACAGGACTCCTGATCTTTTACAAGTAGAAATTGATGAAAAATATAAAAAACTAATTTCAACAACTAATGGAGTTATTAGAAAATTTGAGAATAAAACTTTGCCTTTAATCTCAGGAAAGACATTAGAAGAAACATTTGAGCTAGAGATGATTAAGGCAGCAAGTGAAACTAAAGATGAGATTTCTAAAAAGGTTTTAGAAATTAAATTTAATGAGATGTTTGATGAAACAAAAATCTCTAACAACAACACAACTATGCTTTCTAGTGTTGGAGGTTCTCGTGGAAGAGTAACAAACCTTGTTAACATTGTTGGGTTTTGGGGGCTTGTAACAGTTAGGACAGGAAGACCAAAAGCAGGGTTCTCTGATAGATTTTTAAGTTCTAATGTTGTTGGCACAAAGGCCTTAGTTGATTATGGGTTTATTAAGAATAATTTCTTTAATGGAATGACACCTAAAGAATACTTTATTCACTCAATTGGTGGTAGACAAGGTGAGATTGACACTGGTGTTGCTACAAAGGTATCTGGTTATCTGTATAGAAGATTATCAAATGCTTTAAAGGACCTTGTTGTTGCTGATGACCTTTCAGTAAAGACAGCTGATGGTTTGATTGTAGAGTTTGTTTATGGTGATGATGGGTTATCCCCTGAAAAGGCTTATCTTGGAAAGAATATTAATTTCTTCCACGAATAGCTTTCTTTTAAAAGAAAATCTTTAGATTATGAAAAGAAGAAATTACAATTGAAGAAAAAAAATTAAAATTGAAGACTGTAAAAATGAAAAAAGTATAAACTAGTAAATATAACTGAAATTGAAATTTGAAGAAAAAAAATTAATAAATGTGTGAAAAATATATGAGAGAATTACCTGAATTAATTTTAAAAAGAGTAAAAGATTATGCAAAGTCTAAAAGCTTTAGTGATGCAAAAACTAAAAAGTTAGTAGAAGTTGTTCTAAATAGATACAATGAAGGACTTGTGACTCCTGGAGATGCAATTGGGTTAATTTCTGCTCAATCAATTGGAGAGCCTGGAACTCAGTTGACCTTAAGAACAAAGCACTATGCTGGATCTTTGGAAGTTTCTGTTGGGCAAGGAATCCAAAGGGTTATTGAGATTGTTGATGGTAGACTTACTGCAAAATACCCAATTATGAAAATTTATTTGAAAAAGAATGTGTTTACAAGTGAAAAAAAATTATTAAAGTTTGCAAACAATTTAATTGATGTTAAGGTAGGAAATGTTGGACACTTTGAAGAGGACTTTACAACTAGAGTTGTTTCTTTTATACCAAATGAAAAAGTATTAGAAGAACTTGATGCTGATAAGGAAGAAATTATGACATTAATCTATGATAAGATAGATGATCTTTATACTTCTAAAAGATTTACACCAAACAAAAATGGAATTAATTTTAGTTTTGATGAAAGCACACCTTTATATAATATTAGAAAAGGTCTTTTAAAATGGGAAAAGATACCGTTGTTTGGAATAAAACATATTGAAAAGGTTGTTGTGGTTGAAGAGAAAGGAGAAAAGATAATTGTTACTAGAGGAACAAATCTTTCAGAGATTTTAAAGTTAGAGGAAATTGATAGCCTTAGAACATACACAAACGACATAATTGAAATTAATAAAATTTTTGGAATTGAGGCCGCAAGGTCAGCAATAATTAGTGAGCTTTCAGAAACCTTTACTTCTAATGGAATTGATATTAATAAAAGACATATATTTATTTTAGCAGACCTAATGTGCTTTACAGGAAAAGTAAAAGGAATTGTTAGAACAGGAATTACTGGACAGAAAAATTCACCTTTTGCAAGAGCTTCATTTGAAGAAACAGTTAAGCATATATTAAATGCTGCATTTGATAATGAGGTAGAGCCTTTAACTGGGATTACAGAAAATTTAATTGTTGGTCAACCAATATCTGCAGGAACAGGTAAAGTAAAATTAACATTAGATCCTAAAAATTTAAAGAAAATGATAAAAAAACAAGAGGCATCAAATTAAAGTAGATAAGCTTATTCATTTATAAATGTTGTTAGGCTTATATATATTTATGCAATTAAAAAAAATTAAGTGAGATTTATGGATTGGAGTAAATTTAATACACAACTAAGAAATACAGTTGATACAGGGAAAATAATTATAGGAACAAAGGAAACATTTAAGGAATGCTTGATTGGAGATCCTAAGTTTTTAGTAGTTAGTAGTACAATTAGGTTGATTGATAAAAAGCAATTTGAGCATTATGCAAAGTTACTAAATATTAGAATAGTTCAATATCCAGAGAATGGATTTGAGTTAGGATCTGTGTGCGGAAAGCCATTTAATATTTCTGTTCTTGCAATCAAGGATTTTGGACAATCTTCTTTATTAGATGTTTTAGATTCTAAAGATGAAGTTGTTTCTAAAGTTAGTTCTAAAATTAAAGTTAAAGCTGAGAAAAAAGCAAAAAAAGAAAATATTGAAAAAGAAAAAGCAAAAGTTAAGAAACTAAAAGAAATTAGACAAAAAGAAGAAGAAGAAAAGCCGATAATGGAAGATGAAGCTTTAAAGGGTATTTTAAAAATTAAGAAAAAATGATTTGTTTTCTTAATTTTTTAAAGTCTACATTTTTTCTAAAGTTTTTTCTAAAGTTTATAATATAGGAGTTTTTAAAAATCGTTATTGGAAAATAATAAAAAATAAAATTTAAAAAATTAGGTGTATGATTATGGCAAATGGAGAATTTTCTGCAAGGAAAAATATTAAAGATAGAATCAAATGGAATCGTAAAGATCCAAGACATAAAAGAAAAGTAAAGATTGATGCTAAGAAAGGACTGCTTAAAGGTGCTCCTCAAGCAAAAGGAATTGTTCTTGAAAAAAAAGGAATTACTGCTAGACAGCCAAATTCAGGAATAAGAAAGTGTGTAAGAGTTAAGCTTATTAAGAATGGTAGAGAATTAACAGCTTTAGCACCAAAAGATAAAGCAATTAAATTTATAGAAATACACGACCAAGTAACTATTGAAGGTAGTGGTGGAAGAAAAGGTGGCCCTGTTGGGGACCTTTGGGGTGTAAAGTACAGAGTTGTAAAGGTTAATGGACAATCTCTAGAAATGTTAAGAACAGGTAGAAAGGAGAAATCTAAAAGATAGGTTTTTTTTTTTAAATTATGAAATTAAGGTGTATGTTATGTTAGTGTTTGGAAAATGGTCTACAAATGATGTTTTTTGTAAAGATGTAGGAATCTCAAAGTATGTTAGTTTTAAGGAAAGGGAACTTCCAAGTTCTTTTGGAATTTCAAAAAGTACTTTAGTTGAAAAGGCTAAGGTTGATGTGGTTGAAAGACTAACCAACAAGCTTATGAGATCTGGACAAGGTAAGAAAAAATTGTCAGGAAAGTTTATTAGAGGAAAAAATGCTTGTGGGAAAAAAGATTTGATGTTTAAGACTGTTGATGAAGCCTTTGATCAAGTCTATAAGATTACTAAAGAAAACCCAGTTCAGGTTTTAATAAAAGCAATTGAATTTTCTGCTCCTAGAGAAGATATTGTTAAGCTTCAGAGAGGAGGAATCAATTATAATCAAGCAGTTGATGTTGCTCCTATAAAGAGACTTGATGAGGCTTTAAAGAATCTTGCTCTTGCAGTTTTTAAAGCAACCTTTAAATCAAGAAAGGATATGGCAAGTGCATTAGCTGAAGAGCTAATTGCTGCATCTAAAAATGATCAAAAGAGTTATGCTGTTAAGAGAAGGGATGAAATTGAAAGAATTGCTCAAGGTTCTAGATAGATCTTAGAATCCTTTTTTCTTTTATTTTTCTTATTTTTAATTCTGTTTATTTTCTAATAAAAGATTTTTGTTTATATTTTAAATTTTTATTGTGTGTAAAGCATATTTTTAATTTTATATTCTTTTTATTTTTTTTATAATTTTTTCTTTTTATAAATATAAAATTCAATTTCACATATATTTTTAAAGTATATGTTGTTGAGTATTAATAATTAAAATAAAACTTGATAAGAGGAAACAATATGCCAATACTTAAAAAATTATTACAGAAAAAAAAAATAAAAAGATTAAGAAAATTACATGAGTATAAGGAAATAAAAGATGATGTTGATTTTGTGTCTAAAAAAATATTACATCTTTTGATAGATTGTGAAGCTTTAATATCCTCAACTTATTTTTTTGAAAGAAAGGAGGATATCAAAAAGGAGTTAATAAATTTAGATAGTAAAAAAGAACCTTCTTTTAAAAAGAAGATTCTACATATTAATCAAAAATCAATTGATCTGATTAATAACTTTGAGATTATTTATAATATGTTTTTTGACCTAAAACAGAAGTT
Source organism: archaeon (assembly GCA_023230325.1). Taxonomy (GTDB): domain Archaea; phylum Iainarchaeota; class Iainarchaeia; order Iainarchaeales; family CSSED10-239; genus Forterrea. The sequence goes on along the minus strand of JALNXN010000002.1, from coordinate 9,953 downwards.
AGAAAACACCCCTAAAAAACAATACTCAGGTGAAGAAATTAAAAAAATTAATTTACAATATACACAACTAGAATCAAAGATTGATCTGATTAAAAGATTTAGAAAAATATCAAACATTGTTTTTAAAGAGGATTGAATGCTTATGAAGCCAAGTTTTAAGAATAAAACAAATATTAAAAAGGTACTTAAAGAAAAGAAAATAAAAAAAAATAAAATAAATAAAGAGTTTGCTTTTAAAAGGATTTCTGAAAATAAAGCTGAGTGGGTTAATAAAGATCTATCTTTAAAAGCTAAAACACATAAGTTTATAGAAAAGATAACAAAATTTACAAATAGTAAAAACTTTGAAAAACTTAAAAAAGAATATCCTTTGGCAAGTAAATTTTTTGAACATTTGTTTAAAACTAGTAATAGACTTGGTAGCAATATCTTTTTTATGTGGTCACCAGGAGATTTACAAGTAGCACTTTTTGTCTTGCCAATCAAATTTAAAAAAACACAAATCATTTTAGAGGGGTTTCAGAAAAAAGGAATTTCTTTAGATTCTATTTTGAAAAATGAGGCTGCAATAAAAATTATTTTTGAAAAATCTTTTTTTATAGATAATGAGATTGACATGACGATTTATAACGATATAATAAACAAGGTAGAAACTGTATTAAAAAATGAAAAAGAAACTGATAAGCAAAAAATAATAGTCAAAAAATAAAATTAAAAAAAAATTATGAAAAAAAAGAACCAAGATGATTGGGATAAAGTTTACTCTTCTAAAAAAAACTTAAAAAAATTACCTTGGTTAAGAACAGTTATCCCTGAATGGTTTTTAAAAATTGTTAATAATCCTAGATGGGTAGAGCCATGTCTGGCCTTAGACTTAGGTTGTGGTAATGGTTACTATGCTTACTTCCTTTCAAATAAAGGCTTTAAGGTTACAGGAGTTGATGTTTCTAAAAAGATAATTGCTGTTGCTAAAAAGACATACACAAATAATAATTTAGAATTTAAAGAATTAGATGTTTTTTCTTCACATTTACTTACAAACAATTATGATTTTACTTATGATATTGGATTGTTTCATAATATCTTACCTGAGAGAAGAAAAGAGTATGTAGATGTCATAGCTTCCAAATTAAACAAAAAAGGGAAATTTTTACTTTTCTGTTTTGATAAAAGAGAAAAGACCTTTAATAACAAACCAATTTACCTAAATACACTTTATGACATGTACTCCTATCCTCTATCAAAAGAAGAAATAATAAAAACATTTTCTTCAAAATTTAAAATAGAAAAAATAATTGAACATAGGTATGGAACAAACAACTACAAGAGAAGATTTATTTGTTTGATGTCTAAAAAATAATTTTTAATAGTAATTAAACTTATAACCATAATTGCCTAAACCTTTTCTTTAATGGGAATCTATTTAAATGTAATTACACATAATATACATAGTAGTTATAAAAAGAGAATATAAACATTTGGTGATTATTTATGATAAATATTACAACTTCAATTTTTCCATATAGACTAGACACACGTCTAAAAGATTCTTTAGAATTAAGCTTAAAGGTAAAAAATGCAGACACAGACATAAAATTAATAAGCATAGATGTGATTCTAGATCCTAATATAGCACTTGAAAAAAGCGGTGTTAAAAAAGCAGTTTCTTTGAGGGTTGGAGATTTAGGTGGAGGCAAAAGCATTTTAAAGAAATTTGAGATTTATCCATTCCAAGGAATCAAGCCAGGAACCTATAATGTTTTAGTAAGAGTTAATGAACATTATGTAAACTATGAGCAATTGAAGAGTAAGACAGAAAAATTAATTCCAATCAAAGCAATTTAATTCCCTTTTTCTTTTTTATTATTTTATAGTTCTGTTTTTAAAATTAAGCTTCTACAATATTACTATTGTGGATTACAAAACTATTGATGAAGTGTATACGAAATAAGATTCTATTTTAAAAGATAATTAATTTAATTATTTTATAGAACTGATGTTGTTAGATAAATAAAATTTTTAATAGATAAACACCATTGTAAAAAAGATCAGACATTTAGATTAAGCTAAAAATTAAATAAGTTTTTTCAAGATCTAGAAAAATAAAATATAATAAAAATATTTAGGTTCTCTAAATTAAGATATAGATAGGGAGAATTTGATGATTGATAATAGATTTTTAATAATTTTTGTAATCTTGGTAGTTTTTTTCACATTTAATATTAATTCATATGAAATTGTAGATTCTAAGACAGTCTTCTATGATCAAGAGATTAATTTAAACCTTCTAGATTTAAATGAAAATTCAGATCACTTAAAAGTGATCTTGTCAGTTATTAATTTTGATGATGACAAGGTTTATTTTGAAAAAGAACTAAGTTCTTCTAAACAAGATTTAGATAATTTCACATTCTCTAAATTGTACAATCCTAGATTGTTGTTTAAGTATGATTTTTATGATCAAAATTCACAATTGTTATTTCAAAAGATCTACCAAATAGATCTAATAGAAAACCCAAAAGACTTTAAAATATTTATTTGCAATTCTGAAAAGCAAAAAGATTGTGTGCCCTCTAGCAGACTAAGCTATAAAGATTCAATTTATGTTTTTTCTTCAAATTCTTCTATAGTAGATTACAATGTTTCTGTTTTTGATCTAGAAGGTAACTTACAAAAAGAATATAGTCTAGTGTCCCTTCCATTAAAATTAGATTTTGATTATCTAGGAATCTACAAAATTAAAGTTGAAGCAAATAATATTTCTAAGACACAATTTTTAGAAATAACTAACCAAAAAGAAAATCCAGAATATTTTTTAGATATTTCAAACAAAGATGGTGTGGAGTCTTTAGAACCAATGGCTAATAATGCTTTAAAAAATAAAAATAATCTTTTTCTGTTCCTAAAAATCATTTTAATAATCATCTTACTAGTTTTAATCTATTCTTTCTTATTTAAGATAAAAGAAAAAGAAAATAGAAGGGAAAAGAGAAAAAATAAAAAACTATTAGTTATCTTAATTATAATTTTGTTCATTTCATTTTCATTTATTACCCCCCTTCACTCTTATGAAATTGAGTATAATGATTTAGAGATATCCTATCAAGATCTACAAACTAAATTTGAATATCCAAAAGAAATAAGTTTACTTGTTTACCCTGGCATCTCAAGTCAGAAGAAAATAATTCCAATTGTTGATTTTGATCAGATCTATTCAGGAGAACTTAACCTAAATGAGAGTTATGAAATTGAAGATAAAAATTTTAAAAACTCTACTTTAGATTTAGACATTAGCTTAATAGATGTTTATTTGATTGCAGATAAAAAAATCCAACAACAATTGAAATTAGATAATTTAAAAACCTATCAAGAATGTTATAATGTTATTAACTTTTATAATAACAACCCAATCCAGTCAAGAGCAGATCTTGTTAATAGAACCTTTTTTGGATTAATAAATGATAATCATTTTTCAGAAGGGTGTGTTTCTGATTTAGTAAACTCCAATATCCTGGTGCCTAAAAAGCTATTAGTAGAAATTAATTATTCTGATAGTTCTTTTGATTATAATAAAAACAAAACTTTTGATCTTAAGTGTAATATTTCTCATATCTTTTGGAATGCAGAATCTAAAAAAATAAAACTTAATTTAATTTACACTGATAAGCTAGACTTGCAAATGAAGGTAACTAACAATTTAAAAGATATAATTTTCAATCTAGAAAATAATGGTGTTAACATCTCTTCTAAGGGCCAATTCCCAAAAGAAACAGATACCATCAATTACCTAAAAAATGATATTTTAAGTTTACAAAATTTAAGTTTATCTAATGATTTTAATTTTTTTGAATTTGAAATAATTAATGGGGATATAGTTAAGTTTAGTGATTTTTACTCAAGAGCAGTAAATATTGAAAACAGGGGTGTTAATTATAATTTAAGGTCAATATCTAAAATGATTGAAACTGACAATAAGAATAATTTCTTAATTGATTATTATTTAATAAATGGAAACCTATCTAAATCTAAAAGCACATATTTTAGTAGAAACAGATCAAAATTAAGAGTAAAGTCTGCAAAAGAAAATATAACATTTTATAATAATGATGATGGGTTATATGTGAAAGATGATTTTGGGTATGAAAAAATATATCCAGACAATTATAATTTAAATATTTATTACTATTATAAAGTCTACCCAGACTATATTGACTTTTATGTAATTAATTATGATGTAGAAAATATAATCATTTACAACGATGTTTTCTCATATACTTTCTTTAATTCTTTGTTAACTTTAGATTCTGATCTTAACATAACTAATATTAGTTCTAATGAGTTTGGTAGAAGTATAACTATTGATAATAAATATACTTTTAATTCAGAGCTTTTCATTCCAAATTTAGATTCTTATTATTTAATTGATGAGGATTATGTTCTAAAAGAAAAAAGCAATTTGCAAAGTTTTTATGACCAAGATCAAAATCTGCTCTTTGAATCAATTTTAAATAAGCAGTATAGTTTCTTTAAAGAAGATTTTGAAGAATTAAAAAGAAAAATTATTATATCTACTGATGTATCTAATGCTTATGATTTTGATAGAAAACAAACTAATCTTTTTATAGCTTACTATCTTTCTAAAATTGAAGACTCTTTTGATTCTCCATCTAAAGTACATGACTTTTTTTGTAAACAAGATAGTTATGAAAAATATAGTGGTTATTTTAAAAATGCAAACTTTTCGTATTTTAAATATAATTTCTTAGACTCAATTGATGTTTATGGAAACAATCCTTTTATTATTGAAAAAGATTTTAATAAGGTAGATTATGAAAGATTTTGCCAATATCTGATCAACAAACCTAATCAAGAAACAATTGATTTTACTACAGCCATATTTTTAGGAGCTGACTATTTACAACAAGAGAAAGTAAGTGTTAAATTTTTAGATTCAGTTTTAGTTAATAGTTCTTACAGTCATATTTTTACAAAAAAAGAATTATATTTGTTTGTGTCTAATTATTTATTATTCAATAATATTTTACAGGATGAAAATCTTAGTTATGCTTATGAGCTAAAAAAAATCTATAACAATAGCTTTTTAGATTTTAAGATCCCAAACTACAATTATGAAAAAAAAACTATTAAAGAGATTATAGAATCTAAATATCTTAACAATTCTAAATATGTTGGAAACTGTGCACAACTTTCAGTTGACTCTTTAAATTATCTTTTTAACTATAAGGATAAATATAATGTTGCTGATGCTTGGTATCTTGTAGGTAATAATAATATTAGTGTCTGGAGAAAAGATGCTGACAGGCCATTAAACATCTCACATTTGATCCCTGGAGTAGTTCTTGGAATCCATACTAGTGGAAACAATTATTATGAATATAAAAATTTTATTAAACCAAATAACTATGATCTACCAAACTTTTATTTAAATCAAGGATATTATTCTTATTCTGGGCACAAAATAAAAGTACCTTACACACATGTTGTTTCTTATCTTGGAGATGTTGGAGATGATAGAGGTGTGGTTTTAAATGCAGGTAGTTCAAATATTTATTCTTTATTAATATCAGATTATGTGCCTAGGGGTAAAGATGAAGGAAATTGGATTGTAAGAACTATTGTTGAGGTTTTAGTTCCAAGTAACTATTACTCAGAAGAAGAAATTAAAAATTTGAAGACTTATTTGACATCTTTTGATTAGATTTTTGGAATGTGTTTTTTTATTAAAGGTATTTACTTTTAAGATCTATATTTTAGGTTTATTTATAAATGTTTCGAGTTATAATTTTTAGTGTTTATGTTTATAGGTAATTGTTATGATGGATCCAGATTTAGTAAATTATATTTTTGAAGAAATAAAAAAAGGAAAATCAAAAGAAGAACTTTTCACTTTCTTAACTGTTGAGCAATCATTAAAGATTGAAAGAGAATATTTTGAACAAGCATATTTAGTTGCAAATAAAAAGATTTCTTTACTAAATAATATTAGAAACTCACAAAGTAATGATAGCCCTTCTCAAACAACTCCTCAAGAAGTACCCTCTCAAGGGACATTTTCTTCTAACAATTCTATAAATTTAGGTCATGGTAATGATGATTCTAGTAATATTACTTCTCAAAATAGTTCTGTAAACAACAATAGAGAGGATGTTGAAAAAAATTACTTCTCAATTGAAAATTATAAAAAACCAGCAACGGTTGCTAAAGATTATAGTAAATATAGTTTGGGTAATGATCAGAATCAAAATCAAAATCAAAATAAAAATACCAATCAGAATAACTATTCAAACAATAACCAGAATAACCATAATACAGGTAATCAAAACACTACCCAAAATAAAAAGTTAGAACCTAAAAAATCAAAGAAAGGCTTTAAGATTTTTTTAGCAATTTTTATAATATTACTTTTGTTAGTTGTTATTTACTTGTTTATTTTACCAAAAGTTGGAATTGATCTTAACCTAGAGTCATTATTTAAAAAGTCTTCTCAAGAAATTGATAACTCAAGTATGGATAGAGATCTAGTAGCTGTTGTTTCTGCAACACCAAAACCTGGGAATTATTCTGAGAAGATTGATGTTTCTTTTTCAACAGATTTAAATGATGCTGTCATATATTATAGTTTAGATGAAAAAGACATAATTACTAATGGGTTATTGTATACTGCTCCAATTTCAATTGATAAAAACACAGTTGTTAATGTTGTTGCTTCTAAGGATGGTAGCTTGTCAGAGACTTTTTATTTTAATTATTTGTTTGTTGTAGATAGCAATAATGTTTCTAATGATAATAATGTTGTAGAAACCTGCTCTGATGGAATTAAAAATCAAGACGAAACAGGTGTTGATTGTGGGGGGGTTTGTCAACCTTGTCCTGATCAAGATCAAAATCTTCCTTCTGTAGAAACTTGTTCTGATGGAATTAAAAATCAAGACGAAACAGGTGTTGATTGTGGAGGAGTTTGTCAACCTTGTTTACCAGCTGGTGGCTCAGGTGGTGGCTCAGGTGGTGGCTCAGGTGGTGGCTCAAATCCTCCAGTAAACCCTCCAGTAGATGTTACCTTTTGTGACTCAGATATAGTTAATTACTCTAAAACTATAAACGGACCTTCTAAAGATTTATTAAAAACTGCAGATAATAAATTATTAGTTATTGGTAATAGTGTAAATAATAATAATAGTTACATAACTAAATTAAATTCTGACTATACTTTAGTTTGGGATCATAATTACCCAGCATCTAACATAGTATTTAATTCTATAACAGAAACAACTAATGGTTATTTGGTAACTGGTAGCTTAGATAACAAGATTGCTCTTTTTAAAATAAGTTTGGATGGAGATTTAGATTGGAACAAGAGCTATAATTATTCAAATTCAGTTGCACATTTTATAACTAAGACAGGGACAAGTTACATAGTTGGAGGTAGTTATTCTAATGTTGATTCTTTTGACTTCTTATTAATCAAAGTTAATGAAGATGGTCAACAAATTTCACAGTTTACAAAATCTGTATTTAATAATGATTATTATTATAAGGCAGTAACAGATAACTCATATATTTACCTTTTAGGGAAATCAAATTTAAATAATAATAATTATGATTATATTTCTAAAAATAAGATTTCTGACCTTTCAGAAGTTTGGTCAAATATAATTCAGTCGTCTGTAAGTTCTAATCAAGCAATATATTTAGACACAGAAAACCTATTTATTTCAAATTTACAAGATACATTTGTTGGAGTTGATGAAAATGTAGTTTTAGATGTTAAAGAAAAGTTAGCTATTGTTAATGTAAATAAAGCTGATGGTAATATAGATAACATTTATTATTTCAAATTTTCAAATTGTAACGATTGTCAACCAATTGGAAGAAATATTTTTAAAAAAGAAAACTCATACTTAATTTTTGGGATTTTAAATAATTTTAGTAAAGGGGTTACTTTTGAAGTTGACAGCACTTTTGAAAACTCTTTATTTGAGGAGCAGTATACAGAGTTGTCAAGTAATTTAGATGATATCTTTGTAGATGTTATATATAATGATAATAAGTATACTACTCTAAATAACACATCTAGTTGTTTGGTGGATAATTCTTTAGTATTAATTGATTTGGAATGATATTTAGAGTTACTTTACCAAACTGTTGTTTAGAAGTACTTAATTTAAAACTAATTTAAATTTAAAATATAAAAACTTAGGTCAATTAAAAAGTAAACTATTGCTGAAAACTTTGTAGATGAATGGTAAGCAATTACTTGTAATTAATAAAAGTTATTTAAAAAGCAGATTAACAATTGATAGGGGGCACCTTTACCTTTGGTCATTAATTACCTTTAGTCATTTTTAAGATACCTTTATAAATGTTATGTTTTATAATATAATTATTTTTATAAAATTTAGAGGTGTATTATTTTGGCAAAGAAAGAAAGTAAAATAAAAAATACAAAAACAAATTTAAAAACAAATACAAAAAACAAATTAACAAGAAATGGAAACATTTATTTTATAATAATTATAGTTTTATTAATAGCATTAATTTTTATAACAGGATTTAGGACTGAAGGTTTTTTAACAAAAGTACTTTCGTTAGATAGTTCTTCTAGAAATGTTAAAAGTGCGAGTTGTGTTTATGCTGACTTAACTAACTTAAAATCATCTGATTCTTTAGTGTTAGGTTGTGAGTATGATAAATCTATAGGTTATTTTTGTGATGAGGATTTAAAATTAAAATCAAAAACTTATACTCTTAAAAGAGATACTTGTAAAACTTTAAATACATGTTTTGATGGCATTAAAAATCAAAATGAAACTCAAATAGATTGTGGAGGAGTTTGTGCTCCTTGTAACTCAGGTTCAGGTTCTAGTTGTGAAGATGATTCTGATTGTGATGATGGTAATCCATGTACAAGTGAATATTGTAGTCAAGCAGGAGAATGTGTGGTTTCTGTATCCTTAAATGGTTCAAGTTGTGGAGATGATCAGGTTTGTGATTCAGGAGTTTGTTATGGTTTAGATGCTTTTGATTGTAGTCAATATCCAAGTTGTCAAGGTAATGATTGTTACTATATTCATGCATTAAGTGATATGCCAGTTTGTGCAGATTTAGATGCTGGATCTGGTTGGGAATTTACCCATACAGATATTGGGCAACAGTTAATATTGCCTTGGGCAGGTACCTCTAATGTCCCACAAACACAAATTATTGTAAATGGAGAGGATTTAGAAGATGGAGACTTAGTTGGTGTTTTCCATTTTGATGAAGAGTTGCAGATGGATGTTTGTGAAGGCTTTATTGCTTGGGATGCTGTAAATGTACCTTATAATCTTATTTTAGTAAGCGCTTTTACTCCTATATTACCTTTATGGGGAGGAATGGTTCCTGGTGAAGAACTAATTTGGAAAGTTTATAAAAAATCAACAGACACAGAGTATGTAATGACACCTACCTTTTATAATGCTGATGAGCTAGCAGATGGTGGAATGAGTATAATTGATTTCTCTCAAAATAATTATTTTGCTCCTGATGAACTTACAGTTTTAAAGAAATTAGAAAATATACAAAATTGTAGTAGTAACTATGATTGTTCAGATGGAGATCTATGTACTCAAGATATTTGTACAAATGGAGTTTGTTCAAATCCAATTGTAAACAATGGGTCAAGTTGTGGTGGAGGTAACATCTGTTTTAATGGTAACTGTATAGAGCCAGAATGTACTTCTGCATCTAATTGTGAAACACAACTTTGTTATAATACAACATGTACTGATTATGTATGTAAAAACACAATGTATCCTGACAACACACTTTGTGGAAACAATATGGTTTGTCAAAGTGGAACTTGTGTAGAGTTACTTGCGCCAGAATGTACTAACAACTCCCAGTGTAATGATAACAATCCTTGTACAAATGATGTTTGCTCTTCAGGAGAATGT
>JALNXN010000032.1 GCA_023230325.1 archaeon | reverse complement strand
AATTGATTTTTTAGAAAAATATAAACAAAATTATAAAATGGATTCTCCAATTAAGTTTCATACAACTGGAACTTATGATGCTATTAAGATGACTTTAGAGGCTGTTGATGCTGTTGGGTATGATGGTGAGCAAATAAGAAATTATCTTCTTAATAATATTAAAAATTGGAAAGGAATGAATGGTGTTGTTTCATTTGACTCTAATGGAAACACACAAACTGGTTTTGTTTTAAAACAATTAAGAAATGGAGAACTTGTTTTTGTAGAATACGTTTAAAATCTCTTTCTTTCTTTATTATTATTGATGAACTTAACTTCTATTTCCAAAATTATAAAAATATTTAATAAATTTAATCTTTTTGAAAAAGGATATACTATCTTTAATACTATTTTATTTTCAATAATTGGAATTATTGTTTATTTTTTTATAGTTTATCCATATCTTTTATGGAGAAAAGTAGAAATTGATTTTGAATTTATTAAAGCAGTGCTCTTGTTTGTTGGGATTGGGTCAATTATTAGATTGTTTTCTCAAAGTTATTCATCAATTGGTGGAATTATTAATTTAAGTAATAATCCTTTATCTTTTAATTTTTATTTTCAATTTCCACAAATGTTTATTCTTTTAGCTTTATCTTTTTTAGTATTTTTTGAAATTTCTTTAGAGTTAAGTAAAAAATTAAAATATTCTTATTTTAAGATTTTACAAGTTATTGGATTAGTTATTTTTATTCCTTTATTATTATATGTTTTGTTTAATATTAAATATTTGATTATCTTTTTATTAATTTTAATTATTACTGTTCTAATATTATTTTTATTAATTAAACTTTTTAAATTATTAAAATTAAAACTATTAAATTCAAAAATAAATAGATTAGTTTTAATTTCTCAAATTTTAGATGGGGTTGCTACCTTTTTTGCAATTACTTTTTTTAAGGATATTTTTGCAGAGCAGCATGTTGTTTCTTTTTTTATTCTTTCAATTAATCCAATTTTATTTGTTGTTATTAAAATAATTATTAGTCTATTGGTAATTTTTTTAATTGATAAATTTGTAAAAAATAGTTCTGAAAATAACTATTATAAATTGTTTATTATAATTATTGGTTTAGTCACAGGTTTAAGGGATTTATTTACGATTGCTCTTTTGATTTTTTAGAAAAGATCTTTTTTAATTTTTTTATATTTAAATTAATGATATTGTAATTTATTTGATTTTAGTTTTGAGGTTTGTAGATGTAATTTATGGTTTAATTGGGTTGTGGAGTGTGTTGGTTAATAATTATTGTAAATATTATCTGTTAGCAAAAGAGCATCCGCCAATTTATAATCCTTTAATAAAAAATAATATTTCTAAATTTCAAATTTGTTAAAGAGAGAAATATTTATATACTTTTAGTTGTAATAAATATATATTAATTAACTATTTTTAAAATCCTTTTTTAAAAATGTTTTTTTCTGCCTTGGTAGCTTAGTGGTTGGAGCAATCGGCTGTTAACCGATAGGTCGCAGGTTCAAATCCTGCCCGAGGCGCTTTTTATTTATTAAGTTATTATGGATAGAAGTGTTAGGTTAAATAAACTATTTTCTTTTTTTAAAAAAGACACTGATAACCAAATTATTACTGCTATTTTAGATAAATCTAAGCCTTTATTTTCAGAACATATAGTTTCATTAGTTGATGTTTATTGTCCTGATATTAAGACAACTAAATTTTATACTAAATTAAGATTAGGCACAATGGAATTATATTCTTTAGGTGCATACATTATGCTTCTAATTTCTGGTAAAAAATATAATAAATATAGAGTTTTATCTAAAATATTAGGTTTAAATAAAAATTATTTTTTATTTCTTTTAAAATTTATTAATTTTCCAAAAGACCTTAACAAACAAATAATTTATGCATCTGCATTTAATGTTTTAATTGATCATGTTTTTGATTCTTATTTAAAACAGTTTGATCCAAATAAAAGAGCAAAAATAATTAAATTAGCAATTAATTCTAAAAGTGTTGATAAAGATAAAAATATGGTTAGTTTATTATCTTATCTTGCACAAAACTTAAATTCAAAAAATATTAAATATTTTGAAAAATGGTGTGATGCTGAAGTTAAATCAATAAATAAACAAATGAGTATAAGAGATTTTGGTGTTAAAGCAACTATGGATTTATTATATGGTACAATTAGTAAACAAGTTTCTAAAAAAAATATCAAACTAATGTATGAAGTTGGTTATTTTGTTCAAATGCTTGATGATTATATTGATTTAGAAGAAGATATTAAAAATAAACATATGACTCCTGTTATTCAAAATATTTGGAATTATGATACTATTATTGAACAATATTATAAGTGTGAAAAGTTAACTTGTGATATTGCAATTGAAAATGATATTAGTAAAAAGTTATTACCTTTAATTAAAGGTAGTGTGATGTATCTATCTTACAATTTAGTTAAAAAAATGGGTAATAGATCTGGAAATTAATATTATTTATTTATAAAATTAAATTTCTAAGTTTAAATCTTTTTTTATATGTGTCTTTTTTAATTTAAATTTTAAATTAAAATTTATTAACTATTAGCTACTTTTAAAAATAGTTTTATATTTAATTATGTTATATAAGTTTAAGTAAGGTGAAGTTATGTTAGATAAAACTGTAAATGTAAATTTAAAAATTTCAAACTATTCAAATAGAGTTTTAGGTGTGGTTAAAGAAAAATATGGTTATAAGGATAAATCTCAAGCTTTAAATAGAATATTAGATATTTATGGGGATGAATTTGTAGATAAAGAAACTAAAGAAGAAATAATTTTAGAAGTTATTGATGAAGTTAATAAATTAAAAAAACAAAAAATAAAACCTATGTCTAAAAAAGATTTAAATAATTTTTTTGAAAGTGTTAGAGAATAATGTGATAAAATGTCATTTACTACAACTTTGTCTGATGAATTAAAAGAAATTATTAAAAAATTATATTCTAAAGGTAAACAATTATTCTTAGAATTAAATAAAAAAATGTTACAAATAATGGATTGTAATAAAGAAACTATTAATCATTATAAAAACTTAAGGCATGATTATTCAAATTACAAAAGAGTGCATATAGGAAAGTCTTTTGTTTTGCTTTTTTCTGTAGATCTAAAAAATGAAATTATTTACTTTGTTAAATTTGATCATCACGATAAAATCTATAAAAAATAATTTTTAAACTTGGTTTTCGAATTTTTGTTTTAATTTTATTCTTTTTACTTTTAAATAAAATTATATTTAATTTAAAATCTTTTTCTAGTTAATTGTTTTTTTAATTATAAATTTAATTAGTATTTTTATTCTTTTTATCTAAATCTAATAATACATTTAGTCCTTTTTTAGAAATAGTAACTATTTTTCCTTTTCTTAAATTTTTGTTATTAATTTCAATTAATTTTAGTTGTTCTAATTCTTTAATAGTTTTAGAAGTTGTAGGAAAATTTATGTTTGTTTCTTTTGATATTTCCTTAGGTGTCTTTGGGATATTGATCGAGTAGAGTATTTTCTTTTTATTTGGAGAAGCTAATATTCTACCTAAAGTGTCTAAATCAGTAATGAAGTTATTATTGTAAATCTTTGTATTTTTATCTTGTTTAGTAATAACTTTAGATTTTGTGTTTTTATTTACAACCATTAAAATATTATATTATCTATATATATTAACTTAGTTATCACTTGATTATCTTTTAGTTATACTATTTAAAAACCTTTTGTTTCTTAAAATATAATGTTTTTAGAATTTAAAATAGATTTTTTTGGTTTTTTATAAATTAAAAAAATATGTATCTAAAAAAATTATTTAATATTAATTACCTGGAGGTTATGAAATTATGGAAACTTTTAAATATTTTTTTAACGGAGGAAAGAACATATGAATTTAAAATTTTTACAGAAAGGTTTTATTTTAGGTATAACTTTTCTATTTTTATTTAGTTTAATGGGAAATGCATTTGCTGCATCTATAACTGATTTTACAAATACAGGGGTTACAGATACAACTGCAAGTTTTAGTTGGACTGCAGCCGAAGGTGCTACGAGTGTAAATATACAATATTCTTTAAATCAAAGTAGTTGGAGTGGTGATACAGTTGTAGATGTTGGTGCATCAAGTGGTACTGTTACTGATTTAACTCAAGGCACACTTTATTATTTTAGATTAAATGTTTCTGGCGGAATTAATGATGGGATTTCGAATATAGTAAGTGCTACTCCTATACCTGATTTAACAGCTTATACTGCTGCTTTAGCTGCAGTTGTTGAAGAAGATTATACAAGTGTAACTTGGACTGAGTATCAAACAATTGTTGCTGAAAACGTAGTAACTGATCAAAATACTCAAGCTGAAGTTGATACTGCTACATCTAATATAACTACTGCTCAAGGTGATTTAGTAGAAATTGCTGATTTAACTAATTATACAGCTGCTTTAGCTGCTGTAACTGAAGCTGATTATACTACTGTAACTTGGGAAGCATATGAATTAATACTTGCAGCAAATGTAGTAACTGATCAAAATACTCAAGCTGAAGTTGATACTGCTACATCTAATATAACTACTGCTCAAGGTGATTTAGTAGAAATTGCTGATTTAACTAATTATACAG
>JALNXN010000012.1 GCA_023230325.1 archaeon | reverse complement strand
ATTCAAAAGCAAGGCTAGTTCATCCCGGCGACAAAGTGTCGATTAACTGTAAAAAGTTATTAATTTGAAAAAGTTAAAAGATCGACACTTTGATCACGCGGGTTTTCCTAGCCGAAGCTATTATAAACTTTTGTATTTTGATTCTTCATTAACTGAATGGGAAAATATGCAGTTAAATAATTATAATAGAATTTGGGATTGTGGGATTTTTAAATATGAAAAAATAATATCTTAATATTATTTTTGTTAAGGAGATCGATATGCCGGTTACAGATAGACGAGAACCAGCCGTATATGTAAGCATCGAGGATGCGTCTTATGCTGCTCCAACATTAGAAACTGGACGAATTGGATATATTGTTACTGTATGTGACAGAGGTCCACATAATCGAATTGTTAAATTAACTTCTAGAGAACAATTTCATAGATTATTTGGACAGCCAAATTATCGTCGAACTACACAAGCCCATTATTTGGCGGATAAATTTTTACAATATTCGAGCAATCTTTTATTAGTTCGAACTATGCCAGATGATGCATATTGGGCTAATGAAGAAATTAAAACTTCTACAACTTCTACTATTATTACATATGGAACTGTTCCGACGGATGCGTTGTTTACATTTACTCCTGGTAACGCAAGTGTTATATGTTCTGACTTAGATTCTTTTAATGCAGTTTCTCTTGGAAACTGGATTTTTGCAACAGGGGATAGTGTAGAATCTGCAGCTCAAGTTGTTGCAAAAACTGCAGTTTCATTAACATTTACTTTAGATAGAAATTATGCAGGTACAATAGCTATTGAAACTACTGCAGAATTATGCACGCCATATACTACAACATCCACTGCATCTATAACTGCTGAATCTGATATGATACCAACTGATGCTGATATTGTTTGGTATTTTTATGCAAAAGGTGCAGGAACATATTATAATAATATTAAAGTAATGGGTGTTCGAAATGTTGAATTAGAAAAAATGTATACTGATTCGGATGGTGTAGTTTTATATAAATATTTATTTATGAATATTGGTGTTTATTATATAAATGAAGATGGAACAACTACTTTATTAGAAGGGCCATGGACAGTTTCTCTTACTAGAAAAACTGCACTTGGATCAACTATTAAAGATATTTCTTCTGGGACTGTTCTGTATATTGAAGATGTAATTAATAATAATAGTGATTTTATTGGTTGCATTTCTGCACAAGCCGCAGATGATTTAGTAGCGGTTGGAACAATTACAGAAAATCAAGCAACTAAACGACGTTTACAAGTTAGTTTATTATTAACAGTTTCTGGAAGTACTGTTGATTCTTCTACTGGTAGTATTGCTGCTGGTGGAGTACAATTTGAAAATGGTACAGATGGTACTGTTGATACTGACAGAAACTTGCCAATGTATAATTCTACTGGTAATTTAGAGTCTGATCGAGATTATTTAGATGGCCAAATTCTTTTAGCATATCAAGGTGGGTTAACTAGTATCGATGGTTCTATAGAACAGATGCCAGAATGTGTTTACCCTTGGTATCAGCCGGATTATATTATTACCGGTGGTTATTCTGCTACTGTTCAAAATGGTGGTAGATATTTAGCAGATTATCGACAAGATTGTATTCATTTGGGAGATACTGGAACTTATGTAACATCATATTCTGATGATCTTACTGCAAGATTGACGGATGTTCCTTGGAACAATTGGACATCAATGTTATATACTCAATATCGTAAAATTTTCGATCCATTTACTGGTGAGAGAATTTGGATGAATCCAGTGTATCATGCTCTTGAACGACATCTTTATTGTGATGGTGCATATTTCTTAGCAGAACCGGTTGCTGGTATTGAAAAAGGTGCTATAACAGAACCTATTGAACTTGCATATAAAGCTAATCATACCGAACGTGGGGATTTAATAGAAGTTGAATTAAATCCAGTTATTGTTGAACCACAAGGACAATATATTTTAACTCAATTTACTACTTGGAAGCGTTTATCCATTTTAAAACGTGGACATGTTGCTAAGTTTGTTGCATATATTAGAAAAGTAATTCCCACATTATTGAAAGACATTTTACAGAGACGTGCAACACAATATTGGATCAATCAGGCACAATTTAGAATTTCTAATTTCTTAAGTAAATTCTTAGAATCAAATGTAGAAAGATATTCAGTATTAAAAAGTTTTAATGTAACTGTTAATTTTGATGAAGTTAGTTCAGAATTAAATGCTATTATTGATATCACTCCTATTCGTGCGATTGAACGTATTAATGTTTTTATTATTGTTCATTAATTTATTTATTTTTTTGAGGAGATTAAAATATGGCAGATTCCACTACAATTATTAGTAGGTTGGCATCGAGATTTAATAATTCAATACAAGATAGAGAAAAGCCAGATTTTCTTACGAGAGATATTGGTGGTCATTGGAGAAATAATCAACCATATATTTCAGGGTATTTTCAAGTTGTATTCGGCTTACCTCTTGAATTATTTGGTGGAGCTGATAATGTTCAAATAGCTTCTAAATGGTTACATAGTACGTGTGAAGGATTTACGCCTCATACTCAAATGCTTACTAAAGTAGATACGATGGGTCAAGGACAAGTTGGAGCATCATTCGTCGCTAATGTTACTACTACTCGAGAGTTTACTTTAACTTTTAGAGAAATGCAAAATCAACCAATTTTAAATATTATTAGACAATGGTGTGCTATTTTTGATCCTTTTACTGGTGTAAGTCCTCTTTCTGGGAATAAATTCATTCCACAAAATTATAAAGGTTGGGCCGCTGTAGCTCAAACTAAACCAGTTAGATCTGATGGTGCAGATTTAGCTATTGAAGATTTAGAAGAATGTTATATTTATCAAGGAGTTTTCCCAACAACACCTCCTATTGATACTGCTGCGGCTTCTGATATTACTGCAAATGATACTATTCAACTATCTGTTCCATTTAGCTTTGATGGTTCACCATTAACTTCTTCGGAACCTAAAGTTGCAGAAACTGTTATTAATTTACTTAAATCTCTTAAATATATGGGCAATGCAGATTCGACATATGCAAAATTTCATGATGTTGGAACTGCTATATCTGCATGGGGTGCTCATAGTGGTTCTGTTAATTCTCAAGTAACTCCGTAAAAAAAATAAAGGAACGATGAGAATCTCCTCTCCTTCTCATAAAAAATTTATGTCCGCCTCCCATAAATTTTTATATCGTTCCTTTTTAGACCCTCTTCCTCTTTTGGAAGAGGGTCTTTTTTACCCGAAAAAAAATTACCGGCAAGATCTAGTTAAAGATCTTGCCGGTATATAATGTTATATTAAGAGTGGGCTAGTAAGAGTTTAGCTAATCTTTTATGACCAGCTTTTAAATAATTCTTTTTCCACCATATTGAAATACTTTTAATATGTTCTAATGGAATCATATTTAATTCATTTTCTGCAATTAATGCTGCTTCATCCATATTTTTTAAAACTTCTTCGTTTATTTTCATTTTTATGGCCTTATTTTAACGTCATATATTTTTTGTTCATATACGAAACCACCAACTGTTGTAATTTCTTTTAATCTCATATCGTAAATGAATTTAGATATATAAATTCCAAACCCACAACCGATTAAAATAAATATAATTAACACAGATACAAATTTATTTAACCAATTTAAGAAGTTATTAGATGTTTCTTTAATTGATACTTTTTCTTTTAATGGAATTGATGTGTGTATCATTGATGGATTGTTTTGTAATTTTTGTTTTTCATTTGATTGAATTGATTCATGTAGTATTCGTCCATCAGGTAGTAAAGATTTAGAAGAATTATCTTCAGTTTCTATCATGATTTTTTCCTTATTTATATGATTCTTGAAGTTCTTTAAACCTATCTAAAAATTCTTTTGGAAGTTCTTTAAATTGACAACCAGCAGCACCTTTGTGACCACCGCCACCATATTTATCAGCTATTTTACTTACATCAATATCCTTTTTATCGGAATAAAATGACATATCCCAAAATCCATTTTTCTTTATTCCAAAAGTAATCATCATATCATATTTTTTATTGTCCCAAATTGAATCAAATAATTGAGATGATGTTAATCGTTTATTAACGGCAAGAGCTTTTAACCCTTCAAAAGTAATTTCAAAAGCGCAAGATCTACAATAAATTTCATTTTGTTTTTGTTCATAATTTAAAATGATTTTACCAATGTGAAGTATTGGATATATTGATGTATTTGTTTCAAAACACTGTTTCCATAATTCATCTTGTTTATTCGGCCAAGTATCTGGGTTTGTTCTAAATCCATATTGAAATTGAAGAATTTCTTCACTTATATCCCAGACATCATATCTACCTAATAATTCTACAGTTTTTGGGAGTTCTTTATCTGGAAATAAATAATTCCAAGTTAAAATACAAGCAGCGGTACCATTTTTTCTAATACCAGAAAATTCAAGTTCTGGATTTTCTTTATAAACATTTTCAATTGCTGTAATATGATGATCAATCCAGATCAAATTTTTACCCACTATATTGTATAAATCAATCATTTCTTTTACCGGTTGTAAGCTAAAATCTACCATATAAACAATATCATCTTTTGAAATAATATTAAATGGAAATTTATAACCATAATTAATTCCATGAAGTTCACATTTGGGAAATTTATATTTTACAATTGCTCCAGAACAATGACCATCTAGATCTGCACTATGAAAAAAACAATGAATTGTCATTTATATTTCCTTTATAATATGCTCCGGAGAGCTTTTGTTAATTTTTCTCCATATTTATATGATTCTCCTGGAGCTTTTTCTCCAGTCATTAAATATTCAAGATAAGATCTTTCATATCCAGGTCCACCATAAATATATGCTTCTTCTACTGGTCGTGAAATATCACATGTTGGTGGCATTTCTGGAATTAATGGATCATTATCTGGAAATTTTACATGTCCTATAAAATAATCATATTCTAATCTAGTTTGACCAGCATATGATCCTCTATCGATTGTAAATCTGCGACCATTATCAAGAATATTAAAAATTGCTTGAAACCATAAATCAGGTAAATCTCGAGCTTCAATTTTTGTAATTTTTAAGTTAAAGTTCATTTTTTCTTCCTATTTTAAGGAAATTGCCGCAATAAATTAAAAGCTTCATCTGGATTATTTTCGACATATTTTAAAAACTCTTCTGCTTCTTCATAATTTTTAAAATATTGTGAATCTCTTGTACCATGATCTTTAAAACCTTTTGGATTATTATACCATGTACCAACATAATAACCTGCATTTGATTTCATTACTTTCATATCTGAATAATTTTCAGGATCTTCTACTTGAATATTGGTTAGCATTATTGATTTCATTTTTAGTCTTCCTTTTTTAAAACTTTTTTTATTTTTGTAATAACTTGTTCGGATGTTATACTTGTGCTACATATAAAGTTATTATTTCTAGGACAAAAATTCCAATTATTTCTTTCTAGTTTAATAGTTGGATCATTAAAACAACCGTTACATACATTTGAATTGAAAATTCTAATACAATTTTGCATTTCTACAAAAGGTTTAGTACATCCTGAAATTATTACTGTTGGAATATTTAATGACCACGCTAACCATGCTAAACCACTACTAACACCAATAAACATTGACGCATGTTGTAATATATTAATTGTTTGTACTAAATGATTATTTGTATTATGTATAACATTTTTTAAGTTTGATTTTTCTTTAGATATTGTAGTAACTTTATAATTATTATTTATTAAATAATTTACTAATTGTTGCCAACCATTTGGGAAATTCCATTGTTTACATTTAAAAGTAGAATATTCACTTATACAAATATATTTTTCTTTAATGATTTTATTAGATTTTTTAATTGATATAAGTGGTTTAATTTCTTTAAATTCTAAACCTAAAAAATCACTTGCTATTTGTTGTAATGGAATTTCTTTCCAATTATTCTTATTTATATTAATATCATCATCTTTGATTTTAATAGTATAAATTGCATAAATATCTGGAATTGTTGTATTGTAATCTATAAAATTAATTTCTGGATATGAATTTTTAAATAACCAACTAAATCCAGTTGCTGCAAATATAATACAGTTATGTTTCTTTCTAAATTCTTCAATATATGGTACCCAACTAATTTTATCTCCAATCGCAGTACTATCAAGAATAATAATCACTCTTTTATTATAAAGATTTAATTTGTGTTCTGAATAAATATTATTATTTACATTAATTTGAATTTTCCAATTAGTATAATATTCTCTAACTGTTTTAATCCAATGATTTGTTTTAATTAATTGTTCATGAATTATTTTATCAGTATCTAAATCAATAAATTTCACATTATAATTAAACGATTTTGGACCGGTAATATTACAATAAGCACCATTATGAAATAAATATTCAACAGATTCTTCTGGAATTTTAAAAATTCTTTTTTTATGATCTTTAATATCATTTTCTGTAATTTCATTAATATGATTAAATGCAATGTTTACAGCAGTTTCCCATGAAAATTTATTTCTAATTATTTTTGAATCCTCAAGAGCTTTTATTTTATAATTATTATAATTTTCAAATATATTGCGCATTATATTTGAAAGATGATCAAAATCTGGTTCTGCATATGTTCCTAAAAGATTTTCATCTTTTTGCATAAATATATGTTTTGGTTTTAAATGAGATTTAATATTAACTAAATGAGAAACATCTTTACAAAATTCTAATTGAGCTCCATAATTTGAAGCGATCGTTGGTATTCCACAAGCGATCGCTTCAATTAATGGAAGATTCCATCCTTCAGATCTTGCACAAGATACAAAACAATGTCCAGATTTTAAATAAGATACATATTCGTGTCGATTTGGAAAATGAAGAATTTTAATTCGTTTATCTACTAATTTATATTTTTTTAATCGTTCTTCTGTTGTTTTTAATCCATCTGCAGGAAATGGATTATCTACTGAAATAATTAAATTTACTGGTTCATTTTTTTTAAATGTATTTAAAAATGTTTTAATTATTTCTTCTGTTGATTTTCTATAATCCCATCTGCCAAATATTAAAAATTTAAAATTATTATCTTTATATTCTTTTAATTCTAATTCAGGTTTTCCTGGATAAAATATTTTTCCATCAACACCTTCAGGAACTATTTTAATTCTATCTTGTGGACAACCTTGTTCTATTGTACAATTTCTTTGCCATGTACTTGGTACCCATAATTGTAAAAATTTTAACCATTGTTTAAAAAATTGATTTGGTTGTCGTGTAGATTCCCATACATTATAACCAATAACTGGGTCATCATATTCTTCATAATAATAATAATGATTTGTTTCCATTAAAATAATATTTAAAATTTTATCATGATTATATTTTATAAATGGTGTACCATATTTCCAAGGAGATTCATTCCATACTTGTTCAATAACTAATTTATTATGTAAATCATTTAAATGATCAAATTTATCAATCCATGTAAAATTTCGGATTCTTACTGGAATAAGATTATTTAATCGTGTAAAGAAATTTCTACTATGATCTGCGTATCCAGTGTGCGATATAAATGAACAATGACCAATTATTTTATTAAATAACATAAATTATATCCTTTTTTATTTTTGCGAAAGATTTTTTACTAATTTAACTACTCTATCAACAGTAGTACTGAAAAGTGTATCCCATTGGGTAGAATTGTCAATTTGGATTTGAAATTCTTCAAATTTTCTTTTTAATAATTCTTTATCATATACTTGTGGTATTACAATTCCTTTGACTTTACTCATATCAAGATTCGAATCTTGAAATACTTTAGGATTTTTAAAAATGCAATAAATGAAATAACCAGCTGACCCCATGGAGAATATTTCTTTTTTCATAATAAAATTATAAAGAGACATCCCATTAATAAATTGATCTGCTTTACTCCATTTTCCCGGAATTGAAATTTCTATAAGATCTAAATTTTTAATATTTTCTGTAAAATTATTAAAATATTTTGTAACAATATCTGAAGTTTTTGGAAGTTTTTCTTTTAATTCTATTTTATCATTTAGAATAATAGTTTCAATAAGTTCTCGCAAAAGATTTTGTGTAAGTTTTGCGGCATTCGATCTTACTACTTGAATACCTGTATATTCAACTTCTGGAGTTTTTAAAATTTTTCCTTTTTTAGCTTCTAATTTATATGCATAATTCTTTTTAACATCAAGAAACATAATTGCACTCATTAAAAGTTCGGATTTAAAATAAGTTGAATTATATTCATTTGTTATATTTGATTTCGGCAAGAAATAATTATTTAAATATTTTTGAATAATATTATTAATATCATTAGAAGCTTTATCAACAAGCTCTAATTTTTTTTCAGTTGTTAATTTTTCTGAATCTTTTACCGGTATAGTAATAAATAATGAATCCGTATTATGTACCAAAATTCTATTAGCAAAAAAGTGTTCGAATTTTGGTACACCAAAATCGTATACATAATTATCATATTCAATTTCTTGAAATTTATCAACTTCTACATAGTTTATATTTTTAAGTTTATTAAAGAATTTAATATTATTTTTATTATTTAAATTAAGAAAATCTAATGAATATGGTGTATATAATCCATAGCTTAATGAATATGGTGATTTAATAATTAAATCAGTTTTGTTTTTATTACATTCAATAATTGAATGTTTTTTAGTAATATCTAATGTTATATTGTTTTTAAAATATAAGCGAATAATTTGTTTCTTAATTTTATGTCTCATTATATATTTCGGCAAAGTCCACAAAATTTGATCATTTTTTATATCGTAAACTTCAATTTTAAAAGCTTTTGAATCTAAATGTATAAATTCTTTATTATTATATTTTTCAATAGGATATTTTAAAGAAGATTGATTCCATAATGATTCAATATGCAATACATTAATTTTATCATTTTGTAAAATTTGAATTCGAGTATCTTTAGAAACACTGTCTCCATATAAAATATGTTTTAAAAACCCAGGTTTTTCAACTTGATCATAGAAATTTTTGGGTAACATTCATATATTCCTTTCTAGGTTTATGATTTAAATGTTTTGTGTTTTTAGAACTTAATTCAATTGTAATAATAGTAGAATTTTCTACTACAAATCTAAAATAATCAGAAACGAAATAAAGAGTATTGTTGTTATATTTTTTAATTCTTTCTTTAATTTTAATAGGTTTTAATACGGCACGATTCCAATAATTATATATTTGTTTTTCTACAGAATCTGAATTTAAAATAGGAGTTTCTGGAAAAACTCGATTAAACCTTTCAATAAATCTTTTCTTTGCATGAGCTGAAATAATTACATTTACTTTTTTATTTTTTTTGTTTACATACGTTAAATTCATACTCTTTCTCTTTTTTGTTGTTGAGTTAATAATAAAGAAACAAGGAATATTAATATTATTTCTATATGAAATTATTGATTATGAGATTTAATTAGAGCTAATTCTATTAAAGAATTAGCTCTAATTTTTAAATAATCTCTATAAAGTTGTCTTTTATTGCACAATTAAATTCATTTTTAATAACTGTTTTTTTAGCTTTAACGTCTGGTAGAAATAAACTGGGAAAACCCATATCGATTAAATCATCAACAACTGGCATTTTTTTATCTTTTCCACCATCTCTTAAAATTCTACCAACAACTTGAATTAATGATTTTTTACCGGCAAGATTCGTAGCTAGAATCAATGAACTTAATTGTTCAAAATCAAATCCTTTTCCAGCATAAGAATATGTTGCAACAACTACTTTAACATTTTCTTTATCTAATTCATCTTTTTCATCACCATAAAATCTTCTATGTTCGATATTTTCTTTATCTAAACCATCTGATATTAATAATATTTGAGCTTTTGTAAAAGCTAATATTAAAACTACATGATTTTCTTTTAATCGAGTTTTTACAAGACTTAAAATTACTTTTAGATAATTTGGACTTTTTGTAATAATTGAATTATAAAAAGCTTTTCGTTTAATATAATCTGACATTTTTCCAAGTATAAAAGAATATTTGCCGCTTAATTTACTATCATAATGATTTAAAATATATGTTGGTTTTAAATCATATCGTTTTGTTTCATAAATAATTTCACCAATTGTATTTTTCATTAAAATTTCTGCTATTCCAGTTTGAAATGGTGTAGCAGATAATCCAATAAAATTTTTAGTTCGGAATAATAAAGATGCTCTTGCAAATTTACTAGAGCTCGAGGTATTGTGCGTTTCGTCGTATATTACTAAACCAATTTGAGCTTTATCTATTAATTGAAAATTTTTATGCATGTCTGTTTTAATTTTTGATAAAAGAGTTTGTACAGTAGCTATAATTACTGGTCTATCTACTACAAAATGTTTTCCTTTAATTAAACCAATATCTTCTGCTGTTAAATCTGTAAATTTAAGAAAACTTTTAAGCCATTGGTTGAGTAAATTCTCGTTATCTATAATGATACATGTTTTAAGTCCTAATTTCGATGCTAGATATACACTCAAAACCGTTTTGCCAAGACCAGGTCTGGCTTTGATTATTCCATTGATCTGGTTTAAATTTTGTTTATATTCAGACAAAACATGTTTTACAATTTCAACTTGTTCTTCCCGAAGCATGCCGGTAAATTTAAAATATGTTGGTTGAAATATTGGAGTTTCTTTACTCTCAAAAATTTGTATTTTATATGGAAAATTTTTGAAAAACAAACGAGGAACAAATATCCGATTTTCAGTCTCATATAAAGAGATATCGTCAAACCCTTCGGCAAGAGCTGGATATTTCATTATAAATTCTTCAACATCTTCTTTTTCTATATATGTCCACATTATTTTTTTACTCCTATGTAACGTTATTTAAAACTTCAAACTCACCAAAATATTTTAAAGCTGCAGTATTATATGCTCTTGCTGCATCTTCTGCTAATTTAAAATATCCAATATGTTTTTTCTTACCATTTAAAGTTATATGTGCTTCATATTTTCGATTATGTTTAAATAAACTAACTCCAGTCCAACCACTTGTACTGTCACTTCTAAGTTTACTATTTTGTGCATTTTGTGCTTGAGTACAAATTCTAAGATTACTTTCTAAATTATTTAATTTATCTTGATCTTTATGATCAATTTTGCAATTAATCGGAATTATTTGACCAGATAGTTGAATTATTGAACTGTGCAATTTTTCTCGATAATGTTTTTTCTCATCAAACCAAGTAGCTTCTGCATATCCATAATAAGTTAAATGCCATTTTAAACCAGATTCTTTTATTTGTTTATAATCATTATCATATAAAATTATTCAACAAATATTATTATCAATAATAAATTCATTTGGATCGGTTCGAGTTTTTTTCATATATTATTTTTACTCCTTTCTTTTTTAAGATAGCATCACACTATTAATTCTCCTTTAATTCTTTAATATTATTTAGTTCACCTCTAACATATTTAACTGCTTGATATTTTTCTCTACCAGTAATATGAACAATCCCATCAACTTTATTTGTAACTTGGTCACATTTTTTCCAAGAATCATTTTTTATATAAAAATGCATATTATAATCTGATAATTTATATTTCTTTTGACCATTTTGATCAATATAAATAGTAAGAATTTTATTATCAATTTCTCGAACATCAAAAAATGTAAGATCTTCAGTTAAAGTAGTTATTAATTTGTCTGTGGTAGGTAATGAAATTTCTTGGGATTTTTTAGATTTTGGAATTGAAATATTTGTAGTTATTGGTTTTTGAGGTAAAAGATTTTCAAGAACTAAAGCAAATTCTGTTTTAAATTTTGTTAGATTTGCCGGATTATAATTAGCTGCACTTGGATGAATAGTTGGAATTATTAATTGATCTTTATTATTAGTAAATACTTTTCCTGCTCCACCTTTTATATTAAACCAAGAAGCAGCTTTAGCTCCCATAGGTACTATTATTTTTGAAGGAAATGAAGATAATAAAATTTCAACCAATTCTTTACATCTATTTTTAGTATCTTCGAAATTTTTAATTTCACTTTCAACTTTAGTATGACACCATAAAATATTTGTAATAACCCATTTTATATTTGGCGGCAAAAGAGACATTTCTGTTCTTAAAATTTTTCCTGTTTTACCAACAGCAGTTTTTCCAATTTTAACTTCTTCTACACCTGGATTTAGTCCTAAGAAAATAACATCAACATTGCCAGGCTCTTTCATATTGGTATCTAAAATGACTGTTGGTTTTCCGAATAATTCACAACCTTTGCATTCTGGTCTATTTAAAATAATTTGTTTTGCAGATTCACAATATTCTTTAATTTCTGGAGATAATTCTTTATAAATGTCCATAACTTCGGTATTTACTTTTGGACTATTTGGTAGAAAATTATTATCTAAAGTAATTGTAGTTTTGCCGCTATTAATATGTTTATCAATTTCTGAAATTTCATTAAAAGATATAATGTTTAAATTGACAAGATCATAAAAGAAATTTAATTCTTTATCGTTATATTCTTTATCATAAATTTTACTAAAGTATTCTTCTAATAATTTTTTAATTTTTTGTTTATTTTTATCGGCAAGCTCTGTATTTTTTAAATACATTAATTTTTCAGGAATTGATTTTTTAGATATTCTATTAATGTCTAATAAGTAAGTTAAACTAAATATTAAATCTACAGTTTCAAATTTATTAAAATCATATAAATGGTTTAAATATTTATTCATATACCAAACTATATGTGGTGAATTATATATATATAAAAGAAATCTTTTAATTATAGCATTATCAATATTAAATCTTTTTATAATATATTCAAGATCTTCTCTTTTACGTTGTTTTCCAAAAGTCCAATTTGAAATAGCTTTTAAACCTGTTATGTAATTAGGTTTCTTTTTATTTATAATTCCTTTTTGTCGACTCATACAATCCTTTCTATTATTTAATTCGGCAAGATCTAGTTAAAGATCTTGCCGAATTAAAATTTTAAACATATTCATCATTCACATTCATTTCAGATATTTTCTTTTTTAATGGCTTTTTAGAAGCTTCATCTAACTTTTTTTTATCTATTGGAATTACTTTTTCAAGAGCAATTCCCCACTCTTCAAATATATGTCCTTTGATTTTTACAATATCTGGAATACCAAACATTATATTTTTAATTTTAAAAACATAATCATGTATTGAAGATGGAACAATACTTTCAAAAACTTCAAGCTCAATAAATTTCTCTAATGGATAATATAAATCTTTATAATTAGTATTTCCTAGTCGTTTCTTAAGATCATCTATACTTGAACAACCACATTTCTTCATTAAAACATTTTCATGTTCTTCTGAATTAATTTTTTGTAAAACTAAATATTCTCCAACATCTTTATAATAATCTTGTATTGTTAATTCTTTTTCTTCCTCAATTTCAGAAGCTTCAAAAGATAATTCTTCTGGAGGTTCTACAGGAAATTCTTCTTCGTTAGTAATTTTTTCTAGTGGTTCAGATTTTATAATTTCATCTTCACTAATTTCTGGAAAATTTAGTTTAACTTTAATAGGTCCATATGTTTGATCTTGTTTTGAATTTTCAAGTTGATGAGTTAATATTCTTATAGATGTTTGTAATTCTTTTATTTCATTTTTAAGATTATTATAATCTTGTTCTATTTTAGTTCCTTTAATTTCATCAAATGATTCAATTTTTATTTCTTTAATATTTTTTTCATTAATAATTTCAACAGTTTCTGGTAATTCATTTTTAACATCAACTGCTAATGGAAGGCATTCTAAACAATACATTTTTTCAGAAGAAATGTATCTTCGAGTTCCATTACCATTTGTTAAATAACCTTTAAAAGTTCTAACTAAATTTTCATCTTCAAAATCTTTTCCACAACCTTCACAACTATATATTGGTTTAAATTTTACCGGCATGATCTTTTTCTCCTAACATTTTCTTGATATCATAATATGTTATATATCCACATTTTGGACATTTAATAGAGAAATGTCCATTACCTGGTGCATATAATGTTTCTTCATGTTTTTGATTGCTTAGACCTGTAGTACAATTAAAACAACCGAATTTTTTAGCTTCTTTATGAGTTTTAAAGATTAAAAATTTACCTTTCGCCATGATATTTCGCTCCTAATCTTGCAAGTATTTTTGCTAACAAAACTCTATGATAGAAATCTCCAGAACGACAAAAATACACTAAAGTAACTGTATCTCTATTTAATAATTCTTTCCATTTATCTAAATGATTCATATATGAAGTTTTCATTAACGCATGATATTTTTTTGTATATTCCAATTCTGTTATTTCTTTATTTTTATATACTAAAACTATTTCCCAAGTTGGTTTGAATATCTTTCCTAATGGATCTTTTGATTTAGCAGTAATGTCTAATCTATCACTTTTAGAGGAATTAAATTGTGCTGTATATACGTCCATTTTTATTCCTCATTTTTTGAAAATAATTAAAAATAAACTACTTATATTATTTCTATATAAAAAGTGAAAAAAATAATAAAGTGGGAACAGAACTGATTCTGTTCCCACTTTTAAGATCTTGCCGGTTTAAATTTCAAAAGTGGAATATCCACTTGAGTTAAATGTAATTAGTGAAGGTGGAATCTCGGAATTTATTAAAATTTTTTGAAAACAACAATACATTAACGTTGCCGCTAGTGAATTTATCGCTTGAGATTGATCTCCAAAAAATGCACAACTTTTAGTTTCTTCTTCTACTTTTTTAGCAGGAAACATTTTTAAAAAATTAATGTTTTGATGATTATTATTTGGATAATCTTCTAATCCAAAAACAGTAGTAACAATTTGTCCGTTATATAAGAGATTGCCGCTGTCGATATAGACAATATTAGCACTTTGTCGATTTTTTTTCATATACAAATTAACATCTTTTGAAACGTTATAAATAATTCTTCTAGTTCTATTTGAATCGACACAACCTAATATGAAAATTAAAACATCATCAATTTCTATACTCTCAGTAAGTATTTCATCTAATGATTTTTTCTGAATTTTATTTTTAATAAATTCCAATTTATTAAAGTTATAAATATTATGACTTGTTAAAGCTAATGCTTTATTCTTTCCAATATCCCATTCGTTAAAATTTTGTCGAATAATATTTCTTTGTTCTACTATATCATGATCAATTAGAGTATATTCAATATTTGTATTTGTGAAATTTAATTGAACATTACCTACTAATTTTGATACTAATGGAGTTAACCAAGATCCAGTTCCTCCACATCCAATTTGAAAGATTTTAATATTTTGATATTTATCTAAAATTTTAATCATAAATAACTCTCAAGTTCAAGTTTCTTTTGTAGAAATTTTTTAGCTTCGGCAAATTTCAATTGTGTTGTTATATCAATTTGTCTTTTTTCTATAGAATTATTATTAAAATCTATAAATTCTTGTGGTAAATTAGATAATTCTGGACGAATTTTTACATTCTTTATAATTTCATCTAATTTAGTTTTAATTGAATTCGAAACAGTAGACCCTTGCCAATTAAAAATATCATTAATATTAATTTTTTGAAACTTTATTCCGTTCCAAATTCGAAAACTGTAATTCACATCTATATATGAACAATTTTTTGAAAAGTTTCCAATTACTCCATAAAAACAGAATTGTGAATTCTTTTCATCATTATTGTCTTCATTTGAAAAATTTGCAGGCATGGAATTGTGACTATGAATTTGTAAATATCTAATATAATTTTTATCATTTTCATTTTTTCCAAAAATATAATCAACATACGCTTCTGTAATCATTTGTTTTATAACATCTAATTCGAAACGTTTAGTGGATTTATTATAGTATACATTTATGCATAATTCATTTCCAGATTCTTTATAAATATAATTGAAAATATTAAAAATATCAATATAAAGTTTAAAAGGTGCTTTAGGAAGAAACATTTTAAAATATGAATTTACTGGAATTTTGTTGAGTTTAATATTGGAATATTTAATATTTTCAATCCTTGTAAGTGCTACGCCAAATTCATTTTTTATACCAATAAAGATATCTTCGCCGGTAAAAATTATATTATGAAAAGAAAGAGAATTAATCAAATCTTCTATTGTATTATGTGTGTATAAAACTACATTTGAAAGACTGTTATTATTTAATTCTTTTAAAGACATCATTTTTAAAATTCCTTATCATTAAGTATTTCTTCTGGTATATTTGGAGTTTTAATAAACAAATTAGGATTAACATCTTCTTCAGATTCACATTCTGATAAATAATATAAAACATCAATGAATGAGATATTAAAATTATTATTATTAATTTTATTTTGAACACTTTTTAAATCTAATGAAATTTCAGTTTTTCGATTATGATTAATAAACGGTTCCATATCACCATTAAATGGAGATACTAATAAGTTTGACATGTAATATTCTTTTAATATATTTATATTTTTAAAATAATTATAAAACTCTCCATGAAAACGAATACACATAGTATCATTTTGATTAACATTGCCATATGGAAATCTATAATATGTATCTGCAATTTTTATAAAAATTTTCATTTGTTTATATACTTCTGTTAAAAAATATGTTTTGAAAAATGGTAATTTACAAGTAATAATTGGATAATGAAAATCAATATAATTGTTATCATCTGTAAGAATTTTTAAAGAAGAAGCTTCTGAAAATTTAATAGAAAATGTATTTTTCTCATTTTTCATTTCTTTTAAATTTTTAAAATGTTTATAATTTAAAATTCTAGAAGAATGATTTAATTTCATATATGGGAGATTTCGAGAATTGCAATTAATAATTGTTTGAAAGGGCGTTTCATTATTTATTCTAAAAAACATCAGTTTGGAATTTTTATCAACTGCTATATATAAATCATCAAATATTTTGATAAATTTTGTTTTTGTAGTTCTAATAGAAATATAATCTGAAATTCGATATGAATCAAGTATTTCACTTTTGCCGGTTTTCAAATCTTCAATAAGAATTTTATTTTTATCATTAATTATATAAATAACTGTTGAAAATGGAGAAGAATTAGTTTTATATTGTTTAAGTATATTCAGATTCATTGTATTTAACATTATTGTATTTCGCCATTATATATAAGTGTTATTATGTTTTTTTTAAGTCGTTTTTGAAATTTTTTTAATTCTGATAACAAAATATCAATATCATTTGAATGTGAATAAAAATGTCTATGATAATTAATTTTTTTTAGTACATAATTTTCTTTATTTTCAAAAGTGTTAGTATCTATAATTAATTGTTGATCCATATTTAACTTTCTTTAACAAAGTATGGTTGTAACGTTTTATATGTAGCAAATATCCATTTTATAATTTCTAAATCTCCATCATTTGTAAATTGTTTTTTAAATTCTAAAAATTCTAAATCGGTATTAGTTGGTTTGTGTGTCCAAATATCATGATATAAATACTGAAAATCAATCATGTTTATATTTTTAACTAAGTATTTTTCAATATTTTCTATTAACGTATTAACAAAGATTAGTTTATTGATCAAACGTTGAGAATTATGATTTTTGAAATATGAAATTTTAGCTAATTCTTTATTAGATAAGTCTACATTATCCATATCTATTTTTATAGTTTCTTGAACAAACATTATTTCTCCTTAAACTTGTGGGGAGATTATAATTAATCTCCCCACAAGTTCACATTTTAACCTTTGGAACCTACTTTGATAGTAAATGTAATTGTCTTTTCAGTTTTGTTTTCAATAACATTTACAGCATCTTTTGAAATTTCACGGAAATATGAGGCCACTAGATCAAATGCTTGATCTATTGATAAATTAGAATCAGATTCTTTAATTTTTGTATTATTTACATAAATAATAGTTTTCTTTTCCGGCTTCTTAGAGATAGAAGCTTTTGACTTCTTAGTTTTTGTTTCAGGATTTGTGATTGCTACGAAGCGTTTATTACATTTCTTACATAGCCAAACTTGTTCCCCACTCTTGTTAAATCCTTTTTTTATACATTCTTGAGGTGATTCGCAATTCGGACAATACTTTAGAGTTGCCATTTTCAGTTTTCTCCTTTTTCATACTTTTGTTGATAATATTAATGGGTAAATAAATAATCTTAAATAAGTATTAACACTAATATTATTAATAGATGAAATGTATTTCATTTCAGAATCAATAAATTTCTTATTATCACATAAATAATATTTATTAATTAATTCATTTAAATGATTATTTATTATAATTTTATAGTAATCCGTTGAATAGATTTTTTTCAATTCTTTATTATCGAAATCTGATAATAAAATTTTATATTGAATTTCTTTAATATACTCTGGAGAATGTTTATATATTCCTTTAATAGTTATATTTTTATCAATTAAAAAGTAACTTGTTTTGTTACTTCTAATATATTTATCATATTGATTTGTATGAAATTTAAAATTATTAGATATAATAAAATTTGTAAAATTTCCATATATGTTATTGTTTAAATTTACTATTTTTTGTAAAGTTTCATCATTGCAACAAATAGTTGCTCCATCTTTTTTTAATTCTAATAAAGTTATATCACCAATTTCAAATAAAGTTCCAGTTATTACTATTTTAGAAATTAAATTTAACATTCTCAAATATTCTGTATTAACTAAAGATGTAGCAATAAAAATATTTCTAGATTTTTTGTCTTTAATATGATTCATTTTATTAATAAAATCTGAATCTTTATCGAAGATACATTTACAAATAGTTGTAAATGCTTGACTAATATCTAATTCTAAAATATTGATATTTGGTAATTTGTTAACTGAAATAAATTGATTTGTAGAATCTGATAAATACCAGCTAATTGATTTGTCAATTTTTGTAACTTCAGTATATTCTGGTGGAAATTTTATATCTTTATAATGTTCTAATAATTTTTTAAAAAACATAATATAAAATCTCCTTAGAAAAATAGATATATTTATTATTTCTATATGAAATTCTTGAAAATTAAAAATCCGGCAAGATCTAGTTAAAGATCTTGCCGGATTAGATATTTTATTTATCAATTGAATTTTTGATAATTTTCTCTATATGATTTTCTAATTGTTCTTTTTCAGATTTTAATTTTCTATATTCGTCTTTTACTTCTGGTGACATAAGTGTTGATTCGTATCGATCTTCCAATTTCCAAATTCTTTCTTGTAAGGAATCGACACGATCTTGTTGAATTTTATAATAGCTTCGGCTAGGAAAGCCCGTGTGATCAGAGAAGCGATAATTAGAATTAACTATTTCTAGTTATCGCTTCTCTGTCGCCGGGTGGTTCACGTTCTAATCTCATTTCAATTTTCTTTAAATCATCAGCTTTAGCCCATCTATTATCTAAATTAAATACAATTCCAATAATAGAGCTTGCCGATAAAATTAGACCAAATATTATTGCTAATTTTTTTACCATTCATAATTTAAACCTCTTTTTTAAAAAAGGTTTACAAAATCCTCATAAACTTGATTATTTTCAATCAAATAAGTATTTTCATATTGTGGTGTTTCAAAATTGTTTACATACCACAAAAACATAAAATTAGTTATAAATGTTCCTTTTTTAATTAATAATTGTAAATTTTCTTCTCGCAATCTAATAGTATCAATATATAAATTAAAATTAAAATTTTGAATAAAGTGATGAGTAATCTTTTCTGTTTTTTCTTCGCAAACATTTATAAAATCGAATTTTTTATAAATTTTAGAATATATATTAACATAGGGATCTATCACATGATCTGAAAATTGTAAAATCATTCCTGTTGGATGACTAATTTTTAGATCAACTACATATTTTAATGATAGAATTCGTGGTGAAATATTAGCAGTCCCATCTGATGATAAATTTAAATCTTTATTTGTAAAAATATCATAAGTTGATAAATTTTCACTTTCTTTAATTGAATTTTTATTATTTTCTGGTACGCAAATTATGATATTTTTTAGAGGATTGATATTTGCAATATCGTTTGGATTAATACTATTAATAATTTGCATGATAATTAAATGTCCTCGGTTTTGATTGTAGAAGTAATTGGATTAGACCATTTTTCTAATTGAGATGTTTTAATTTCGGCAATATGATTATTTTTAATACCGTCTTTATTAACAAATGTTTTATATGCCAATGAACCTTCTAATAAAACTAATGAACCATTTTTAATATTATTAACGGCAACTTCTGCAGTTTTCCCCCAACAAACAGTCTTATGCCATTTTTTATGATATTTAGTTACTCCATCTTTATCTTTCCAACGATCAATTGTACTTAATGAAAAATTAGTTACTGCTGTACCATTTAAGGTATTTCTTAATTCTGGATCATTGCCTACATTGCCTACAAGAATAATTTTATTAAAACTTCCAGTCCATAAAGATACAGTTTTTGCTTTAATTTCTGCTACTTTTACTTGATTATTATCTTTTTCATAATAACGATATGAAATAGATCCTTCGACAATTACGACATCTCCTATCTTAAAATTTTTAACGGTTTGCTCTGCCAGTTTTCCCCAACAAACTACATGATGCCATTTTTTATGAGTTTGAGTTTTTCCAGATTTATCAATCCATTCATCAAATGTTGTAAGAGTAAAATTAGTTACAGATGTTTGATTATTTGTAGAACGTAAAGAAATATCAGATTCAATTGTACCGATTAAAATTATTTTGCTATAGTTACGCGCCATTTTATATTTTTCCTTTTAGTTTATAATAGCTTCGGCTAGGAAAACCCGCGTGATCAAAGTGTCGATCTTTTACTTTTTTAAATTAATAATTTTTTACTATTAATCGACACTTTGTCGCCGGGATGAACTAGCCTTGCTTTTGAATG
>JALNXN010000005.1 GCA_023230325.1 archaeon | reverse complement strand
TATCTTTTTAATACTTAACACTCTATATTATATAGAATAAGATAAAAGAAAAAATACTACTTTTGATTATATGAGAATTATACAAAAAACAATTAATAAATTTATAAAAAATAAAAAGGTGAATATTCTTGTTTACAGCTTCAAATAGTAACATGGCACAAGCCTATGATAGGTCAATAACAGTTTTTAGTCCAGAAGGACATCTTTACCAAGTGGATTATGCTTCCAAAATTATAGAAAAGGGAAGCCCAGCAGTAGCAATTACCTATAAAGAAGGAATTGTACTTATTGCTGATAAAAAAATATTTTCTCCACTAATACTACCTGAATCTGTAGAAAAAATATTTAAAATTGATAAACATGCCTGGGTTGCTTGCTCTGGATTGATTGGAGATGGTAGAAGACTTGTTGACTTTGCAAGACAAATTGCGCAAGAGAATAAAACCTACTATGATGACCCAATAGAAATTGAAACCTTAGTAAAAAAAGTAGCAAACATTGTACAATACTATACACAATATGGTGGAGCTAGACCATTTGGAGTTTCCTTAATAACAGTAGGTATAGATTCTTTAGGAAAACATATCTTTGAAATTGAACCAAGTGGAGCTACAACAGAATATAAAGCAGTTGCAATTGGACAAAATAGACAAAAACTACTAACTCATTTAGAAAAAAATTACAAAGAAAACATGTCCTTTGATGATGCTTTAAGGTTAGCAATTAAAACAATATCTTTAAACCTAGAACCTAAACAAAAACTAAATTCAAAAAACTTAGAAGTAATTAATGTCACAGATTCAGAAAATAATATATCTGTGCCTATTGAAAAATATAATAAATATTTATAAAGTAAATAAGAAATTAAAAAATAGAAAGAAAAAAATAAACAAAAAAGAAAAGGGGAGAATTATATGGTGAAATTAGAAGATGCAGTTCTTGCTAAATTAAGAAGAGATGATCATAATTTTGAAATATACGTTGAACCTTACCTAGCCTGGGACTTTAAACACGGAAAGGAAGTTAATTTTGATGATATTATAGCTTATGAAGCAATCTACTCTGATGCAAAGAAAGGAGATGAGGCTTCAAAAGAAGTTCTAAAAACTGTCTTTGAAACAGAAGACTTTACAACAATTGCAAAAGAAATAATTTTGTCAGGAGATGTGCAATTAACAACTGCTCAAAGACAAGAGATGGTTGAGAAAAGAAGAAATGATATAATTTCTTTTTTTACAAAAAATGCACATGATCCAAAAAACAAAACACCAATTCCTGAACAAAGATTTATTAATGCCTTTGAAGAATTAAAGATAAAAATAAATTTAAATGTTCCAAGAGACAGAGAAATTGCAGAAATCTTAAAAGCTTTAACAAAAATCATGCCAATCTCTTTAGATAAAATTGTTGTGGCTATTGAGATTCCTGGTACATATGCAGGAAAAGCTTCATCAGTAATCTATAAATATGAGATTGTTGATCAAAAATGGTTAGCTTCAGGAGGACTTGTTGCAAAGATAAAGATTCCTTCAGGAATGAAAAATCAATTGGTTTCTGAGATTAATAACGTTACTCATGGCAATGTTGTCATTAAAACTGAAGAATAATTTAAATTAAAAAAGTGATAAAATATGAATGAAAAAAAAATAGTTGTGCCAGGAGATTTTTTAACTTCTGAAATTAAAAAACTAGGCTCAAATGTGTACATTAACAATAACAAAATATATAGCTCTGTAATTGGAATTCTTTCAGAAAGTCCAGAATATATTTCTGTTATTGCTCTAAATGGTGCTTATACACCAAGTGCAGGAGATGGCTTAATCTGTGTTGTTAAACAAGAAGCTGCAACTGGTTATGTTCTAGAATTTAATTCTCCAACAGACACTTACTTACCAAAATCAACACTTAGAAGAAAGTTAGATGTTGGAACAGTAATTTTTGCAAGAATTGCAAACATTTCTGACAATGATTCTATAGAGTTAGATAACATAAATATTTTGCCTGTTGGGACAATCTACAGCACATCCTGTGTAAAGGTTCCAAGAATTATTGGTAAAAATGAATCTATGTTAAATATTCTAAAAGAAAACACACAATCAAATATTGTGGTTGGTAAAAATGGATGGATTTGGTTTTCTTCAAAAAACCCAAAACTATTAGTTAGAGCTTTAGATTTAGTTGTTAAAAACTCACAAAAATCAAATTTAACAAATAGTGTAAAAGAATTCTTAGAAAAAAATAAAACAAAGTGATAAATTATGACAAAAAGATTAGATGGTAGAAAAAATGATGAACTTAGACCTATGAAAGTAGAGTTAGGTGTAGTTAAAAGTGCAGATGGTTCTTGTTATTTAGAATGGGGAAATAACACAGTTATTGCAACTGTTCATGGTCCAAGACCAATTTTTCCAAAGCACTTAGCAAACTCTGAAAAAGCAGTTGTTGACTATAGATATAGAATGGCTCCCTTTTCAGTTGGAGAAAGAAAATCTCCTGTCCCTGCAAAAAGAGATAAAGAAATTTCTTTAGTTTCTGGATTTTCTTTAGAATCTGCAATTCAGGTTGAAAAATTTCCAAACACAGTAATTGATATTGACACAGTTATTCTTTCCTCAAATGCAGGAACTAGAGCAGCAGCAATAACAGCTGCATCTCTTGCTTGTGCTGATGCAGGTCTTCCAATGAACGGAATTGTAAGTGCTGTTGCTTCAGGAAGAGCAAATGGAGAATTTATCTTAGACTTAACAAAAGAGGAAGAAGATGCAGAAGATGCAGTTGACACAGCAATTGGGGTTTTGATGCCTCAAAAGGAAATTGTGCTTTTGCAGATGGATGGTTTTGTTAAAAAAGAAGATTGGAAAAAAATGATTTCAATTGGGTTGAAAGGTGCAGAAAAAGTTTATGATTTTCAAAAAAATGCACTTTTAAAAAAATACCCTGTAGATGGTGATATTAATGAGTAGTATAAATTCAGTGGATTTAGTAAATTCTAAAGAAATTTTAGAATCAATAAAATTAGGAAAAAGAAAAGATGGAAGAGATCTTTTAGAATATAGAAACTTAGAAATAAAGACAGGTTTTTTACCATCAGCAGATGGTTCTTCCTGGGTAAAGTTAGGAAATACAGAGATAATTGCAGGAATAAAGTTTGTAGTTGGAACTCCTTATCCTGACTCCCCTGACAAAGGAAGTATGTCTTTAAATCTAGAACTTTCAGGACTGTCCTCTCCAAATTTTATCACAGGACCACCACAAATTGATGCTGTGGAGTTTGGAAGAGTGGCTGACAGAGCAATTAGACATGCAAACATTATCAATTTTGAGGATCTTGCAATTGTTCCTGGTGAAAAAGTCTTTATAGCTTTTATTGATTGTATTGCAGTTAATGCTGATGGTAACTTGATAGACGCTACACAACTTGCAGCAATTACTGCCTTGATGAATGCAAAAATTCCAAAGTTAGATGAGAATTATAATATTATCTTAAAGGAATACACAGATAAAGATATTAGTATGAATTTAAAAAACATACCAGTATCAATTACTTTTGATAAAGTTGCAGACAAGATAATTCTTGATTCAAATCAGGTTGAGGAATTAGCTTCTTCAGCAAGATTTAGTTTAGGAATTGTTGGAGATACTGTAACCTCTTGTCATAAAACTAAAGGTGGAGTATTTAGTGAAGAAGAAATTAATTTTATGATAGACACTGCTGTTGGTAAATATGCAGAATTTTCTAAAATAATTTTAGACTCAAGAAAATAAAAAATGTGATTTAAAATGACAACTAAGAAAGTTAAAGTAACTGGAAAACACGGTGTTAGAGGGGGAAGAGGAATTAGACAAAAATTTCTTCTTGCTGTAAAGACTGATAAAAAAAGTTATGTTTGTCCAAATTGTGGTTATAAAGGAACAATTAAAAGACAGGCAAAAGGTATCTTTAAATGCAGTAAATGTGAGACTTCAATTTCAGGTGCTGCATATAAGTTAGATCAAAAATAGATTTGTTTTTTTTAAACAAATTTATTTAAATTTAAAAAAGAAATTTTCAAAAAAATTAAAAAATGAATGTGATAAATATGTATGTTTGTTCAAGATGTAAAATCCTTTATGATCAGATTCCTGAAAATGATAAATGTAGGGAGTGCGGATCTAGAATATTCTATAAAAAAAGAGAGCCGGTTTTAAAGAAAGTTAAGGCAATATAGATTATGAGTGTGTATATTACTTGCTCAAGAAAATCAACAATAATTAGTAAAAGGTTTGTAAAATATTTAATAAAGTTTTTACCTGATTTAAAATATATTCCTAGAGGAAACACAAATCTTAATAATATCTTTAAAAAGCTAGAATATTTTGGAGTTACTTACTTTATTGTCTGCTTTACTAAAAACTTAGATTTTCTATTAAGAATTTATAAGTTTACAAAAGATGGATATTTGGTAGACAAGGAATATATTTTTAAAGTTATTGACCTAAGACATCTTATACCTTTTAAAAAAATTGAAGAAAATAAGTTTTCTTTTTTTGATCAAACAAAGATTTTTTATTTTCTAGAAGATAAATATAAATCCAAAGATAAACATTATGGTTTATTTTTTTGCAAAAATAAACTTGAGCAAGAAGATCTAGAAAACATTTTTGAATTTAGATTAGATGGTAATTATTTAGGCTTTAAGTTAGAACTATTAAATTGTGACAAAAAGTGATTGATGCTGTAATCTCTTCTGAAATTGTAATAAAGTCAAAAAATTGTGAACAACTAAAAAAATTACTTGACTTGGAATTGAAAAGAAAGGAATATAAGAGATCAAAAGCAGAAGTAATTATTGAAAACAATTTAATTGTTATTAAAATCTATGCAAAAGACATAATTGCTTTAAAGGCAACGAATAACATGATAATTAGTATACTTGAATTAATTTTCAAAATTTATGAGGTGGAATTATGAGCGAAAATAAAAATACAAATATGATGAATAATTATAGACAACAACTAATGTATGTTTCTCAACAGAAACAACAATTACAACTTCAAAAAAACATCTTTGAATCAACCATAAAAGAACTAGAAGCTACAAAAGAGAAAAAAGTTTATAAGGGTGTAGGAAATGTACTTATTATGACTGACAAAGAGGGAGTTATTAAAAGCACAAAAAACAATCTAGAGACAGTAAACCTAAAACTTAAAACTGTTGAAAAACAAGAAACAGACATTATCACAAAGCTTAATGAGTTAAGTAAAGTTTCTAAAAAAACTGTTGATTCTGAAGAAAAGGTGCCAACAAATAGCTCAGAAGGAATTGCATAAGATTAAATTTTTAAGATTTGAAGTTTAATATTTAAAATTATTATAAAAGGGCATTAATTTTAAAAAACAATTCTTAAAAAACAATTTTAAATTAAAAAGTTGAAAGGAAAAGTTTATGAAGAAAATTTATTTTTTTATATTAATTCCTTTCTTAATTTTAATTGTTGCACTTATTATTTTCTTTGTTATGAAATTAAGTTACCAATCTTATTTTGAAAAAAAATTAAACACTGAGTTATATAATTTAAGTTATTGCCTGACTGTTAACGAATGTGAGACAATAAACACCAACATACATCTGCTAAACACAGACAATCCTAGTCTGTTTAAAAACTATGATAATCTTTCAGACTATAATTCTTGTAATTTTAATATTTATAAAAATAAGGTGTATAATCTAAATAACTTTTATATGATTTCACATGACTATAGTAAAAGGAGATATTTTGTTTCAAAAGTAACACACATTATCACACGTCCTTTCAAGAAACCACATGTGCTTGTAATTGATGATTTTCCAGTAAAAAGATGTGATGAAAATAAAAACCCTCAATTAGATTGTGTAAATTACAGATGTGTTAACAAAGATGCAAACATTATTTAGAAATTATTTTCTTTTTTTAAAACACTTGTCTTTTCTATCTTAAAATAAATTGATATTAAATATAATTATAGATTATAAATTTAAAATTAAAATAAATTGATACTAAAGAAAATTATAAATTAAAATAAATTGATACTAAAGAAAATTATAAATTAAAAAAAATTTGACACTAAAAAAATTGCAAATTCTAAAACTACAAAAATAAAAAGGTCATTTTAAGTAAATAATTTTATCCCCATCTTTTAGCTTTTTCTTTTTTGATTTCTTAATCAGATAATGTATGGTTGATTTTGGAATCTTTAGCTTTTCCTCTAAGTCCCTGTAAGAATAGTCTTTGTACATTTCCAAAATCTTATTTAGTTTAGATAAAGAGATGTTTATTGGTCTGCCTTGTTCATTTTTAACATACAATTTAATTCTTTTTTTTAAAATTAATTTTTTAGTGTCATTACTTAATCTTTCTTTTGTAGATTTAGAGACAGTTATAAGTTTTAATTTAGTACATTTTTTATAGATTCTTAAAAAAGTCTTTTCAGAAAAAGCCTTAGTTATATGTAGGTCTTGACAATCTGTATAAATCTTATTGATGTTTTTAAAATCATTTAAGGAATCTTTAACCAAATATTCTGCCATATCAAATCTTATTTCTTGTCCAATATACT
The DNA here is from genome assembly GCA_023230325.1 of archaeon. Classification (GTDB taxonomy): domain Archaea; phylum Iainarchaeota; class Iainarchaeia; order Iainarchaeales; family CSSED10-239; genus Forterrea. The sequence goes on along the minus strand of JALNXN010000005.1, from coordinate 58,468 downwards.
TTGTAAATTTCTTTTAATATAAATAGTATATACAATATATTTTTAAAACATTCTTTTTATAATTACTATTAACTTAAGCTTTTTATTAAAGGAAATTTTAATATAGATTTTATAATAACATTTAGTATTCTTGTAATTGCAGCAACAATTATTATGTACATTTTTAATAGATTTAAACAACCTTCAATTTTAGCATACATAGTTACTGGTATCTTGATTGGGCCTTTGGTCTTTGGTTGGGTTTCAAATACAGAAGAGATAATCTTACTTTCAAAAATTGGAATTGCCTTTTTATTGTTCAGTGTTGGGATAAGCACAGATCTAAAGCAATTAAAGAAAATAAATGTTTCTGTGTTTGTGTTGCCTGTAATTAACATAATTTTAACTTTTTTATTATTAATGCTTTTAAAAAATCTATTTGTAATTGATTTTGTTCAAGCTTTATATTTAAGTTTTATTTTGTCTTTTAGCTCCACAATGTTAGTTGCAAAAATCTTATTAGACAATTTTGAGATTAGTTCTTTACAAGGAAAGATAAGCATTGGTATTTTATTAGTTGAAGACTTTATTGCAATTTTGGCAATTCCAATCTTAAAAGACGTTCTAAATTTTTCAAGTGTTTTAATCTTTACAGTTATAGGAAAAACAATTATTCTAATTGTTCTTGCGTTCTTACTAAATAAGTTTGTTTACCCTGTAATTATTAAACAAACCTTTAAGTCAGGTCCTGGTTTTTTTCCTACTCTCAATTGGTAGTTGTTTTTTATTTATTTTAGTTTCTTTATTTTTAAATTTTGATATTGCTGTTGGTGCGTTTATTGGAGGTTTAGCAATCTCCATATTCCCATACAATCTAGAAATTTCAAATAAGGTTTCAGGTCTTAGAAATCTTTTATCTATGATCTTTTTTGTGTCTTTAGGTATGCAGCTTTCCTTTAATTTCAAAGGTGGGGTTTTTATTTTGTTTTTGGGTTTATTTCTTTTTGTCTTTTTAGTTAAACCTCTCATTCATTTCTTTACCTTGCTACTTTCAGGGTATGGTTCAAGAATATCAACCAAGTCAACAATAATTTTAACACAGGTCTTTGAATTTTCTTTGATCTTAGCTATGCAGGGGTGGATTTTAGGGCAGTTAACACAATCTCAATATTCTGTAATAATTATTATTACTTCTCTATCAATGTTACTTACCCCTTATCTATACAATTACAGTGATAATATTTTCAATTACTTAAAACCATTCTTTTCTAAATTCAAATCAAGGTATGTTAATAGGAAAGTAAATTATTTAAAAAACATTCCAAAGAAGTTAGAAAACCATATTGTTATTGTTGGGTCTGATGATGTTGGTGAGGCTATTAGAACTGTTATGGGTAGAGACATAAATATCCCGTATGTTGTTGTTGATCAAAATCCTGATAAAATAATCCCATTAATTAAAAAGAAAGTAAATTGTGTTTGTGGAGACATCAATAATGAAGAGGTCATAAACTCTCTAAGGCTATTAAATGCAAAAGCAGTAATTTTAACATTACCTAGATTTGATACAATTATTAGGTTTTTAAAAACAGGAAAAACAATTAATCCAAAGTTAATAGTTTATTGTAGAGCAGAAAATAAAGATCAGGTTTTAAAATTGTATGAGCATGGTGCAGATCTAGTGATTTTGCCAAAGGTTCTAGAATCTAATTTTTTATTAGAGAAGATTAATGTTTTAATTTCTAAAGGCTCTGATAATCTTTCTTCTTATAAATCTCCATATATAGATTATTTGAAAAGAGATCTTAAATAATTTAATTTTTTTAATTTGATTTTTTAAAAAAAGCATACTATTACTTTATAATTGTTTTGTGTTACTATTATTTGAATAACATTTGGAGGAATATTTATGGATTTTAAAGAACTTGTAAAAACACTTAATGAAAAACAATTAACTTACTTAAATTTAAATTTAGAAAATCCCAAAAATGGAGAATACCTGTTAGGAGTTTTCCATCTGTTACCAGGTGGAGATTTAAATATTCTACAGGCAGCTTGTGAGGTTGCTTCAGAATCTTCCACAGGAACTAACTTTCCTGTAAAGACTGCAACTTCTTTTTCAAGAGAAATGAATGCTTTGGTTTATGAAGTTGACTTAAGTAAAAATTTAGTATGGATTGCTTATCCTTGGAGGCTGTTTGACAGAGGTGGAAATATTCAAAACATTTTAACTTATATTGTTGGAAATGTCTTGGGTATGAAAAAAGTAAGTGCTTTAAAACTTTTAGATGTTTGGTTTTCTCCAAGCTTTTTAGAACAGTATGATGGTCCAAGTTACACTATTGATGATATGAGAAAATATTTAGATGTTTATGATAGACCAATTTTAGGCACAATAATTAAGCCAAAGATGGGGCTTATTGCTTCAGAGTATGCAGAAGTCTGTTATGACTTTTGGGTTGGTGGAGGAGACTTTGTTAAAAATGATGAACCTCAGGCTAACCAAGATTTTTGTCCATATGACAAGATGGTGAAGTATGTAAAGCAGGCAATGGATAAAGCTGTAAAAGAAACAGGAAAGAAAAAAGTTCATTCATTTAATGTTTCTGCTGCTGATTATGATACTATGATTGAAAGATGTGAGATGATTGTTAATGCTGGTTTTGAACCAGGAAGTTATGCATTTTTAATTGATGGGATTACTGCTGGGTGGATGGCTGTTCAAACACTTAGAAGAAAATACCCAAATGTTTTTTTACATTTCCATAGAGCTGCACATGGAGCCTTTACAAGAGAAGAAAACCCTTTTGGCTTTTCAGTATTAGTTCTTTCTAAATTTGCAAGACTTGCTGGAGCATCAGGAATGCATACAGGAACTGCTGGGGTAGGAAAGATGAGTGGGTCTACTAGCAAGGACGTTGTTGCTGCACATAACATTCAATTATTTAAAGATAAAGGACACTTCTTTAATCAAAATTGGGGTAGAATTCCTGAAGATGATGTAGATTCCATTAAGTTAGCAAAATTAGATTTAGCAAAACACATAATCTTAGAGGATGATTCTTGGAGAGGTATGAAAAAGACTGTTCCAATAATTTCTGGTGGTCTAAATCCAACTTTATTAAAACCGTTCATTGATGTTATGGGAAATGTTGACTTTATAACAACTATGGGGGCCGGTGCTCATGCACACCCAAATGGGACAAGAGAAGGTGCAATTGCTTTAGTTCAGGCTTGTGAGGCTTATCAAAAAGGCATAACCATTCAAGAGTATGCAAAGACTCATAGAGAATTAGAAGTTGCAATTTCTTTTTTCTCCAAAATGAAATAGAGTAAAAATTTAATTTAATCAGATTAAATAAAAAATACAATTTAGAGTGTGTAATTAGTTTATGATTATTTTAATTTGTGGGTTTACAGCCTCAGGAAAGAGTTACTTATCTGAAAGTCTTGCAAAGAAACTTAATTATAAATTTGTGCACACATCTCATATTCTTAAACTAATCCATACTAACAGAGATATTGATCCAAACAAAACTAAAATGAACAAAGGTTGGTATGAATTTTCAAACTTAGATTCTGTTAGACATAAGGATCTAAATTTAGATTATAGGCTTGATAATTATTTAAAGAAGTTACTAAAAGAAAAAGATAATTTAGTTTTGGATTCTTGGACACTTCCTTACCTTTCAAACAATAAAAAGAAGATTATTAAGATTTGGTTGCATGCTTCTTTTAAGGTTAGAACTTTAAGGTTAATGAAAAGAGATAAAGTAAATTTGGAAGACGCAAGAAAAATTATACGAAAAAAAGATGGGTTTAATAAAAGGCATTTTAAGAAACTCTATGGCTTTGTGTTGGGTAAGGATTTAGATGTGTTTGACTATATTATTAATGTTGAAAAAAATAGTATTAAAGAAATTACTTCTAACATTTGCGAACTAATTAAGCCTAGACTTAAATGATCTTTTTTTAAAATTAATTTTTATTTCTAATTTTATTTTTTATTTTCAATTCTAATTCTAATTTCAATTTTAATTTTTCTTCTCTAAAACAAGATATGCTTGATTTTTGGTAAAACTATTTAAAATTTAGAGTTTATAAAAAAGAAAATAACCTTTTTTTAAGGTTATTAGTTATCTTTTTAAATTCTTTCATGAGTTATATATATGAACAGAGAGTCATTTGAGGAATAACATGAAAAAGCTATTATTAAGCATAAACAATTTATCAGTAAATGTTGAGCATAAAAAGATATTATCTAAATTTAAATTAGACATTAAAGAACAAGAGGTTCATGCAATCATGGGTCCAAACGGCTCTGGAAAATCAACTTTAGCGTACACTATTATGGGGCATCCAAAGTATCAAGTTACTAGTGGGAAGATAATTTTTAAAAATAAAAACATTCTAAATTTAAGTGCAGACAAAAGAGCAAAGCTAGGACTTTTTTTATCATTTCAAACACCTTTAGAGATACCTGGGCTAAATTATTTTTCTTTTTTAAGAAATAGTTATATAAGCACTTATAATAAGAAAATCTCAGTATTAGAGTTTAATCTCTTAGTTAAAAAACAAACAAAATTATTACATATCGATGACTCCTTTTTATCAAGAGCTTTAAATGTTGGTTTTTCTGGTGGAGAGAAAAAGAGAGCAGAAATCTTACAACTTAATTTATTAAACCCATCTTTGGCAATTTTAGATGAAACTGATTCTGGACTTGATGTTGACTCTTTAAAGCTTGTGTGTAAATCAATTAATAATTTAAAAAAAGAAAACCCTAACTTTTCAGTAATAGTAATAACCCATCATAAAAAGATTCTTGATTTTTTAAAACCTGATTTTGTGCATGTGATGAATGAGGGTGAGATTATTAAAAGTGGAGATAAATCTTTTGCAAACAATATTGAGAAGAATGGCTTTACTAAAATAATTGATGAGTATAAGAAATTAAAACCAAAATAAAATTAAAACTAAAATTAAAATTAGAACTATAATAAAAATAAGAACAAAAAAAATTTCAAATTATAAATTAAAAACTATAAATTAATATGAACAGAAATAAAATACAAAAGACTTCAACTAAAAGTTCTTTAAAAACTATAAAAAAAGCAACTAAGATTGAAAAATATAATTTCCTCTATTCTACAAACAATTATAAAGTTAAGTTTGATAAGGGATTGTCAGAAGATGTTATTAAAAGAATTTCAAAACATAAAAATGAACCAAAATGGATGCTTGACTTTAGACTAAAAAGCTATAAGAAGTTTTTAAAAAAGAAAACACCTACCTGGGGAGTTGGTAATCTAAAAGAGATCGATTACAATAACATAACTTACTTTGCATCCATTGACTCTAAAGAAAATAAAAGCTGGAAGGATGTTCCTAGTTCTGTAAAAAAAACATTTGATAGAATTGGGGTTCCTAAAGCTGAACAAGCCTTTCTTGCAGGAGTGGGTGCTCAATATGATTCAGAAGTTGTTTATCACAGAATTAAAGAAGAATTTGAAAAAAAAGGAGTTGTCTTTCTATCCATGGACGAAGGTCTTAAGAAATATCCTAAGCTTGTAAAAAAATATTTTGGTTCTGTTGTTCCTTTAGATGATAACAAGTTTGCAAGTCTAAATTCAGCAGTTTGGTCAGGAGGTTCATTTGTATATGTTCCTAAAAATGTAAAAGTTGACACTCCTCTCCAAGCATACTTTAGAATCAATTCAGCAAATATGGGACAGTTTGAAAGAACTCTAATAATTGCAGATAAGAATAGTAAAATTCATTATATTGAAGGCTGCACTGCCCCTAAATATTCCTCCCAATCCCTTCATGCTGCTGTTGTTGAGGTTATAGCCTTAGAAGGTGCAACCATTAGATATTCAACAATTCAAAATTGGGCAAACAATATTTACAATCTTGTAACAAAAAGAGCTTTTGCTTATAAAAATGCAACTATTGAATGGGTGGATGGTAACCTAGGTTCAAAGTTAACAATGAAATACCCTGCAATCTATCTAAAAGGGGAAGGTTCTAGAGGAGAAGTGTTGTCAATTGCTATTGCTTCAAAAAACCAAATGCAAGATGCTGGAGCAAAGATCATACATGAGGCAAACAACACCACAGGAACAATAGTTTCTAAATCCATTTCTAAAGATGGAGGTGTTTCTGCTTACAGAGGTCTTGTAAAAATTGGTGCTGGGCTTAAAAACACAAAATCAAATGTTAAATGTGATGCTATATTGATGGACTCTAAAAGTAAGACTGATACCTACCCAGTAATAATTGTAGACGAACCAACAGCAGAAGTTTCTCATGAAGCAACAGTTGGAAGGATTGGTGAAGAACAATTATTTTATTTGATGTCAAGAGGTATTGAAGAATCAAAAGCAGTCACTTTAATTATTTTAGGATTTATTAGTGAGTTTTCAAAACAGATACCTTTAGAGTTTGCAGTTGAGCTAAATAGGCTTATTGAGATGGAGTTTGAAAATTCTGTAGGTTGAAAAGTTTATGTTTGATATGTTATTTTTGGATTTAAAATCTTATAAGTTAGATTATAATAGTCTAGCTTTAAAGTATAAAAGGACTTTTTTAAAGTTAGGTGTAGATGTACATAGCTCTTCAATTTACTTTTTATCTTTAAAATCAAAATCAATTAAAATAAATTTAAGTGAAGTTAGAAACAACTCAGTTATCATCTTTTCAAATTGTAAAGATCTAGATATTTTAGAAACTAGTGATTTTAATAATTTCAAAAACAGAAATATAATTTTTTATTTTTATAATTCTTTTAATGTAACATATGTTAAAGATTTTTCCTCAGAGGATCTAGTTTTAAGAAATAAAGTAATTGTTGAAAGATCAAATATTAATTTTACAAATTTGTTTTTTGATTCTAAGAAGTTGTCTTACTTTCAGGAGAACTTAATATTAAGTAATTCTCAATTTTCTGAGAATGATGTTTTGTTATTATCAAAAGAGCAAACAAACAAAATTGAAATTAGAAATTTACATTTGTCTAAAAAAGTAGTTTCAAGTACGACCATTAAGAATGTGTTAAAGGACAAGTCCTTTGTAAAATATGCTGGGTTAATAAATATTTTAAAAAAAGCAGACTTTTCAAAAGCCTACCTTGAAACAAACACCATGCTTTTGTCAAAGACTGCAAGATCAATAAATATCCCTATGCTTGAAATTGTTCCAAAGAATGTTGTTGCAACTCATGCTGCTACTGTTGAAGAGGTAACTTTAGATGAATTGTTTTATCTTGGGACAAGGGGATTTTCCAAGAGTAAAGCAAAGAAATTTGTTGTGTTTTCCTTTCTAAAAGCAAACATTTCTGAATATTTACAGATATTAAAAGAGTATATTTCTAAAAGAATAGAGGGTAAGTTATGAGTGATGACTATATACCTTCTCAAATAATTTTAGATTATTATGCTAATCCTGTTAATTATGGACCTTTAGTTTCATTTGATGTTAAGGTTGTTGGGAAAAATAAAAATTGTTCAGATGTTGTTTCAATATATTTGAAGTTATCAAAAGATTTAGTTATTAAGAAAATAAGTTTTAAACATTCAGGTTGTGTGATATCAAAAGCAGGAATGTGTGTGTTAACTGAACTTGTAAAAAACAAATCTTTAAAAGAGATATCTTCATTTGATGAAAAAATAATTGTTAAAAATCTTGGTGGGGTTTTACAAACAAGAACTAGGTGTGCTTTTTTGGGGTTGAATCTTTTGAAAGTAATTACAAAAGATGTTCTTAAGAAAAAAATTATTTTTCCAAAGACTTATGTTCTTGAAGTTTAAATCTAAATTCTAAATTAATCTCTCTTTCATTTTCTTAACATAGTCATATGGAATATTATATTTTCCAAGAATATTATCTGGATGAATCTTTTCTCCATGAAAGTCAGAACCCCCACTTAACAACAGATCATACTTGTTTGCAATAATCTTAATTGTCTCCATAAAATCAGAATTTTCAAAGGTTTTTAGTTCTTCTGGAATATAACCAATTACTTCTACTCCATCTAAACCATACTTCTTTAACTTAATTATAAAAGTCTCAATCTCATATTTAAAATCTGGTTTTAAATACCAAGGATGTGGTAAAATACAAAGCCCATTTGCATCTTTAATTGTTCCAATTATTTTTTTAAGTCTTAGTGGACTTTCCTCTAACTTTACTGGGATCTTTCTTAAATATTTGTCAAAGGCTTCCTGTATGCTTTTAACATAACCTTTCTCAATCATAACCTCTGCAACATATGTTGTTAACAAATAATCTGCAGGTTTACTTTTTTCAAAAACCTCATCAATAGAAATATCTATATTTAGATCATTTAAGCCTTCTATCTTTTTAAGAACATACTTTGTTCTTTGCTTTTTTTGGTTTTCAAGTAAACTTTGTAAAGAATTATTGTCTTCATCAAAAAAGTAACCAAGAATCTCAGAACCTAAACCCTGAATCTCCACACCATTAATTAATTCAATTTTATTTTCTTTGGCAGCTTTACTACCTTCTCTAAGACCATCTGTGGTATCATGGTCAGTTATAGAGATAGCTTGTAGCTTTCTCTTCTTTGCAAGCTCAACTAAGCTCTTTGGAGAGAGAACACCATCAGAATAGTGAGTGTGCAAGTGTAAATCTGTGTTGTATATCATAAGTTAAAATTCCTTCTTCTTAAAATAAAAAATAATAATTAAAAAATTTAAAAAAGTTACTGCATAGTCTTTGTTGCCAACTGAATATCTTCGCCAGTAACTGTTTTTCTTTTTGCATGCTTTGCAAGCTCTATTGCCTGCTTAGAGATATCTACTGCAACATCTTCTAAAATTTTACTTAAAGCAACTGCTGCATCTTCAGAAACTCTCTCAGCCCCTGCCTTTCTAATTAATCTATCTATTGCTGCGATTGGTAAATCTGCCATAAAATCCCCTCTTTTCTAAAAATAAAGTTGTATATTATCTTTTAAGGTAAAAATATTTATAAATTGTTCTCTTTTTCAACTATCAAGCAATTTTATACAATTATGCTTTTCCCTAACAGAATGTTAACATATATATACTTTTTGCAATTTAATTATAATTGTAGATTTGATTATAATTGTAGATTTGATTATAATTGTAGATTTGATTATAATTGTAGATTTGATTATAATTTTAAATTCAATAATTTTTTCAAATTTAATCACAATTGCAAAGGTTATTTAGTCATGGCATTATCTGATTCAATATTATTACAAGTTAGTCAAAAGAAAACATCTTACAATGACCTATTAACAAAAATGTTATCCAATTACTCTAGCAGTGGCTCTGCAAAAGCAGCTTTATCAAGAGCTCTAAAAAACCTAATTGCCTTTGGAGACTTACAAAAGGATTCTGATTTTTATGTGTTAACAGAAAAAGGAAAGATAACAGTTGAATCTAAATTAAAAAATAAAATTCTAATAAACATTAATGATCTTTTAGACAAATCAAAAAAAAGAAATTCTCTTGAATTTGTAGACGACATTATTTCAAATTTACAAATCTTTTTAGAAAGAGGAAAACAAGACCCTTCTCTTTTAAAGATTGGAAAAACAAGCTCTACATTCTATATCTATGACCTAGTTAATTTAAAAAAAGAAATGGATGCAAGTGTTAATCATTATCTACATCTCTCAAATGTTCTAACAAATCAAATTAATATTTTACAGGAGAAAAACTTTGAAGACATGTTAATTATTAATCTAGACCCTAATACTTTTGAAATTATTAAATTCCTTTATGAGAAGTATAATGTTGAGGAGATCATACTAGAGTGTAGTAAAGAATATCCAGAAACAATCAAGTTATTTGAGGAAACTGAAGGGATCTCTAAAAAAGGTGATCTAAGTTTTAAGATTAATATCAAAGAAGTAGACTTGTTAGCTAAAAAGCTATTAGATAATTTTGAAATAACAATTCTTGTTAAATTTAAGATATACATTAATGAAATTCTAATTAGCTTTAGTTTTGGGAAAGTATATTTGTTTGGACCTTTTAATCTAATTAATGAGATCAGAGAGAAAAGAGAAGAATATTTACAAAAAAGTGAAAAACTATGAAAATAAAATATATAGGACATTCTTGTTTTTTGATTGAAGAAGATGGAGTTAAGATATTAACAGATCCATTTATTACAAATAACCCTAAAGTAAAAGCAAAAGATTTAGATTTTAGACCAGACATCATCTTGCTTACTCATGACCATGGTGACCATTTAGGAGACACTGTTGATATTTCTAAAAACTGCGGAGCAATTGTTATAACTGTTTTTGATCTTGCCCAAGACCTTGAAAAATATAGAGTTTCTACTTTAGGTGGAAATCTTGGAGGAACTATTGAGTATAAAGGAGTTAAGTTTACTTTTGTTAATGCTCTTCATTCTTGTAAGATTGGAACTCCTGTTGGTTTTGTTATAAAATTTAAAACTAAGACCTTATATTTTGCAGGAGACACTAATGTCTTTATGGACATGAAGATAATTAAAGATCTATATAAACCAGAAATTGTTTTTTTACCAATTGATGGTTATTTTAATATGGGGGAAAGAGAAGCCTGTTATGCTATAAAGTTACTAGAGCCTGAAACTGTTATCCCCATGCACTATGGGACTTTTCCTATCCTTACAGGAACTCCAGAAAAATTAAGAAAAGAGATGGTTAATAATAATTTAGAGGTAGACTTAGTGGTCTTTGAACTAGATGAAGAAAAAGAACTTTAATTTTTTCTTTTTTTAAAAAGTAAAAGCGGATGTAAGGGTCTAGCGGGAATCGAACCCGCGTATATTGGTCCGAAGCCAATCGCACTATCCACTATGCTATAGACCCAATACATTTTTAAAAAAGATTGGTTGTTAATATATAATATATGTGAATAGTTATTTACTTAAAATAAACTATTTTTAAAATAAAAAATTATAATTTTAAACAAAAGAGGTGTTTTTATAATGGAACAATGTACAAGTTGTAATATTGAGGTTACACAGGATTATACAACATTTAAGTGTCCAAAATGCGGTAAAGCAAAGATAATTAGATGTAATAGATGTAAGTCAACATCAAAACCATATAAGTGTCCAGAATGTAATTTTATTGGACCTTAAGTAAAAAAATTAAATTTAGGTGATAATTGTGGGTGATATTCTTTCAGTTTACAAAATCTATCCAGAAGAGATAGAAGATATTGATAAGATTAAAAAAAAATTAGAGCAAGGTCTAGGTGAACCTTTTAAGATTGCAGAAATAAAAGAGGAACCAATTGCTTTTGGTTTAAAGCTTTTAAGGGTTGCAATCATTTTTCCTGACAAGGTAGATGGTCTTTTAGATAGGCTAGAAGAGTTATTAAAAAATATACCTGGTGTTAATGAATTAGAGATCGAAGCATCAACATTAATGTAATTTCTTTTCTTTTGGAAAAGATTTTATTTTTGTTTTTAAGAATTTAATTTCTTTTTTAGGGAAGTTTTAAATTATTTTTAATTTAATTTCTTTTAAATTAATCTCTTTTTTTCCTCTTTCTTTTATCATATATTTGTTTGTTAAAAAAGTTATTTTTTTAAAATTTTAGATGTTGGCTTTGTAGGACAATTTAAAAATATTTTGGTTAAAACTCTATGTGTTAAATAAGATGCTTATAGAGAAGTTATTATGCTTGCAACAAATAGAAATGTAGTTAATAGAAGCAGAAGTGGTGGCAAGAGACCAAAGATTGGATCTTCTAAAACTGCTGAGGAAAAAAAAGTTTTACAAGAAAAAGCAAAAGATTTTTTTACAAAAAATAAATCTCTAAATTCTAGAAATGTAATTAAAGAGAAAGTAAAGACCTATAATGAAGCAAAAATCTTAGATTTACTTTTACAAGCAAAGAAAAGTAAAGATCCAAAAAGATACTTATTATCTAAAGGAGTAGACATCAGACAATTAAAAGCAAAAGGAATTATATTTGGAGAAATTGTTAATGTCTTTGGAATTAAAAAAGCAATTATTTTTACTGGCGGTTTTAAAGAAATGTCCAAGTCCTTTAACTTTAAAGAAGTTGTAGATGCTTTTGGTGGTCTTAAAAAAACTATAAAGATTTTTGGAGCTAAAGAGATTTCTAAGGCTTATAAACTTGAAGATCTTTCTAAATTCTATTGGACTGAAGGTGTTGTTAAGGCTTTTGGACTTAAAGAAACAATTAATGCTTTTGGGGCTAAAGAAACTGTAAAAGCCTTTAATGGTTTTAAAAAACTTATTTCTACTTTTGGTTTTAAGGAAACAATTAAAGCCTTTGGTGGACCAAAGGGAATTGTAAAAGCTTTTGGGCTTATAAGAACAGCTAAGATTTTAAAAATAGATGCGATTGTAAAGTCCTTTGGTGGACTTGAAAAAACAATTAAAATTTTTGGTCCAAAAGAAGTTGTAAATGCTTTTGGGGGTTTTAGAGACATATTAATTTATTTTGAGATTGACAAGACCATTAAAGCTTTTGGTGGGCTTAAAAAGATTTCTAAGACTTTTGGAATTGAAGAAACTTTTAGAGTTTTTGGACTTAAAAATTTTTCAAAAATCTATACAGTTGAAGAGCTTGTAAATGCTTTTGGAGGTCCAAAAGAGTTATCATATAATTATATTACTTTAGGAGATCTTCATTCTTATTATGATCTTAAAGACATTACAAAGGTTTTTGGATTTGAGTATACTGCAAGGAATTTATCATATCGTGGAAATACAAGTAAATTAGATGTTCTCAAAGAAATTATTAGACTTCATGGACCTAAAGAAACAATTAAGACTTTTGGTTATCCAAAAATTTCTAACACTTTTGGAATTGAAGGATTAAAGGCATTAGGTTTGTCTTCAAATCAAATTAATAATATTTTAAATAGAATTTAAAAACAGATTAAATTTAGATTTTTTTAAATTTTTATACACTAATTATTTTAAGAATTCTATATTTCTAATTTATACAATAATAAGTTTAGTTTATAAATGTTTTATAATATATTTAATATAATTATAGTGATATTGTTAAGTAAGGTAACAGGTTATTTAAAAAATAAATTTTAGGAAAAAAGATCATGGTAAAATTTTCAAGAGCACAGGTTTCATTAGAAATTATTATTTTAATAATCTTTTTAATACTTTTTTTGTATATTTTTAATGATCTCTCACAAGACACCTCAAAATCTTTAGAGATTACAAAGATTAAAGCTCAACAAAAGGAAATAATATTATCCTTAAATGAATTTTTTAAACTACAAGAAGACTTGTTAGGACAATCTGCAGAAAAATATAATATTGTTAGCTTAGAATCAACATACAAGACTCCAAACATTTTCATTCCAAGTAAATCAATTGAGTGTAAGATTACTGTTACAGATAATAGTTTAGAAATTGTTACAAACTATGATGGTGAAGAGATTATCTCTTTATTTGAAACTGAATATATTTTAGATAGATTTACTTTCCCAAGCACCATTTATTGTGGGCAAACAATAACTTGTGAGAAGGATAATTTTAAGATTAAGTGCACATAAGGATATAGATGAATATAAAAATAGAAACCTAAAATAAAATAGAATTAAGAAGGTAAAAAAATATGATTAAAAATAAAAGAGCACAAGTGATGTTGTTAGATGTTTTGTTTGCAATTGTCTTAATTACACTTTTACTGTTCTTATTATTTAAGGTTTCAGAAACAAAAATATATTCAATTAATTCTTCTAAGGAAATAAATGAATTGGAAAGTGTTGGTGGTTTAGCTTTTAATAAATTAACAGACAACTCCTTTGTTAATTGCAAGGTCTTAGATTCACAAAATAATATTTTAATTAAAAATTCTTTTTATCCAGATTCAAAAATTTCAAAAGAAAACCTAGGGCTTGGTCCTGAATATAATTGTTATTTTGAAATTGTTGGTTTTCAATTAGCCAACAATTCTTGTAATAATTCTGATTATAGTTTATCAAACAACTATTATGCTATCTCCTTTCAAACAATTACTTATGACTCTAATGAAGTCCCAAAATCAATTTACATAAATAATATTTTAGATGTTGATGATACTTTACAGAAAAGAAATGCAAAGCTGGTGGTTTGGAAATGAGAAAAGGATATTTAATTTCAGTAACTACTCTTTACTTTGTTGCAATTATTATTTTGTTTTTAGGGCTAACTTTACTTTTAGTTAATGCATCTAATTATAAGGATAGTCAAGACACAAAAAAAACAATTGAGTATTCTAAATTTGTAAGTGGTGAAGCTTCTGTTGATATTGAATCTACAAACAAATGGTGCCAAAGATATTATTATTATGAAGGTTCTAAAAACAAAGCTGGATATAATGGTTTAGAAATAAAAAAATATTGTGAGGATTATTATGGAAAAAGGTTTGTTTAGTTCTTTGTTTATCTTAATTATGCTTATTGTTATTAGTCCTCAACTACATCTAATTGAAAAGAACAACCACTTGCTTGACACTAAAGAAAATCTTAACCAACTTGTAATCTCTGCAGATCAGATAATTGTTGATGCATTGGTTGACAAAACAATTAGTAATGGTTGTGCAGTTTCTGATGTTGCAGGTTATAATGCCGTGATTAAAAATTATTTAGATCAATTTTTAAGTGATTTAGAAAATATAAATTCAATTAAGTGTTCTTATTCAAATTTAAATTCTAATATGTTTTTGGGAGGTGCTTTTTCAGGAACAATTGATATTAGTTGTTTGTCTGAAAATGAACTAAGCAGTATTGATGTTAAGAAACAATTTAAATTTAGTAAGAAAATAAATGTAAGTGGTGCTTGTAATGTGAAAATTAAAGATATTTATGATTCTGACCACGTGCAAGCAGATGTTACTAGATAAGTCTTAAAACTTAGATTGTAAAATAATATTTATTTTCCTTTTTTTGTTCTTGATCTTTTTGAGAACCATGCTTGTTTGCTCTTGGTCTTTTGGTGTCAGGATCTTGTCTAAAGGTTATGTCTTGCTCTTTTAAGAACTTATTATAGGCTTGTGCAATTGTAGTGATATCTTGTGCATGTCCATTAACTGATGGTTTTCCTTCAAACAATAAGACTCTATCTGAAATATAATCTATAAACAAAAGATCATGGTCAACAATTAATGCAGACTTCTCCTTTTTATTAATTACACTTTTTATAACATTAGCAATAATTACTCTTTGCTCAATATCAAGAAAAGCACTTGGTTCATCAAGCAAATAAAGGTCTGCTTCTTTAGAAAGGCAATAAGCAACTGCTACCTTTTGTAGTTCCCCACCTGAAAGTTCTTCAATTTTTTGAAAGATAATTTTTTCTAAGTCTAATTGATTTCTTATTTCGGAATTGAAAAGATCAACATCAATTCCTTTCTCTGTAAATAAATCACTAACAAGTAGATCTTTGTCTATGTCTATATATTGTGGTTTATAGGAGATTTTTAGCTTGGTGTCAATCTCTTTGTTGTCAGCTTTAATTTCCCCAGCTAGAACCTTTATAAATGTGGTTTTCCCAGTTGCATTTGGTCCAAGAATACCAATTATTTCTGCTTTATTTATTTTTCCAGAATCAACTTTTAGCTTAAATTCTCCTAAGGTCTTTTCGAATTTAGGATACTGCACTAAATTGTTTGAAGTTTTATTTTGTGTTGCCTTAATTCCAGAAAATTCCAATCTATGATTTCTAATTCTAATATTTTCTTCTTTTAAAAAACCCTCTAAAAATTCATTAATTCCTTTCTTAGTTGTTTTCTTGTTAGAGGAGAGTCCATATGCATTTTTAGTTCCAAACATAATTTGCACATAGTCACTTACATAGTCTAAAATCGCAAGATCATGTTCAACTAACACAATTGAATTATTCTCATTTAACTTTTCTCTAAGTATCTTTGCAATCTTAAGTCTTTGTTTGATATCTAAAAAGGTTGTGTACTCATCAAGAAAATAAAGATTTGCATCCTTTAACAAAGTTGCAGCAATTGCTACTCTTTGTAGCTCACCTCCTGAGACTTGGGAGGTCTTTTTGTTTATAAGTTTTTCTAAGTCTAAGTCTTTAACTATTTTTTCTAACTTTTGTTCATCATTTGTAATTTGTTTAAGAAGTTCAATTATCTTGTTATCAAACAATTTTGGAATCTCTTCAACTTTTTGAATTTTGTATGCAAATTTTAATTCTTTATTTTTTATATCTATAAATTGTTTTTGTATATTTTTTCCTTTATAATAATCTATAACTTTACTAATATCACCTTTAGCCTCATACTCTCCAAGATTTGGAATTAAGTTACCTGAAAGAATATTTATTGCTGTAGTCTTTCCTGCACCGTTTCTTCCAATAATTCCTGTGATCATACCTTTCTCAGGTGTTGGGAGAGAATAAAGTCTAAAAGAGTTTTTTCCAAATTGATGGATTGGTTCTGAAAATTTCACCCCAGTGTTAATTATCTGGATTGCTCCAAAGGGACATTTGTTAGGGCAGATCCCACAACCTGTGCAGAGTTCTTCATTAATTATAGGGGGAGTGTAATTTTTACTATTAATAATTTCAATAGCATCCTCTCCCATTCTTACAGGTGGGCAAACTCTGTGGCAAAGATAATTACAAGCTTTTGGTTGACACTTATCTTTATCAATAATTGCAATTCTTGTAAATTGTGTTTTTGTTGGTTTCATATTTTATCATTTTATTTTTATCTAATTTTTATTTTTCATATATTTTATTTTTTTAATCTTTATCTTTTTAATCTTATCAACCTATAATCTTATCATATTCTTTTTGATTAATCTTTGCACCTAATAGCTTTATTTCTTCAAGTTCTAAACCATAATACTTGATTATGTTTTTTGTAAATTTATTTGTTTTAGAGATAATTTCTAAGATTGGGTAATGGTCTCTGAGGATTATGTGCCTTGAGCAATAGGCTTTTTCTCTAATTTTATCCACAATTGACTTTTTAATAACTCTTTCTTTTTTATTGCTTGTTAACTTTTTAATAACTCCAGGGTAAACAAAAGGAGAAAAACCACCAGTTTCTCTTTCTTTTTTAGAGTAAGCAACACCAATTGTTAAAAAATCAAAAACATATTTTAATAATATCCAGTTGGTTGCTTTTATTCTTCCTTTAAAGACATCAGCCTTACTTAACATCTCCATACCGTTTACTAAATTTCTTGGATTTTGAAATTTTCGTGGAATATTTTCTTCAAGCCATGCAAACAACAACTCCCAGTCTATGTTTGCATCATTAATTGCATTCTTTGTTGAATAGAAGTCTTTTGGGTAAAAGATTTTACCAAGGATTTTAAAAACATCCTCTTCTTTTCTTCTATCTCCAAGTTCTTGTACATTTTCTAAGGTTATTTGTTTGTTTAAGGTTAATGTAAAAAGATCAATCAATAATGCTCTAATATCATTTTTTGTGTTTTCAACAATTTCTTTTAAAGCAACCAAATCATAATCAATATCTTCTTGGTCACAAATTTTTTTTGCAAATTTTAAAATTGAAAGTTTGTTTGGTAAATCAAATTTAATTTTTATACATTTTTCAAAAACAGGCCTTAGTTTTTTATTTCCATAAGGGTCATTTGCAATAAAGATCATTGGTTGTTTGGTTTTGGCCATAATCTTTGTAAGTTCATTAAAACCTCCAGAATCTCCCCCTCCACGCTTATCAACCATAGCATCTATTTCATCTAAAAGAATTAATCTTTTTTTTCCAAAAAGAGTTGTTGATGTACTTGCTATGTTATAGATGTCTGAAATTGCATCTTTGCCTCTAGAGTCTGTGGCATCTGTGTGGTAAACTGACCAATCCATCTCTTTTGCAATCAATTTTGCACACAAGGTCTTACCTATACCTGTATCTCCATAGATCATGATAGGAGGAGTCTTTTGGTTCTTCGCCCAATTTCTAATTTCAGTAATTGCTTTTTTATTTCCAATAACTTCATCTAGGTTAGTTGGTGTATATTTATCTATAAAGCTCTGCATACATATATCTTATAAGAATTTGTTTTTATTGTTTTTGCTTTTATTGGGGTTTGTAAAAAATAATATTCTTAAAAGAATTAAATAACTTTATAAATATTTACAACTTAAATAATATAATTTATTTTTATAGAATTTAATTGTTATTAGAGAAATAAATTAAAATTTAAAAAAATTTAGAAGATTAGAAAAGAAAGAGATGAAAAAAAAATATGAATCAAGGAAAATTGATTGTAATTGATGGCACAGATGGTTGTGGAAAACACACACAGACTTTGTTGTTAAAAGAAAACTTAGAAAATAAAGGTTATTTGGTAAAAACAATTGACTTTCCACAATATGGTTTAAAATCAGCAGGACCAACTGAAGAATATTTGAATGGAAAGTATGGTTCTTCTGAAGATGTTGATGCTTATCAAGCATCTGTTCTTTATGCTGTTGATAGGTTTGATGCTTCTTTTAAAATTAAAAAATGGTTAAGAGAAGGAAAGTTTGTAATTTGTGATAGATATGTTTCTGCTAACATGGGGCATCAAGCAGGAAAGATTGAAGACTTAGAGGAAAGGGAAAAATTTTTAGATTGGTTATTTAATTTAGAATTTAATATTTTTAAGATACCAAAACCAGATATTAATATTTTTTTATATTTAGATACTGAGGTTGCAAGAAAGCTAGCACAGAATAACACTTCTAAAAAATTTACAAACAATATTAAAGAAAATGATATTCATGAAAAAGACTCCAATCATTTAAAAAAAGCATTACAAGCTTTTAAGTATGTTTCTAAAAAATATGGTTGGTTAGAGATTGATTGTTCAAATGAAGATAAAATAATTAGAAGTAGAGAAGAGATATCTGAGGAAATACTTGGAAAAGTTGTTGGGAAATTATGATTGAAGAGAATATATTTGAAATAATTAAAGAGGAAGAAAAAGAAGGTTATTCTTTTTTAACATATGTAAGAAAGTGAAAAATTATGATAATAGGATTAACAAGTTTTATAGCTAGTGGGAAGAGTACTTTCTGTAAATATTTAGAGATAAAAGGTTTTGAAATTTTATCTTGTTCTGATCTGATTAGAGAAGAATGTAAAAAAAGAAATCTAAAGTTAACTAGGGACAATTTACAGAAAATAGAAAATGAACTAAGAAAAGAGTTTGGTGCAGATGTTCTTGCAAAAAGACTTTCAGAAAAAATAAAATTAGATTTAAATAAAAATTATGTTATTGACTTAATTAGGACACCTGAAGAGATTAAAGAATTTAAAAAGTTACCAAAATTTAAATTGATATTTATTGACACTGACCCAAAAATAAGATATCTAAGAGCAAAAGAAAGACTAAGAGAAAAAGAGCATATTAAATCTTATAAAGATTTTTTAACTTCAGAGAAAAAAGAATTGACTAACAATCCTCACGCGACTAACAATCCTCACGCTAAAAAACTACATAAATGTGTGAAATTAGCAGATTTTAAAATAACTAATAATCTAACAGTTCAAGACTTTAAAAAAGAAATAAGTAACCTTTTAGTAAAATTACAAATTGAGTTTAGAGACAAACCAGATTGGCATAGATATTTTTTAGATGTTGCAGAAGTTATTTCAAGAAGATCAAGTTGCTTGTCTGCACATGTTGGGGCAGTAATTGTAAAAGACAATGCTATAATTTCAACAGGGTATAATGGAGCTCCGAGAGGCACAAAAGATTGCTATCAAAAAGGATATTGTCTTAGAAGAAGATTAAATATCCCTTCTGGACAAGGTTATGAACTTTCGTCTTCTGTTCATGCAGAACAAAATGCAATTATTAATGCTGCAAGACAAGGTGTGTCTATAACAGGTAGTACCCTTTATCTTTTTGGTCTTGTTACTTATGAAGGTGTAAAAAGAATCTATGATTCTTATCCATGTTTTTTATGTAAAAAAATGATAATCAATGCAGGAATTACACGATTTGTTGGACAGACAAAAAACGGTTCATATAAAATATATGAGATAAAGGACTGGGTCAATGAATGGAAAAAACATGATATGGTTGATGACAAGGTAAAATATAAAGTCAATTATAATTAGCTTTCCCAATTCTCTTAAAAATAAATAATTACCATTTTTTTGAAATTTATCTAAAATATAAAACCAATTTCTCTGTTGAAGAATTAATTTAAAAAGTATTTGTTTTATAAATATTGTAGTTGTATATATATGTGTGATTAGGTATGATAACTTCAAAAAATATTACTTTGTTTAAAAAATCATTAGAGTCAATTAGTGGGTTGATCCAAGAAACAAATGTTAGGTTTAAAGATGAAGGTATCTACATAAAGTCCATTGACAAAACCCAAATAATATTGATTGATTTTTTTATGCCAAAAGATATCTTTGATAACTACTCAGTTGAGCCTAGCCTAATCGGGCTTAACATTTTTGAACTAAACAACATGATCTCTAGGTCTTTTGAAAGTGATAAACTAAAATTGGAACTAGGGGACAACCAACTAGACATCTCTTTGACTGGAACTTTAAACAGAAGATTTAATTTATCATACATTGATGTCTTTGATCAAGAGGTAAATGTTCCTGAAACAAAGTACAGTACAGAGATTGTTCTTAAGGCTTATCTTCTTAAAGAAATCTTAAAGGATGTTAGCTTGATTAGTTCAACTTTAACCTTTAAAGTCATAGATGATAAGTTTATAGTTGAAGCAATTGGGGAAAAAGGAAAAATAGAAACAAGTATTCCAAAAGTTAAATTAAAATCTAAGAAAAATATTTTTTTAAAATTCTCCCTATCCTATTTAAAAAACATCTTAAAGTCAATTGACAATGACACAGAAATTACTTTAAGACTAGAAGAAGATGCTCCTTTGTACATTGAATACTATATTGACAACCTTGTTCTAATTAAGATCTATTTGTCAAGCATGTTAATTTAGAAAAATAAAAATAAGAAAGAAAAAAGGAAATCATTTAAAGTCTTTAATCTTTTTTAACAAAGCTTCCTTTTTCTTTGAATCTTTAAAAGCATACTTTATAACTTCTGAAATATTTTTTACAGGAATAATTTCTATTTTCTTAATATCCTCAGAAGATAACACCACATCTTCTCTGTTTGAGTAAGGGATTAATACTTTTTTAATCTTAGAGTTGATTGCAGCAGTTATCTTTCCTGTAACCCCACCAACAGGAAGGACCTCTCCTCTAATTGAAAGAGAACCTGTCATTGCAACATCTTGATTGATTGGAATTTGTTCAAGCACAGAAATTACAGCAGAGGCAATTGAGATTGATGCTGAATCTCCCTCAACACCATGTGTTTGTAAAAATTGAATATGCACATCATAATTGGAAATGTTTTTACCACTCATCTTCTTAAAGATAGCAGAAACATTTTGAACAGATTCTTTTGCTATATCTCCTAACTTTCCTGTGGCAATCACTTTTCCGTGGTTTACAGATTGAGAGGTGGTTACCTCACATTCAATAGGAAGCATTATCCCAACATCAGTTGACCCCATAACCGCAAGACCATTAACTCTTCCAACTTGGGAACCTTTAGTCTTATAGATATCATAATCTTTCTTAATCTCCATCATCTTCTGAACCATCTGTTGTTCAAGAGTAGAAGATATACCTTTAGCATTAATTACTTCTTTTTCAGTAACTAATTTTAGATCTTTTTCAATTGCTAAGTCTCCAGCAGCCCTAATAAGCCCACCAAGTTCTCTTAACTTTAATGTTAAATGATTCTTTCTTGTTGCTTTTTTTCTAGCTTCAAAAATGATTTCCTCAACTGCTCTTTTTGTAAAGTGAGGGATCTTTTTGTCCTTTGAAATCTCTTGTGCAACAAACTGAACAATTTTGTTCCTGTTCTCTGGAGTGTCAGGAACATCAACATTCATTTGGCATTCATAACCAGTTCCTCTGATCCTTGACCTGATAGCAGGATGTATTTTTTCTAAGTCTTGATAGTTTCCAGCAGCAACTAAAATAAAGTTACAAGGTGCAGGTTTAGTTCTTACCATTGCCCCACTTGACATCTCTGATTGCCCACTAATACTATATTTCTTTTCTTGCAATATTGTTAAAAGTTCTTGTTGTGATTTTGGTGAAAGTGTAGCAATCTCGTCTAAGAACAACACACCTTCATTAGCCCTATGTATCATCCCAGGAATAACTCTTAGGTGAGGTGGAGTTCCAAGTCCCCCTGACTGTAGAGGGTCATGTAAAACATCTCCAAGTAAAGCTCCAGCTCTAGCTCCTGTAGCATCCACATATGGGGCATGTCTTTTATTAGCATTATTAATTAATAATTTTGGAATTAATTTTCTTGTTTTTTGACTCATCTGCAAAGTTAAAGCAGCAGCTATCATTATAAACCCAGAAAGAATAAGCATTGCTCCAAAGACAATATCTGAAATTATTTTAACTTGCCATAAGATAATTGACAATAACAACCATCCCATAGGAAGAATTAAGCTAAACAATCTTTGAGAACTATTTTCTTTATTAGCAATTAATTTTGCATTATCAACAATTTTTTTACCTTCTCCAGAATTAACTTCCCTTATCAAAGGGTTATGTGAATCCTCATTATTTGGATAGACAAGTAAATCCTTCAATTGGTTGGTAGGCATGATCTCAGCAAGAGCAGAAGCAATCATTGACTTTCCAGTCCCTGGTTCTCCAACAAGCATAATATGTCTTTTTTGATTTGCAACTTTCTTGATTAAGTTAACAGCACTATCCTGTCCAATAACTTGATCAATTAAAAGTTTTGGAATTTTAATCTGACTTGTGTCAGTATATTCTAAATCATCAATTTTCTTAGTCTCTTTCATAATTTATCATATTTATAATTAGATTTGTTTACTTTATAATATAATACATGAATAAAACATCTTTAAAACATATTTGTTTTAATAATTATTTATGTCAAACAAAATTAAAATATATTTTTTAGGAACAAGTAGCTCTTGTCCAACAAAAACAAGAAGTCTAACTTCTGTTCTTTTAAACTATCAAGGTGTAAATTATTTATTTGATAGTCCAGAAAATATTCAGCAACAGATAATGAAAGTAAATCAAAGTATTATTAAAATTGATTACTTGTTCATCACACATTTACATGGAGACCATTATTTTGGAGTTGTTGGGTTACTTGCAACCATGCAGTTGAACCAAAGAGATAAAGACTTTAATATCTATGTCCCTTTTGGAGATAAACAACAGCTTTTAAATTTTATTTCAGCATCTAAATTACAATTTGGTTTTAAGATTAATGTTTTTGAAGTTAAAGCAAACTACAAATTAAAATTAGAAAAGGTAATTGTAACTGCAATTAAGCTAAACCATTCAATTCCTAGCTATGGATATAACTTTAAAATAGTTGACAAGTTAGGAAGGTTTGATAAACAAAAAGCTCTAAAATTAAATATTCCTGAAGGACCATTATTTAGAAAGTTACAAGAAGGTAAATCAATTAAGTTAAATGGAAAGACTATTACTTCAAAACAAGTTATGGATTATAAATTTAAAAAGATAGGAAAGAGTATAAGCTATTTGGTAGACACCTTTGTTCTTTCTAAAGTACCTAAAAGTGTTGTTGGAAATGATATCTTAATACATGAGGCAACTTTTACAATTGAGCACAAAGAAAAAGCAAAAGAGACTTTGCACTCTGTTTCAAAAGATGTTGGGTTGTTTGCTAAAAAAGCAAAAGTTAAAAAATTATATTTGGTGCACATCTCTCCAAGATATCTTGATTCTTCAGAAACTTTAAAAGAAGTTAAGAAGTTTTTTAAAAATAGCTTTTGTCCAAATGATCTAGATGTTATAGAAATTGAAGATTATAATTAAAGATTATTTAGATTTTAAAAATTGTTTATATTTAAAAGTTAAAAGATCACTTATATCTAAAGGTCTTTCCTGGTTGCAAGACAACTGTGTTAATATTGTAACTTGTTTTATCCAATCTATAGATAAGTTCTTGTGGATTTCTTCTAATATCTTCAAAGGTATCAAAGTGCATTGGGATTAATACTTTTGGTTTCATTTTTTTAGAAACTCTTATAGCTGTACCAATATCCATTGTTCTTTTTCCTCCGATTGGAAGAATTGCAATTGTTGGTTTTATTTTTTCATGATCTTTTGTCATGAAGGTGTCTCCTGCAAAATAAATTGTTTTGTTATTTTTTCCTTTTATTAAATAACTAAGTGGGTAAAATGAACTAGGGTGATGTGCAGGGTAAGCTTTATAAAAAATATCTCCAATTTGTTTAATCTCATATTCATCGATTGGAACTTTATTTAAATTAGGAACATTTAGTTTGTTTAAGACACTACAGTGTGCAATAATCTTAGAATCATGTTTTTTAACTAGTTCGTTAATGGAGTCTATGTCACAGGCATCCATGTGTTCATGACTAATCAAAATTGAATCAATTTTAGAAAGTTTAGAATGTGTTTGAGAACAATTAATTAATCTTTTTAATTTCCCAAGTGGCTTTTCATTAAAATAAGGGTCAGTTAAAATTGTCTTTTTGTCTACAGTAAATAAAAAAGATGAATGTCCAAGATACTTAATCCTTATACTCATACTAATATTATGAACAGATTTTTATTTAAAGCCCACTGTTTATAGGCATAATTTAGATTTTGTTATTTATGAGGTTATTTGCAGTTTATTAGTTTATTTGTATAATAATATAGGTATATAAACTTTTTCTTCTTAAATATAATTATATAAATTTATATTTATAGAAACTAAAATAAAATATATATTTGTAGAGATTTTAAAATATGAGAAAATATTTAATAATTTTAATAATAATGATGTTTGCATTATTCTTACCAAACTTGCATTCTGCACAATTAACAGATTTTAAAATAGATATTAAGGTAACTTCTCCTACAACTGCTAACATTATTGAAAATTGGATGATCTTTTATGATCCTTTAGATCTAGAAGACTTAGAAAATTTTAAAAATGCAATACTTCAAGCAAATTTAAATTTAGAGACTTTAAAAAAAATAGATCCAAACATCAGACCACATATTTTCTTTAATAAAGTAAATTCAGTTTCTATTGGTTTTAATGAATTAAATAACTCTGTGAGAATTGAATATGATATCTCTGATCAAGTATTGTTGAAGTACTTTGAGAATGATGAGGAACTTCTTTGGAAATTTAATGATAATCTTTTAAGATATTTTTTATTAAATGACCTGTATCGTATCTCAAAGGAATCTGAATTAATAATCACTCTCTATGAACCTTTGGTAATTGAAGATCCTGTGCCTGAAGGTGAAATTGTTGGTAATTCAATTAAGTGGAAAGGGATTTCCTCAAATGAGTTAAGGCTTGTTGCTTATGAGAAAAAGCCTCCAAAACCAAGCTTTTTACTTACAAATATTTTTAAAACCAATTTTGCTTTTTATCTTGTGTTTTTAATTTTAATACTTTTTTCTGTTTTTATTTTATTTTTTAAACCTAAACTAAAAAAGTCAATTAGAGCTTTTGTTATTAAAAATTCTGAAATTAAAAGAGAAAAAGAAAAAAAAGATATTTTTGATGATTTAGATTAAAATAAATATTTTTATATTTGTATTCTTTCTATATCTATTTACATGTGAGTATTTATGAAATTAAATTTTACTGAAATTGATAAAAATGTATATGATCATATAAAATCAAATAAAGAAATCTCTTTTGAAAAACTTATAAACAATTTAGAAGAAGATACTGACTCTGTAAGAAGAAGTTTAGAACTTTTAAAAGATAATAATATTATTTCTGAACAAATAAAGGTAATTAATTTTTATGAAATTTCAGAAATTGGAAAGGTAGCAGTCAAAGAGGGACTTGTTGAAAAGCATTTTTGTGATTATTTAAAGAATAATGTTGTAAAGGTTTCTGAGCTTAAAGACTTAGAGATTAATAACTTTTCAAAAAATGATTGTTCTTTAGCTTTTGGGATTGCAAAGAATAATAACCTAATTTCAATTGAAAAAGGGGTAATTGTTGTAAAAGCTGATTATGATAAATTAATTAATAAAGTTTTAGAC
The DNA here is from genome assembly GCA_023230325.1 of archaeon. Classification (GTDB taxonomy): domain Archaea; phylum Iainarchaeota; class Iainarchaeia; order Iainarchaeales; family CSSED10-239; genus Forterrea. The sequence goes on along the minus strand of JALNXN010000005.1, from coordinate 32,426 downwards.
AATTTAAAAAACATAAAAGAAGTTAGTGATCAAAAGGTAATTGATGCTCTTTTAAAAAGAAAACTAATACTTAAAAAACAAATGACAGAAAAAAGATATACTTTTTTAGAAGATGCTGATTTTGAAGTTGTTAAAGACAACACTTTGTTTTTAAGTTCTAAACTTTTAAAGTCAGGAGAATATAAAGATATTAAGTTTAAAGAATATGAGGTTAGTAAATTACCTAAACCAAAACAGATTGGAAGAATTCATCCTTTAAGACAGATCATCTACTATATAAGGGATTTATATTTAGAGATGGGGTTTAAGGAAATGACAAGTCCTTATGTTGAGACCTCTTTTTGGCCAATGGACTCTATGTTTATTTCTCAAGACCATCCTATGAGAGAGATTCAAGATACTTTTTATTTGCCAGACAAAGGCACTCTTCCTGACAAGGAGTTAACAGGTAAAATTGCATTGGTTCATGAGAGTGGTGGAAAGACTGGATCTTTAGGTCATCAGTATAAGTGGGATATAGAGGCTGCTAAACAATTGGTTTTAAGGTCACATACAACTGCTGCAACTTACAGAAAATTTTATGAACTTACAGATGAAGAAAAGAAAGAATGTAAATATTTTTCAATAGGAAAAGTTTTTAGAAACGAGACAATTGATTCTACACATTTGCCTGAATTTCATCATGCTGAGGGTTTTGTTATTGGTAAGGGACTTTCTTTAGCACATCTGATTGGGTTTATTAAAGTCTTTTTTAAAAAGCTAGGTATTGAAAACATAAAGATTAAGCCAACTTACAATCCCTACACAGAACCATCAGTTGAGGTGTTTGCATATTTGCCTAGCTTAGGGAAATGGGCAGAGATTATGAACTCTGGTGTCTTTAGAAAAGAATCATTAGAACCTTACGGAATAGAAGGGGATGTGATTGCTTGGGGAATTGGTATTGAGAGAATTGCAATGCTTGTTTATGGTAAGAGAAATATTAAAGACATTTACGGGGATGAGTGCGATATTGATTGGTTAAGATCATATACCTTGCCTCCAAGAAAAATAAAATGAAGGTTAAGATTTTATTTGTAAATCGTAAATTGTAAATCGCAATTTGTAAATTGTAATTTGTAAATTGTAATGATTTAAATTGCAAATATTAATTTAAATAAAATAAAAAAATATAAGATTTAAATAAAGATAAAATATGGCAACAATAGAGATTAGTTTTGAAAAATTAAAACAAGAATTAAAAAATCCTGCTCTTTCAATTGAAGATTTGGAAAGTATACTTTTTGAATTTGGTTTAGAGATTGATGGGTATGTTGAAGCAGAGGATCTTTTAAAAATTGAGGTAACTGCAGAAAGAGTAGATTTATTGTCTTTTTATGGCCTTTCAAGAGCGCTAAAAGCATATCTAGATGTTGAAAAATATAGGCCCATAGAAGTAATGGAAAGTGATTTACAAGTAAATGTTTCTCAATCAGTTGTAGATTATGGGGCTTACACCATGTCAGCTGTTGTTAAAGACCTTAATTTAGATGATCAAAAAATAAAAGAAATTATTAATATTCAAGAAAAATTACACGTGACTTATGGAAGAAAAAGAAAATCAATTGCAATTGGAGTTTATCCATTAGATAAAATAAAATTTCCAATTTCTTTTGATGCAAAGGCTCCAAAGGACATTAAGTTTGTGCCACTTGGAGAAACACAAGAGATGACAGGTTTAGAAATCTTAGAAAAACATCCAACAGGTGTTGCTTATTCTAAACTTGTGGGAGGTAAAAAAAAACTATTAGTTTTTATAGATTCAAATAACAAAATCTTGTCAATGCCTCCAATCATAAACTCTTTAGACACAGGAAAAGTAACTGAAAATACAAAAGAGATTTTCATAGAATGTACTGGTCAAAATTTATCAAAATTATCATACACAATTAATATTTTGGTAGAGATGTTTAAGGATATTGGAGGGAAAGTTTATTCTCTACAAGTCAATTACCCAAACTTAAAAATTGTTTCTCCAAATCCCAAGAAACCAACAATGCAAGTCTCAATTGATTACCTTAATCAAGTTTTAGGAACAGACATTGATATTAATCTTGCCTCAGAGTTACTAGAAAGAATGATGTATGTTTCAAAAGTAATTGATAATAACAAATTAGAATTAATAGTTCCAAAGTTTAGAACAGATGTCTTACATGATAATGATGTTGCTGACGATCTTGCAAGAGCTTATGGTTTTTCAAACATAATTCCAAAAGAGTCAAGAGTTGTTTCTGTTGCTGAAAAACTAGAGGTCTCAATTAAGCAAGAACAAATAAATAATATTATGTGTAACATGGGCTTTGTAGAAATTATGCCACTTACTTTGTCTTCTACAAAAAATAGTTTTGATGATTTTTTAATAGCCGGGAAAGATTATGTTAAGCTTGGCTTTTCTGCTGAAAGTTCTTTAAATATTGTAAGTAATTGGTTACTTCCAAAATTATTAAAAACATTAACCTTTAATCAACACAGAAGTTATCCTCAAAAAATATTTGCTTGTGATTTTGTGGTTGTAGAAGATCTTACAAAAGATGTTAAATCTAAAAATGTGTTAAAAACATCTTGTGTGATTGCAGATTCTAAAATCACATTTACAGAGATTTCTTCTGTTCTTTTAAGACTTGTAAATGTTTTGGGTTATGAATTGAAATTGGAGAAGAAAGATTATAATTATTATATGGCTGGGAGATCTGCAACTGTGCTTGTAGATGATAAGGTTGTAGGGACAATTGGTGAACTAAATCCAAAAGTGTTAATCAATTATAATTACACTGTTCCTGTTTGTGGTTTTGAAATTGAAATTTAAACTTTTGAGAGATTAATTTTTAGAAAGATTATTTTTAATTTTTTTTAGAAACCCCTCTTATTTTTACAGAAAAATATTAGACTTATATACAAGTCGAATTTCAGATCAATTTAGACCTTTATAAGAGTCCAAGTTGTAAATTTTTTTATATTATTTTTCTTTTTTTAAGATAATTTATAAAAAAGTATTTCTTTCTTAAATATAAAAATATTAAAACCATTTATAATTTTAATTATTTATAATAATATTATTAGAATGTGATATTTATGTTAGATTTAGAAATTCCAAAGAAATTTTATATAACAACTCCAATATATTATACAAGTGGTAGGTTCCATTTAGGGCATGCTTATACAACCATCTGTGCAGATGTCTTTGCAAGATATTATAGGTTGGTTGGTAGTGATGTGTTTTTCTTAACAGGAACAGACGAACATGGTCAAAAGGTAGAAGATGCTGCTAAAAAGGAGGGGATCTTGCCAAAGGAGTTTGTTGACAATCTAGTTTCTAATGCTAAACAAGAATGGAAAAGTCTTGACATCTCCTATGATGCCTTTATTAGGACCACAGATGAAAAACATATTTCTCTTGTTAAAGAGATTGCCTCTAAGATGTTAGAAAATGAAGACATTTACAAAGGTAAATATGTTGGATATTACTGTAAGGATTGTGAATCATTTTTTACATCTAAAGATATTATTAAAGATAAATGTCCTTTGGGGCACAATGTTAAAAAAGAAACAGAAGAAGCTTATTTTTTTAAAATCTCAAAATATCAAAAATGGTTAAAACAATATATTTTAGATAATCCAAAATTTTTACAAACTGAAAGTAATAAAAATGAAATTCTTGCTTTTATTGATAGAGGTTTAGAAGATCTATGTATCTCAAGGGAGAAAGTAGGGTGGGGTATAACTTTACCTTTTGATGAAAATTACACAATCTATGTGTGGTTAGATGCTTTATTCAATTATGTTTCTGGGATAGGGGGGCTTGATTCTGACAACTTCAAAAAATTTTGGCCGCCTGATTTTCAAGTTATGGGTAAAGAGATCTTCAGATTTCATGCCATCTACTGGCCAATATTTTTAAAATCTTTAAATTTAGAAATTCCAAAAACTGAGTTTGCACATGGTTGGTGGCTTAGCGAAGGCATGAAGATGTCAAAGTCCTTTAATAATGTTGTTTACCCTTTAGAATATGTAAAGGAATATGGTTCAGATATTTTTAGATATTATGTGATTAGAGAAATATCATTTGGAGAGGATGGTTCTTTTTCAAAAAAGAATTTTATTGAAAGAATTAATTCTGATCTTGTTGCAAACATAGGTAATCTTTTAAGTAGAGTAATTACTCTTGCAAGTAAAAGAAATCAAGAAACTGGTTATTTATTTTTTAGAGATGAAAGTTTTGTAAAAGAAATTGAAAATAAAATAATAATAATTTCTAAACTATATAAAAATTATGAACTAACAAAAATAATTAATGAGATATTCCAATTGTCCTCTCTTGCAAATAAATATGTTCAGGGCAATAAACCTTGGGAGTTGTTAACAGAAGATCCAAAAAAGTTTGATCAAGTTATTTATACTTTGCTTGAAACTATAAGAATTTTAGCAGTTGAACTTGCCCCTATCTTTACAACCAAATGGAAAGAGATTTTTGATCAACTAGGTTTAGATGCAAACAATAAAGATAATTTAAAATTAGAATTTACAAACATTTCAGAAAAAAGAATTGTAAAAAAAGGAAATCATTTGTTTAAAAAACAAGAAATTAAATAATTAAAGAATAAATAAATTAAATAATTAAAGAATAAATAAATTAAATAATTAAAGAATTAGAAGAAATAGAAATTTTTTCTATTCATTTCCACTCTTTTCTCTAACAATTTTTATAAGCGCACCAGCTTTTAAATATTCTATGTTATCACCTGCGTTTAGATTCTTAAAATCTGCTTTGTCAATTTCGTATGTTTGATAATCTGCAGTATCCATAACTTGATATTTATCTCCTAGGTCAGCTATTATTTGAGCATTACCTTTACCAAGTAGAGGTACCTCTACAGCTGTGTCTGCTGGTTTTAATAGATTCATTTTTTTACCATTAAAAACACCAGTTGCAGTCATCCTAATCTTTGCAGCTCCATGTTTTCCTGGTTTTGATCTATCCATTGAATCAATTTTACAAATTACGTCTTCAATAACAATAAATTGTCCTAATTTCATTTGTCCTACTTGTGCGAATTTTATATCATAATCACTCATATTTTTCACCATCTTTTATTATAATTTAAATTTTTTAAGTTATAATTTATACTTTTTAAGTTATAATTTAAATTTTTTAAGTTATAATTTATACTTTTTAAGTTATAATTTATACTTTTTAAGTTATATAATATGATAAAAACAAATTAAAAAGCTTTCTTTACAAAAAAAGAAACATAAATAAACCTTATGGTGTTTAAATAGATTAGAAATATTTAAATTTAAGGTGTGTAGATATTTATGGTTAGAAAAGAAAAAAATTTGGTTGATGACAGAAAAGAAGTTGTAAAATTGACTCCAAAAAATTTAGTTAATAGTTTTTACAATAAGGTAAATGCACAAGTAGCTGGAGTAGTTATCCTATTTTCTATAATTATTGAAATGATACTTTTTTCAATTTTGGGTGTCTCAGATATTGGCAAAATCTTTTTATCAAGAGTTGTTGAATCATTTATTTTAAGTTGGTTATTAGTTGCTTTAGTTTTATATTTGGTTCTTTATTTAGTTAAGGGAAATAAAAGAATTGAAAAGAATGCTTATAAAAAAATACTTTCAGGCCTTGCATCTTTTAAGGTAGTAACAATCTTTGCAATGTTAATAACCTCAATAATAACAATGATTTTTTTACCAAAAATTATTCCTTACTTTAGAGACGTGTTAGCAAACCCATTATTAGCATATAGCTCGACAGCTATGCCTGTGATTAGTGGTTGGGCAATTTTTGGAATTACTCTTTTAGTTATACTTTTCATAGTTGTGTTTATCTATTATATTTCAATGATATACTATCTTGTAAAAGAAATGTACAAATATAAAACATTTTTACCAAATTTCTTATTTGTAATAATTATTTTAATTGTTATGTATTTGGTAAGTTTTATATTTTAATTTTTTTCTTTCTCTTTTTTATTTCTTTCCCTTTATTAATTATTTATAGATATGAACAAAGATATTTTTTCAAAAACTGGGATATTGATAGATGTTTATTATGATTCTTCTTTAAGGTTAGTAATTAGAGAAGAGAGTTCTAAAAGCACATATTCTTTTTCTTTCTTTCCCTACTTTTATTTAGTTCTAAAATTTGAAGCTTCTCCTCTTGATTTTAAAAAGTTAGAAACAAAATTAAGAGGTTTGAAAAAAATTACAAAAATTGAAAAAAAAGATTCTGATTTTATATATAAATTAGAATTTGAAGATATTGACTCTTTTATGAGTTCTAAAAATCATCTGTTAGAGAAAGATATTTACTTAAGTAGTCCTTATGAGATTAGAGAATATGATCTCTCTTTGGTGCATAGGTTCTTTTTAGATTATAAGATTTGTAATTTTTCAAAATTAAATTTTACTGTAGATAAAGATAATCAAGTCTTAGATTTTAAAGTCTTAGATAACATCTTGATTGAAAATTTAAATTATTTAACATTTGATATTGAGGTTTTACCATCTAGTAGTTTAGAGTTTCCAAAACCAGATGACTCTCCTGTAATCTCTATAGCTATAAGTGATAATTTAGATAACAATTTTGTATTTTTATTAGTTGGGGATGTTAATTTAGAAAAAACTAAACAGTTGTTAGAAAAAGAAACTAAGTTTAAAGTCTTTTTATTTTCAGAAGAAACTAAACTAATAGAGTCCTTTGCATTATTTGTTGGACAGAAAGACCCAGATGTCATCTTCACATATAACGGAGATGGTTTTGATTTTGAATATCTTTCTAAGAGGTATAAGGTTTTAAGTTCTAAGGTTTTAGATTTTGGTAAGAAAAAAATATGCTTTCACAAAAGTAGTAAAAAATCTGTGTCTGTAGAAGGCTCTGTCCATTTAGATGTTTATGTTTTAATAAAGTTACTTAACTATCTACAGGTTTTTAATCATTCAAAATTAGATCTTAACTCTGTATACCAAAAGATAACAGGTAATAAAAAATTATCTTTAGGCCCAAAGGAGATGAGGGACTGTTACTTAGACAAAGACTATAAAAAATTAATTGAATATAATTTGGATGATGTTTCTGCAACCCATGATTTAGGGATCAATTACTACAGCATTGTTAATGAAATTTCAAAACTTGTTCATGCTCCTTTTTTTGATATCTTAAGGACTTCTGCTGGAGCTATGGTTGAAAGATTGTTTATTGATTATTTTGTAAACAACAATCAATTAGTCCCAAACAAACCAGATGGTTGGAAAATAAGCCAGAGACATAAATACACTTTCCAAGGTGCTTTTGTTAAAAAACCAATTGCTGGGCTTCATGAAGATATTGCCGTTGTTGACTTTAGAAGTTACCACATCTCTTTAATAATTGCATACAACATTAGCCCAGAAACAATTGTTGATGTCTTTGAAGAAAATACAAATTCTGTTTTAAACAAATTTATTAAAAAAGAACCAAAAGGCTTTGTTCCAAAAATCTTAGGCTCCCTTTTAGCTCTTAGAATTTCTATTAAAGAAAAGATAAAGGGTTTAGAAAAAAAAGACTCAAGAGAATATAGATCTCTTTTTGCAAAGCAATTTGCATTAAAAGTGCTTTTGGCCTCTACTTATGGGTATATGGGTTTTGCAGGAGCAAGATGGTATTGTAGAAATTGCTTAGACATCATGTATCATTTGGTAAGAACAAAAATCCAAAACACAATTAAGGCTTTTGAAGATAAGGGTTACACAGTTATCTATTCAGACACAGACTCTTGTTTTATAAAATTTAAAGATCTTTCTAAACTAAAAAAGGATTTAGAAAAAATAAACTTAGATCTTCCAAAATCAATGTTTTTAGAACTAGAGGATATTTTCAAATCAGGGATCTTTGTGCTTTCAAGAGATGGTAAAAGAGCAGCTAAAAAAAAATATGCTTTACTAAAGGAAGATGGGACTTTAAAGATTAAGGGCTTTGAGTTTGTAAGAAGGGACTGGTGCCCTTTTGTAAAAGAGGTTCAAAAGAAAGTCTTAGAGTTGGTTCTGGAAAAAAAAGATCCAAAAGAAGCAATAAACTTAGTTAAAAAAGCAATTTTAGATCTGCAAGAAAAGAAAGTGCCATTAGAGAAGATGATAATCCAATCTTTTGTTAGAAAAAATATAACAAAATACAAAAATATTAACCCTGCAATGTCTGCAGTTTTAGATGGGAGAAAAAGAGGAGCAAATGTTTCTGAAAAGGAAGTAATTGAATACATTATTACAGACAAACCATCTAAGACCATTTCCGAAAAAGCAAGACTAGTTGAGTTTGTAAAAGATAAAGAATATGATGTTGATTATTATTTAAACAATCAACTTCTACCAGCAGTCTTCTCAATCTTAGAAGTCTTTGATGTTTCCAAAGATGAGCTTGTAAATGGTAAAAAGCAAAAGGGTTTGGGTGATTTCTTTTAAAATCCTTTTTAATTCATAAAATTATAATTACAATTACAAATCATAATTAATAATTATAGAGCACAAGACTAAAGCTACAATTACAAATTATAAATTCCAATTTCAAATCATAAATTTAAATCACTAAATAAAAGGTTTTAAATGTCTACCTCTCAAACTTATCCTGGTTAACCCAAAGATGCAAAGTCTCTGGAGAAAACACACCCACTTCAGTTATAAATTTATCAATCAACTCTTTTGGGATAATATCAAAAGCAGGATTTAATATTTGTAAGGTTTTTGGTCTCTTTTCTTCTTCCCAAACTTCATTAACATCTCTTGTTTCAATTGTTCCTTTGATGTTATACATAGCATCCATCTCACAGCAATTTGTGGTTGTAAGGATTATGTGTGGTGTTTTAAAATTATTTGCCATTAAAGAAATTGTGTGTGTTCCAACCTTGTTCATAATTGATCCATCAGAAAAAATAACATCTGCACCTGTAAAAAAATAATCGCATTTTTTAAGAACTTGACTTACCCCAGAGTCAACAATCATTGTTGTCTTGATTCCATAATCACTTAAATTTTTGGCAGTAATCCTTCCTTGGTACCTAGGTCTTGTCTCTGTACAATAGACCTCAAAATCAACCCCTTTATCATGTGCAATCTTAAAAGCATTCTCTACTAAGGTTGAATGACAATGGGTCAATATTTTAGAACCCTTTTCAATAAGTTGAGAGGCAATTTCAGAAACTTTAAAGTTACCTTTTTCTGTATTTTCTTTATAATTTTTAATTTCTTCTATTAATTTCTTATTATTATCTTCTAGCCTATAATAGTAGGCCTTATATAAAATATAGTTAAGAGAATTTCTAAGTTTAGGTTCATTTGGTCTTTGCTTAACCAAATGATTAATATTTTCTTGCAAATTTTCTACAAATTTACTTTTATTCTTATCCTCAATTATAAATTCTTTAATTGCTTCAATTGCAGAAAGTTCAATATTACTGGCTCCCTGTATTTTAATATCCTTAATATCTTGTGCAATTTTTCTAATTTTTTCAGTAACAACCATTACTTTCACCTTCCTCTTTATTAATTTATTTAATAGTATTATATTTAAAGGTTTTCTTTACATATTATATATGTATAATTATACTTCTTTTATAATATGATTGATTATATTATTTTATTAATTTTGAGGTGAACTAAACTTGAATAATACAGAAAGTAATAAGGAACTTGAAGCTTTTTTAGAAGCTTCTTTACCAAAGATATTTGTTATTGGTGTTGGTGGTAGTGGGAATAACACAATTGAAAGAATTAATTCTGTTGGGGTTGAAGGTGCAAACACAATTGCAATTAACACAGATGCTCAAGCTTTAATTAGAGTTAATGCTGATAAAAAAGTTTTAATTGGAAAAAAATCAACAAAAGGCTTAGGTGCAGGATCAAACCCAGATGTTGGTGCTTCTGCTGCCGAAGAATCAAAAGAGGAACTTCTTGAAATCTGTAAAGGTTCAAATTTAGTTTTTGTAACTTGTGGATTGGGTGGAGGTACTGGAACTGGTGCTGCTCCTGTTATGGCAAAGATCTCAAGAGAATCAGGAGCTTTGACAATTGGTGTTGTGACTTTACCTTTTGCAGTTGAGGGGAAGAGAAGAATTGATAATGCCTTGGCTGGTTTAGAGAAACTAAAAAAAGAAGTAGACACTTTAATTATTATTCCAAATGATAAGATTTTAGAGATTGCTCCTGACTTGCCTTTAAACATTGCTTTTCAAGAAGTTGATAAGATTCTAACAGAGGCAGTAAAAGGAATAATTGAATTGATAACAAAGGCAGGAATTATAAATCTTGATTTTGCTGATCTAAAAACTATTCTTACAAAAGGTGGAATAGCAATGATCGGTGTTGGAGAATCATCTGTTGAGAAAGGAAATGAATCTAGGGCCATGGAAGCTGTAGAGAATGCTTTGACTTCTCCATTATTAGACGTAGATATTTCTAGCTCAACTAGAGCATTAGTTAATGTTCTTGGTGGAAATGATCTTACCTTAAAAGAAGCGGAGATGATTGTTGAGACTGTTGCTTCTAAGATAAATGATGAAGCGCATATTATTTGGGGTGCAATGATTGATGATAACCTTGCTAAAAAGAAAGTAAAGGTTATGGTTGTGATTGCAGGTGCAAACATACCTTACCTAGATGATGATTATGAACATTCTTCTAATAGAGATTTAGATCTAGAGATTGATAGTGTTTAAAGAAAGTGAGATTTAGAATAGAAACAACAAGATTTAGAAATAACAAGATTTAGAAACAACAAGATTTAGAAACAACAAATGATGTTTAAAGAAAGTGAATGATTATGAGTAAATTAGGTGATTTTATTTCTTCTTCAAGAAGAATATTATCCATATCTAAAAAACCAACAAACAAGGAATTTTGGATGATGGCAAAAATAATTGGGTTAGGTATAATTTTAATAGGTGTAGTTGGTTATTTAATAAAACTAATTGTTAGTTTTTTTTAAGATGGTGGAATAGATATGATTTTTACAATAAGGACAACTGTTGGTCAAGAAAAAGTAATTATGGACCTTTTATATAATAAGATAAAACAAAATGAATTAGAGGTATATTCGCTTGTTGAAATGGCAGATCTAAAAGGTTATCTTTTGGTTGAAGCTGATTCTAAAAAAACAGCTGAGCTTCTAATACATAATGTGCCTCACATAAAGGGTGGAAAGATAGTTGAAGGAACAATTGAGATTAAAGAGATTGCAGGAGTCTTAGAGTCAAGACCGTTGATGACAGCAATTAAGCCTGGTCAAACAGTTGAAATAATATTAGGTCCTTTTAAGGGTTCAAGAGCAAAGGTTATAAGAGTTAACTTGGCAAAGGAAGAAGTTGTTATTGAATTGTTTGATGCTACTGTAAAAATCCCAATTACAATTAAAGCAGAGAATATTAAGGTGCTGAGTTAAATTAAACAGATTTAAAATAATTTAAATTTAAAAGAACAATTAAAAAACCTAAAAAATCAAATAATTAAGAACAAATTTAAAAATAAAAAAAAGAATTAAAAATTAAGAGAGTGATTATAAAATGGCTACAATAAATGTTTTAGTTGATGGTGGAAAAGCAAATGCAGGTCCGCCAATTGGTCCAGCTTTAGGTCCTTTAGGAATAAATGCTATGGATGTTGTAAATGCAATTAATGAGAAAACAAAAGATTTACAAGGTATACAGATTCCTGTAAAAATAATTATTGATAATAAGAAAAAATTCACAATTGAGGTTGGGTCTCCTCAAACAAGTGCTTTAATAAAAAAAGAACTAAATTTAAAGACTGCAACTGGAAAGGCAGGAACTGAAGTTACAGGAAATTTAAGTTTTGATCAAATATTAAAGATATCAAAAGCAAAATTCCCACAACTAATTTCTAAAGAACAAAAGTCAGCAGTTAAAGAGATTGCAGGGTCTTGTAGAACAATGGGTGTTACTATTGACAACCTACCTATTAAAGAAGTAATTAAATTAATAGATCAAGGAACTTATGATTCTAAGTTTTCTTAGATTTTTTCTTTTTTTTAAAAACAATAGGTTTTTAAGTATTTAATCTATCTATATTAGATAGATATATTTTAATAATATCTATATAAGTAAAAAGACGGTGATTTTCTTGAAAAAAAGTTTATTTATAATTATGTTTTTATTATTTTTTACAACAAGTGTTTTTGCATATACTGATTATGGGATAGTTGATCTTAAAGTGCCTACGAGTATAGTTTCTGGGCAAGAATTAGAAGTAAATATTACTTTAGCAAACAATAGTTCTTCAGAAGCTACCATTCCTTTAAGTATAATGATCTATTCCCCTTCTGCTAATCTTGTTTTTGATGTTGATTATTCTGTTACAATTTCTTCAGATTCAAGTTCTATAGAAACATATTTTCTTGATATTGATCAAAATAGTTCTACACAACCTTATCTTTTAAGAGCTTCAATTGAGGAACAAGCAGGTAATCAAAGTAATAATATGTCCTCTGTTTACTTTACAATAAGAAAGGGTGCTTCAAAAATTCCTGTCCCTGACTTACCATATTTCTTGCCAATCATATTAGTTGTGTTTGTTGCTTTCTTTATCTTTTCTAGAAAAGAGCAGAAAAGAAAACATAAAAGAGTTGTAAGAAAATAAAATAACTTTAAAATTTAGAATTAAAATTAAAATTAAAATTATTAATTAAGCTTTATACATTTAAAATTAAAAAACAATTTAAAATCAAAAAATTAATTAAAATTTAAAAGATAAAAAACAATTTAGAAAAGTAAAATATAAAAAACAATTAAAAAAATTAGTTTCTAAAAAAACAAAAGAAGTGAAATAAAAATGAGTTTAGAAATTTTAAAAAAATCAGGAAAGATAAGCCTAGAGACACATAAGTTTGCAAAAAAGATAATTAAGCCAGGAGTTGACTTATCAAAGGTTGGTAGAAAGATTGATGACTTTATAATTGAGAAAGGAGCTTTTCCTGCTTGGCCAGTCAATCTCTCAGTAAACAATGAAGCTGCACATAACAGCTATGATCTAGAGAAAGAAAGAATACTTTTAGAAGATGATGTTTTAAAAGTAGACATAGGTGTTTCTATTGATGGACACATCACAGACTCTGCCCAAACCCTAATCTTTAACAACAAACATCAAAAACTAAAAGATGCAAGCTTTCAAGCTCTAAAAGCAACTAAAGACTTCTTGATAGATAATTACAAGAATGCAAAAATTTCAGATGTTGGAAAAATAATTGAAAATAAAATTAAAGAATTTGGATTTTTACCAGTTGCAAATCTTACAGGACATTACCTTGCACAATATGTTGCACATAACTCTCCTTCAATTCCAAATGTAGATAATTTTATGCAAGAGAAGTTTAGTGATTATGAGGAACCCTTTGCAATAGAACCATTTGCAACAACTGGAAGTGGGTTTGTTCATGAAGGCACAGATCTTTTAATCTTTGAACATGCTGAAGATCGAGCAATAAGAAACAAAGATGCAAAAAAATTGTTAGAAGAGATTAAAGAATTTAAAGGACTTCCTTTCTCTGAATTCTGGATAGGAAAAGACATGTCTTCTTTTTCAAGAAAATTTGCTTTAAGAGAATTAATTAAAAATGAAATCATCTACGGTCATCCAGTCTTAATTGATGTTAAGGGAAGTTATGTTTCTCAAGCTGAAACAACTTTTATTATCTCAAAAGAAGAAGGATTAATTGATTTAGTAGGAATTGATGCAATTGAGCAGTAGTAACGTTTTTTCAAAATATAGTTTTTTAAAAATGTTTTTAATAACTTTCTCTATTCTTATTTGGTCATATTTTCTAATTGCCTCTAATGTTTCTTTGAAGTTGTTAGCAATCTTTGATCTTCCTTCAATTGCAAATACTCTTTTTACTTTTAATTTTTTATTCTTTTTATTATTGTTTCCATTAACTTCCTCAATCTGTATAGCCATGTCAACTGGAAGAGAAAGAAACGTAGACCTTATAGAAATTTCAATTGGGATCTTTGTAGGTTTTATTTTAGCTTACCTTCTGTTTGGAGCAACAGCTCACTTTTTACTTTTTGGATTATTATATTTATTAGCACACATAGTTCTTTCAATTTTAACATATAACAAATTTGAAGAAAGAACAAAGATTAGTGTTTTATCAAACTATGCAAATTCTAAAATCAGTATACTCTTAACAGTTGTAATCTTAATTATCTGTTTAATAGTAATCTACCCTTCTCAAGAGGATTATGCTTTAGGTATGCAAGTAGGAGTTGTAAACATGTTTGTTGGAGATGATATTAGTAATTGGTTGGGCACTTCATACAATATTGGACAGGTAAGCACAAAGGCAGCTCTAGAGTTTGTAACTGACTCTTCTGAATATAAAGACTTGGAGAAAGTAAATGATCCAAAGGTTACCAATTTTACAAACTTTATTGTGGATACAAAATTAGATGTTAGCTCTAAAAAGACAAGTGAAGAAATAAAAAAGGCTTTTCCTGACCTAAATGATGTAACTTTAAAAAACCAAATCTTAGAAACATTCAATTCAATGCCAATAATGATTGTTATTCAAAAATATTTTGCAATAATCTTTGCAGTCATCTTTGCATCAGTTGCTCAATTGTATTTTGCAATTGCCTTCTCTTTATTTGGTTTACTTTTTGTTTATATTTTTTATAAGTTACTTGCAAGTAGAGTTGATGAGCAAGAAGACTCTGGAGATGTTGATGAAAATAATTTGAATGAAACATAACTTAATCAAGGATAATAACACTTATAAATACTTTAAGTTATAAATTATAAATAATATGTGTAATATTATTTGAAGAAATTAAATTAATTACAAAGAACTTAATTACAAAGCACATAAATTAAATTAATTACAAAGAACTTAAATTAAATTAAGAAAAGAAGTTAATTACAAAGAACTTAATTACAAAGCACATAATTACAAAGCACATAAATTAAATTAAGAAAAGAACTTAATTACAAAGCACATAAATTAAATTAAGAAAAGAACTTAATTACAAAGAACTTAAATTAAAACAAAAAGAACTTAATTACAAAGAACTTAAATTAAAACAAAAAGAAATTAAATTTGAGATGAGAGTATGAAAAAAATAGTGTTGATTTTATTTTCAATAATTTTAATTACCAATTCTGTTTTTGCAATATCTTTGTTTACTGCGCAAGACATCTCTAAAAATTATTTGTTTGAAAATGAAATGGTTGATAGCTTCTCTCAACCTGCAATTGTTTGTGAAGAAGAAACCTTCTTTGTAATTCCAATCATCAATTCTGGACAAGAGATTTCTTTTTTTGTACCTGTCTCTTTTGAATCTGGGGAAGTCTTTCTAAGTAAAGACTCAGAGAAAAACATTAGCCTAACAAAGACAAGCTACCTTCTAAAGAAATTATCCTATTCAGACACAAGCAATTATCTTTCCTCTCAACTGATTGACAAGATCGACAAACTAATAAGTGAGCTTAATTCTAAAAAATCAAGACTCGAAGGAGTAATTGATTCTGATTATTCTTATGAAACTAAACAAGCAGTAACCAACTCTAAAAACAAAATTGTAAACTTAATAAATAGCTTAACAGAAATTAAAGAAAATCTATATGTTCTTTTAGAAAAACAACAGGATTTTAGATATTTGCCAACATGTAAAAAAACAGAACCATTATTATCTTTATTTTATAGTTCCTTTAAAGGTTATTCAGAACTTCCAAACAAGCTATCAGAATATACTTTGTCTGTTGAAAATGCAATTAAGATAATTGTTTCTGATTCTGTTCTTGATGATATTTCAAAAAGAAGTGTCTTAGATTTTATTTCTGTTCCAAACAATCTAAATTCAGAAATTAATTCAATTTATAATTATCTATCTTCTACCTCCTCATTCTATGCAAACATTAAAGAAAAGTTGACTGGGACTGTTGGAAGAAACAACATGCAATTGTATATTGATAATCTAGGATATAGAAAAAACTTTGTTCAAGTAAGAGCCTTGTTATATAATTATGATCCTGACTTGCCTAAGTATGCAAACCTTGACTCAGCAATCAAAATGATCTTAAATTCAGAATATAGACTTTATTGGAAGAACCAAGAGCTAGTTGATGACTTGCAAAGTAGATACTCAATTCTTCAAGAAAATTATGCTGTAGGAAAGATAAGTGGTTCTCTTAACAACAGTAACAACAAAGGTGATGATGGGGGAGGTGGGGGGCTAATGGAGATGAAATTGATTAAAAAGAATGTGCTACTGATTTTAGGGGATGGTGTCGAGGATTACACGTCTGTTACTAGTCCCGTAGCATATTTTATAGTGGGTAGTATGCTTCTTTTGTTAGTCATAGTTTTTATAATATATTCAAGAAGGAAAAGAAAATCTTCAAAAAAACTTTCTAAGTCTAAAAAAGATTTTGTAAAAGAAGATGATTTTTATAATGATGATTTTCCTTTCAATTGACTTTTTTTGATTTAGTTTTTCTTTTTTAAACTATATATTTCTTTCTAAAATCAATTTTTCTTTCTAATTCAATTAAATTTTTTCTCTACAAAGAATTTAGAAACTTTCTGTTTTTTTGTAAGCAGTTAATAACTTTTTAAATTCAATATAGTCTTTTGGTGGTTTTTTAGTCAAGTCTTCTATAAAGTTCTTTCTGTTTGTTATAATTTCCATAAGTTTATTTCTATTAACATTATATTCAATTGCAATTTCTTTTAGAATTTCACTATTGTAGATAAGAGGTAACTTGCTTGTAAAAAGATCACTTTCCATAGTAGCACCTTTTTCTTTGTATTTGTTAATTGATTTGTACACAGCATCATATTCTATCTTTTTATCTTTAGCATTATATCCTCTAATCTCATCAATTTCTTTAACTTCTCTTCTACCTTCTCCAATTCCAGCAAAACCAGTTACAACAACAATATCTAAGCTAGTTAGAAGTGACATGTCTAAGGAGATTGGAGGAGTTGTTAGCCTTGTTACCAAAGACTCCACACTCTTTGCGTGAACAGTTGATAAAGAACAGTGACCAGATGCCATTCCCTGGAACATTAAAGCCATTTCTTCTCCTCTTACTTCACCAATAATTAAATAATCTGGTCTTTGTCTAAATGATTCTTTTAACAGATCATTCATTGTAACTTCACCATATTTTTTTCCACTACTATCAGGTGGTCCAAAACCAGGTCTTGTTATTTGAGGGATCCAGTTTTCCATTAGAAGATTAATTTCTCTAGTGTCCTCAATTGAAACAACCCTTTGTGCAGATGGAATAAATGATGACACAACATTTAGTAGTGTTGTTTTTCCACCAGCAGTTGGTCCAATAAAGATCATGTTTTTTTTAAATTCTAATAGTGTCCAAAGGTAAGCAACAACTTCAGAAGTTACTGTTCCACTATTTACAATATCAATTGTTGTTAATGGCTTTTGAGGGAACTTTCTAATTGTAAAGGTTGGACCTCTTGTTGCAACATTTGATGTTAAAATTGCATTAACACGAGAACCATCTGGTAAAATTGCATCTAGAAGAGGAGAGGCATATGAAACATAACTTTTACAAAGATGAGCCATTTTGATTACAAATTGTTGAAGTTCATTTTCTGTTTCAAATTTTATGTTTGTAACAATGTGTCCATATTTTCTATGAACAATAAAGATTGGTATGTTTGTACCATCACATTCAATATCTTCAATTAGGTTATCATGCATTAGTGGTTCAATTTTGTCAAGACCACTAACCTGTCTAATAATGTAATATACAATTTTGTCTTTTTGGCTTTTATTTAATATCACTTTATTTTTTAAAAAGATTTTATCAATTAAAGAATACATCTGCATTTCATTTGAGAGGTCAGCAAGAGAGATTTTGTTTATCAATGCATTTTTAGTTTCTTCTAAAACCTTTTTTTCATAAGCATTAAGTTCTGGTTCTGCAACAGTGTAGACTCTTTCTTCTTTCTCTTCATCTACAAAGGCATATGCAAACCCTGGGATCAATATTTGGTAATTTTCAGGTTTAAGTTCTTTTGGTGGTTCAAATGCAGGAGTTATTTGTTTGATGTCTGCTCTTACTTGTTTAATTTTAATTTCTGGTTTACTATTAAATAAGTTTTTAATAAAATCAAAATTGATTAATGATTTTTTAGGTTCAGGCACAATTTCAGGTTTAGTAATTATTTCTCCTTTAAGTGCTTTTTTGTCAACAGTCTGTTTTACCTTCTTAGTAACTTTTGGTTCTTCTTTTGGAGGATGTAAAAGTTTACTAATAAAAGATTTTCCTTTAATATCGTAAATTGGAAAGTCAGCTAAGCTTAGTTCTTTTGTAAGCTTAGAAAAAATATGATTATATTCAATTAATTTAACTATGGCTTCTGCATCTTTTTTTTTAGAGCTTGAAAGAAGTTTTTTTTCTTTAAGCTTAAGAAGTAGTTCTTTTGGTGTAATTGTCTTATTGTATAATTTATTAAAAAGTTCTGAGTCTAGAGGATCTCTACTATTTTCTATATCCTTTAGCTTTTTTATTGTTTCTACAAAATCTTTTAGAGCTTTTGGTGATGGGAAAATCATAATTTACCTTTTTTACTTTCCCTTAGTTTTCACTGTTCTCAATAATCTTTGGAGTTCCTTCTACCTCAGATTTGGTATTGTACAAATTTTTTAAAGTAGTTAGTTTATCACTAATACCATTTACATTTTCAGCAATCTCATTCCAGATTCTTTTTCTCTCATTTGTGTTTTCTTCTAAGTTTTTAAGATTTAATTCTTGCATTTTAGCATATGTAAATTTTGTAATTGTTTCATTTTTTAATTTATCTTTAGCCTTTTTAATTTCAGAATCAATTCCTTCCTTTTGTTCTTCTAAGGTTCTTAGAATTTCTAAATGAGCTGTAATTCCATTGCTTTTATCTTCAATTATGTTAATCATATCTTTTACTTCTGACATTTTATACACCTTTTTATGTTTTAATTAATATTTATTTTCTTATCAATATAGTATATTAAGATAATATATCATATCATTTATAAATTTATCTATTTTTAAAGTCATTAATTTTAAGTAATTTCAATTTTAATCTATAATTAATATTTTCTCCCCCAAACTAGATTCAAAGTTATTAAATATTGTTCTAGTGGAGTTATCTGTTAAAGAAAGAAAATAGATGTTTTTGTTTGGAGAATTATAATCAAGAACACAATTGTTATTTAGGTAAAGATAATCAGGGTTACTACTCTTTCTAACTCTGATTGTTTGCTTATTATTAACACCATTAAATTCCTCTCCTAAAAAGTTACTAACATAAATAAAATCATTTCCAGCATCAACTATTGAGCATAAGCTAACTTGGTAGTTATGGGACTTTATAAAATCATAAAAATTAGAATTAAAATTATTTAAAATATTTTCGTCTAAACCACTTTCAAGAATCTTTTCAAACTCAATAACATAATTTCTAGAAATGTTATATGGTTGGTTATTAATTTCAATCATTGGCTTAAATAACAAAAGGTACATACTTATAAATAAGATGAAGATTACTGTAATTATAATGTAGGTAAAACCTCTTTCTTTTAATCTATCCATGAAATAACACTTAAAGTTTTATTACTATCAAAGAAATAATAATCAACAACACTTAGCTTAGAATCACTTGGAACTGTTTCTCCAAACTCTTCACAATTTAGGTTTTGGGAGTTACAGATCTTAATTGAGTAGGTGGTGTCTAGGCTCTCATATAAAGAATTATAAACATCTTCAATTTCTGAACCACTAACTAAATCTCTAAAATCTGAATTTTTTGCTTTTGCAAGTAGAAGGCTATAATTTTTATTTGTAAGTTCATTATAATTTGTTTGAGGTTTTTCTACAGATTGAAAAACAATTATAACAAATAGGAATAAAATTGTAATTGCGATAACTACTTCTAAAGACTTAATCATAGGTTCTCTTTTAAAATTTTATTTTAATTATAATTATTTTTTTTAACTTTTAATTCTTTATCTTAGATGTTAATTTTTATCTTTTTAGATTTTATTTTTTAGTTTTACTTCAACATCCCTGAGATCATGTTTTCAATTATTGAAAAGTAACCAGTCTCATCATCCTCTTCAATTAAGTATTCAGGAGGAAGTGCATAGTAGACAACCCTGTTGGAGTTACTAACAACAATTAAAGGGAAAACTCCATTTTGACCAAAAGAAACATCTTTATCTATATTATTATATAAATTTGAACCAAAGTCTAACTTTAGAGGAGTCACTACTGGTCTTAGTAGCTCAACTATCGCAAAATCATCTTTTGTTGGTAAGTAGTCCTTTAAAGCATAGACAAGAGGATGTTTTGAGGAAGGCACTAACTTTCCATTTATGTGGTCAGGATATTTTATTATGATTGTTTGATTATTATAGCCTGGAACCTTATATTCTTTTTCTATACATTCTTTAATTTGGCAATAGGTTGTTATATATCTAACTTCTAAAAATTCATCAAATCTTATCATATAATTATCATTATTTAATCTTGCCCAACCTCCGATAATGTTAGAGTCATAAGTTCCTTCAATATCTCCTGTTGTTAAAAGTTTATCTTCATTTTTTGAAATCTCTGTTCCTGCATCTCCAATCCAGATAAGTCTTCCACCTTTAGAGACATAGTTCATAAAAGTCTCTAAGTTTTTGGTAGAGATTTGTTTTGCTTTTTCAACAATTACTAAACTATAGCCATTTAGCTTTTCAGGGCTTAGGTAGTTTATATTCTCAATTGCAGGATGAACTCCAACTCTTTTATTATCCTCTAGGGTTTTTTTAAGAAGGTAAGGGTTTCCAAGCCCATCAACATCATAAGGATCATAAACAATTAAGACAGATGGTTGACTCTTTCCTGTAATCAGGCTTTGAGAACCCCAATAGATCCCACATAACCCAGGAACTTTACTACATCTTATGTTTCCTGTCCAGGTAAATAGGTAGAGAGCAATAAATAAGATTACAATTATTATAAGGATTTTTGTTAACAGTTTTTTTCTTTTTGGACTCATTTTTAAATAACTCTTCTCTTTTATATTTTTTAGTTTATTATATTAGAAAGGTAAGGTATTTAATTATAACTTATCTTATATTATTTATATTAATATAATATTTTTAAAAAAGGTGTGTTTTTATGAAATTAAGACAAACAAAAAGTGATTCTCAAGGTCCAAGTTCCTCAATTGGAATTATGAAATTTAATGATTCTTTATCAGGTCCAAAGTTAAGTCCTGAGTTTGTGGTTGGTGCTAGTATTTTTTTTGTAATTTTGATTGTTGTTTTAAAAGTTGTTTTATAGTTGCTAGCTTTTTCTTTAGTTAGGTTTAATAACAACTCTTACAATTTCTTCTTCACCATTTTCATTTAGGTAGGTGGTGTATCTTTCTAAGACTTTTGAAACATTAAAATTGTTTTTTCCTTTTTCTAAGTTTAAAGTTTTTTCTTGGTTAGTTATTGAAAGATAATAGTCATCTAAGGTATATAGTCTTAGGCTATCTGTTTTTGAATTTAAATTTAGAATATTATTTGGTATTTTAATTTGGAAATTAACAAGATTATTTTGAGAATTATTTGTAATTGCAATTTCGTAAAGATTTGTGTCTTGTTCTTTGACTTCTATGGTAGGTGTTACAGGTGTGTATCTTCTTACAAATATATAATCTAAGTTTCTTGGTCCCCCAGAACCATCTGAATATTCTCCTTGAGAGATTAACAGATGTTTATGTGTGTTTATAAAGTTAGCATCAATTGCTGAGCCTAAAAGTGAGTTGTTTTTTCCCCAAATAATGTTTCCATCAGAAGAGTAGGTGTAATTAAGTTTATGCCACTCTGCAAGTGGTTGTGAGACTCCTGAGATAAGTTTAAGTCTAGTTTTAAGAGAATTTTCTATATGGAAAATAGAAAGGGAACTTGTTGTTTGCCAATTAAAAAAATAACCATTCTCGTAAGAAGTGTACCAATAGGCAATTCCTGGCATCTCTATATTTTCAAAAATCATTCCATCCCCAATTGAGAAGTCATTATAGTTTGATGAACTTATTTTGTTTTTGATCTCAACTACAAAATCATTTTTAAAAGTTTTTAGGGACTGTATGCTTGCTGAGGAGGCAACTGCTGGTTCTCCTGCAAGAGTCAACTCTCCTGAGTCAACAGAAATGATTGCATTTTGGGAACCAAATTTTTGTTCTTCCCATTTATCTGTGTCTAAGATAGTTTCTTCAAAGTCATCAAATAGTTCAAAAACTTTTTCTCCATTTGGAAGATAATCTTCCTCTTTAGAAACATATATCTTTTTAGTTTCACCTGAAGGTATATTTACTTTTGTCCAAAGACTATATTCTGAGTTGAAGTCTTCTATAAAGTAGGGAAGGTTTTTTGAAAAAAGATCAAGTAAATCTAATTTTTCTTTAGTTATTATATTTTCTTTAGTTTTTATAATATTTATTTTTGGATAATTGTTTTGTATCTCTGTTCTTGAAAATCTTAACTTTACAGTTGCATCATCTTGACAATTGTTAATGTTTATGTTTCCATTAGAAGATGCTGTAAGATCACAATCAATGGTGTTATTATATTTATCAAAAAAATTAAAAACTACATTTTCATTATTGTTGTTTGTAAATTTTAAAGAACTATTTTTTTTAAAATAATCATTTGTTAAGACCAAACTCTCTGATTTAGAGGCAATTTCAAGAATGTTGTTTGGAATTTTAATTTGGAGGTTGTTAAGATCATTAGCAGTGTTATTAGTTATGTCAACTTTGTAAGTATTATTATTTATATAAGAAACATTTATTGTTGGTTGTGTAGAAACATATTTTCTTACAAAAACATAATCTGAGGTAATTGAGGTTGGTGTAGTATCTCCATCTGTAGAATAATAAATTGGAAGTGAGTAGTTAGGAACATATAATTTGTTTGTTTGTGTGTATTGTAGACTTTGATTTTTATAGATTTTAAGATTCTCTTGAGAAATCAATTCTGCATTGTAAACAGCATAGATGCTTGGATCATGAGAAACTGAATTGTTAGAAATTAAATTTGTTCCAAAAGCAAAAGATAAAGCTGAACTTTTATCATCAACCTTTCCATACCAACTAAAACCATCTGTTAGGCTGTCATTGTGAAGAATTGGCTTATAAGGTTGACTAGCATAACCAAATAATGTTGCATAACCCCCACTTTTCATCTTAGACCTAACTGTTAAGACTTTTCCAAAAGTCATATGATCTATATTTGAAAAGATCCCAAGATATTCTTCTTTTGTGCTAGTAACATTAGTTATTATTAGTTCTCCAGAATTTACAACAATGTCCCCAAACTCAGTTCCAAACTTGTTCCATTTTTGTGTGTCTAAAGATGTTCCATCAAAGTCATCAAAAAAATCAAAAACTTCATCTCCATTAGGTGTGTTAGTTCCTTCTTTTGACAAATAAATAGTTTTTGTTTCATTTCCTTTAAGATCTACTTTTGTCCAAACATATTTGTTAGTTCCATCATCTTCAATATAGTAATCATAATCTTTTGGTTGTAAGATGTTTGAAGAAATGTTTAAATCTTCTTCTTTGTTAATATTAAACCAAAATTCATTTGAGTTTGGAAATATGGTGGCCCTTGTAACATTCTCTTCATCTTTAATATTTATGATTTGATTATTAGGATTGTAACTTAGATTTGAGAAAAAATTTAAATTAAAATCAAAGCCTAAAGCATTTATTTGTAAAACATTATTTTCAACATTTACATTTAGGTCAGTAGTTTTAATTTGGTTATTAATAGTATCTACAACCAAGTCAGAATTTTTATAAATTTTAAAATTATCAACATATGTGTTTGTGTCGTTTGCTTCTATTTTTATGTAACTTTGGTTTTGATCTAAGTTATTAGTAGTTGTTATTAATTGTTTATTGATTCCACAAAAAACATCATTTCCAACAAAACCAAAAGAAACATTATTCCATTCTTTTGTTTTTGTGTAATCTATAAAGCCAACTTTGGTAATTGTTCCATTTAAGTTTTCAAAAACAGAGACATCTTCATTAGTAACTTCACAAAAATAATAGTTATCTAAATCTATATAATTAAAATAGACATTAATGTTGTCTGCTTTAAAATCAAGAGAGCCTGTGTAATCTAAGAAGGAAGAATTGGTTTTAAGACTTACCATATTGTTTAGATTAAGAGAACCATTTGAAAAGGTTAGTGCTCCTTGCTCTAATAAAAAAGTATCTAAGTAATTGTAGTCTTCAAAGTCCTCATTAACCAGCATTATTTTATTTGTGTTAATATCATATGCTTCAAAGTTATAAAATTTAGTTTTATTTTGCACAAGCCCATAAGCAACATTCCCTTCAACAACACTAATTCCAGCACTTCTACCAAAATTGTTTTCTAGGGGTATAGAAAAGGGGTGTATTTGTAAGTCATTATTATTAATAACTGTGTAGGTGTTAATCTCTTCAAAGAGATTAGAATAAACACTTTTAGCAGTATATGTGTTTTCTTGTAAATTAATATCTGGTAAAAAATTAGGTAGAGCTATAATTATCCCAACAAAGACAATTATAAAAATTCCAAAAGACATTACCCAATCTACATATTCCATAAGTTAACTGTTTTTTACCTTATAATTATATTTCTTTATATATTTCTCTTTTTAGAAACTATATTATATTTAAGATATATAAATTTATAAAACATTTGATTATTGCTAATTTTAATTAGTTTATTATTAATTAGAATGTGGGTGTAAATGTAGAGTGCCTGTCTTATTTCCTTTTTTTCATTTTTAAATTTTTTTTAGTTTTTTGTCTATCTTTTGCTTTTTTAATTTCTTCTGTTTTTTTCTTTTCAGCTCCTATATCCCAACCTTTTTTTAATCTTTTCATCCTTTCAATTCCACTAACTCCATCTTTAGTGTAGAACTTATTAATTTCTGTTAATAGATCTACAATTAGTTTTTGTGTCTCCTTTTGCTTTCTAGAAATTTTTGATTTTGAGCAATATTCAAACTTTAGTTCTTTTTTATATTTATTTAAATCATATTCTTTTTTTAAACTTGTAATTTTGCCATTTTTTGTTTTATAACTATAAACATCTAAATTTTTACTAAATGGATTTAATAATAATTTATTTACTCCAACTTTGTGTAAGCTAAAGTTATTAGATATTCCTTTGTCTCCAAAAGAATTTTTACCAAGCAATCTTAAAAATTCTACCTTATCTCCGTTTTTTAATTTAACTTTAATAGTTGTTAATGTTCCAGAAAGAAAAGCTCTGATAAAATCCTAAATAAGTTTCAGTACAAGCTTCAAATTTATATTTTGACTCAAGAGTAGAATCGATTGGTATATTTTTATTTAATTTAATTAAATTAGATTTTAATGATCTAATTCTTTTATTTCTTTTAAAAAATAAAATATCTGATTTTAGTAATTCCATAAAAAGTGACAGCTTTGAGTTACTATTCTTTCTAATAGAAGAAATATAATTGTTCATTTCTAAAAGCTCTTTTCCTTTATATCTTTTTTCTAATTCTTTAAAATAATTATTAATAAGAACTAGGTTTTTTTTTAGAAGTCTTTGTTTCTTCAAGATAATTTACAAAGAATTCATAAAGATCTTGTTTTTCTATGTTTTTTCTTAATTTATCTATAGGTTTCATATTTTCTTCTTTATTTTAAAGTATTAGATTTATTTCTATTTTTACTTAGAATTTACTTTTTATAATTATATTAATTTACTTTCTATTTTTATTACTTTCTGATTTAATTATATTATATTTGTTTAGATATATTTATATTTAGGATAAAAATAAAAAAATTATGACACTATGGAAAACACAGAAAAAAAAACAATTGTAAGAAATATTGGTTGGTTGACAATCTCTAAGGTATTTGTTTATCTTCTTTCAATTGTAACTATAACACTTATTCCTAGATATTTAGGTGTTGAGGGTTATGGTCAACTTAACTTTGCTTTATCTTTTGTTTCTTTGTTTGCTGTTTTTTTTGATGTTGGGACTGGTATTTTAATTTTTAGAGATGTTAGTAGGAAAAAAGCTTTATTAAGTAAATATTTTAATAATTTTTTCTATTTTAAGATCTATTTGTATATTTTGTTTTTTGTGGTAATAGTTTTAATTACTTTACTTTTGCCTAAACTATTAATTGTTAAAGTTTTAATAGTATTACTTGCAATTAACTTGATTGCACAATCAATAGCTGGATATTTGGTAGTTTATTTAAATTCTTTTGAGTTAATGAAATTTTCATCAATAAAAGAAGTGTTACTTAAGTTATTGATTGTTATATTTATAATTTTAGTTGTTTTTTTAAACTTGAAGATAATTGGTGTGGCTTTAGCTTATATTTTATCCTCAGTTATTGTTCTATTTTACATTATATATGTCTTTAAGAAAATGTTTAAAAGTAAGATAAAATTTAAACCAGTTTTTAAGAAAGGCTTTTTATTAAGTAAACTAAAACTATCCTATCCTTTTGCCTTAACTACAATCTTTGGAGTTATTTATTTTAATTTTGATAAGTTTATGATATCTTTTATGTTAAATGATTATCAGGTTGGGTTATATTCTACAGGTTATACTTTTTATGGGTTTTTGATTGGAATTATTGCTTTATTTTCCACAGTATTTTTCCCAATCCTTTCTAGAAACTATAAAAGTAGTAGGTTTAAGGGAATACTTGACAAATATTCAAGAATAATAATAGTTTTAGCTTTGCCAATGGTTTTTGGGGTAATCTATTTAGCAAAAGATATTATTAGGTTAATTTTTGGAAAAGACTTTGTTATTGGATTTATTGCTTTTCAGGTAGTTATTATTTTCTTTTTAATAAATGCATTTAATCAGATCTTTAATAATATATTAACTATTCATAATTTGCAAAAATATTTATTTAAATTATTCTTAATTGCAGCAGTCGTAAATGTTGTATTAAACTTTATTGCAATTCCTTTGTTTGGGATTGTTGGAGCAGCAGTAACAACTGTTTTGTCAGAGTTAATAATATTTGTTGGAATGTATGTAAAGGTAAGTAAGAATATAGTCAAGTTTGGTTTCTTTAGAAAGTTAGTAATTCCTTTTATCTCTTCTATTCTTATGTTGTTTGGGATTTATTTAGTAAAGGATGTTTTAAAGGTGGTTGTAATTAATAACTCCTTAAACGTATTATTTTATTGTTTGGTTGGTGGACTGTTTTATGTGTCATTTATTTTTATGTTTAGATATTTTAAGGTTAAAGAGATCTTTAGTTTGTTAAAAGAGGTAAGGAAGTAGATTTTATGAGATTGTTTAAAAAAATAAATTATTTTAAGAATTTAAATAAAAAATATAAAAATAATTAATCAGAAAAATTACAAAATGAGTTTAGAAGATGGTTGCATCCTCAAAGCATTTAACATTGAATAATCAAATTCCTGCACAAGTGCAAGAGTTTTTTAGATACTATAAAATAAATATTATCTCAAAGGATATTACAGCTTATTTATTAACCTTATGAAAATTATGTAAAAATTTTAACCGCAAATGTTCTGACTATAATGAATTAGACTGAAAATTAGATTTGCACAGTTATGAAACTATTAAATCCCATCACGAAGTGGTGTATCTTGTTTTAAAAGAACACAATTAAGCTTTTCTTACGTTAATTGCTTTTTGTCCTTTTTCATCTTCAATAACATCGAAAGAAACTGGCATAGCATCTCTAAGTTGTTCATTGTCAGCAATTCCTGAACCGTGAACAAAGTAGTCTTTACCATCTTCTCCAGTAATAAAACCGAAGTTTTTGTTAATGTTATAAAATTTTACAGTACCATTCAAATTTTTTTCACTCTTTTATATATTTTTTTTTATTATATAATAAGTAGGTATAAAGAATTTTAAAAATCATTAAATCAATTTATTAAAAATAGTTTTTATTAGAAAGGAACAATATTAAATGCTTCTAGAATTGGAGATTTAAGGTTTTCATTTTTATTAAATATTTTTTAATTCTTTTTATTTGTTTATTTACAATCTTCTTTTTGATTACTTATCATACTTATAATAATATTATGGTTTAGAAAAGTATATAAATAGTTTTATTTAGAAATATTATGAAATACTTTAAAATAAAAAGAAATAAGGGACTAATTATGAAAATTAATAATAAATATATATTAAAATGCATACACGAAATAATTGAAGAATATCATGAAAATGGGGCAAAATCAAATAAAAATAAAACTAACATATATTTGACTAAAATAAGTATGATTACTCCCAAATTTTTAAAAGAAAAGATGTTAAAACCAATGTACAGATTATACCTTAAGCATAATACAAAAACAAATCCTTTAGAGTATAAATATTCTGAAATTGATCTTAAATGGAGTTTAAACTTTTTAGAATACAGTTTAACACATGAGGTTAATTTTAATTTAGATTTATTTGAAAATGATAACGATAAAAAAGAAATAATCAAATTTATAAAAAATAAACTTTACATGGCCTTAAGAGGACAATTATTTACATATAATTTATTTACTGAGGATGATTTAACTTATTTTAAAAAATATGATGACTTCTTTAGAAAAAATATTAAATTCAAAAATGCAAATTATACTGACATTAATTACAATAACAAAAAATACACATTAGCTTCTTCAAATGTAGGCATATCTTCATTTTATCATAACTACGGACTTGATATTATACCTAAAAAAGTAATTTCAAATATTGCTCACAAGAACATTTTAGATTGTGGTGCTTTTGTAGGTGATTCTGCATTAATTTTCGAAAAACTAAAACCTAAAAAAATATATTCTTTTGAACCAGATACTAAAAATTATCTCAAATTAATAGAAACCATTAAATTAAATAATCTAAATCCACTAATTACTCCTATTAAAAAAGGACTTGGAGATAAAAATAAAAATGTATATTTAGAAAACGCATTAGATAGTTCTTACATTAAAAAAAATAACTTAAAAACAAAAGATAGTGAAAAAATAGAAATAACAACAATCGATAATTTTATACAAGATAATGTTGGCTTAATAAAAATGGATATAGAGGGATATGAGTTAGAAGCTATTAAAGGAGCTGAAAAAACAATTAAAAAAAATAGACCAGTGTTATTAATATGCTTATACCACACAGGAAAAGATTTTTTTGAAATACCAAAACTAATCAATAAATGGAATTTAAATTATACATATAGATTCTTAAATTTGTATAAAATTCATCCTACAAATGAAAGAGTATTAATTGCATATCCCAATTAAAGTTGATTAAGGTAAAAGAACGTGAACTCAAAAAAAATATTTGTAATGGTTGCCTATCACAAACCTCATTCCACATTAAAAACAATATCACATTTATTTAATCCAATTCATGCCGGAAAATTAAACTCTAATATTGATTTAAAAATTTTAGGAGACGACACAGGAAAAAATATTTCTCACAAAAATCCAAACTATTCAGAACTAACTGCAGTCTATTGGATGTGGAAAAACATAGATGCTGACTATTACGGTATAATGCACTATAGAAGATATTTTATAGAACCTCAAAATAAAATAATTGAAAAATTTAAAAATGCATATTTAAATTTAAGAAGAACATTAAATTTAAACGTAAATTATAATTTTCAAATAAATAAAAAACTATCAAAAATAAATATGTTTCATAAAAAAATTGCTTTAGTAGAAGATTATGACATAATCATTCCAAAAAAATGGTATTTTGGAAAAACAGTTCGGAAACAATATGAATTTAGCCACAGAAAAGAAGATTGGAAAAAATTAACTCAAATAATGAAAAAACAACCGCTTTACTACAAATATTTTAAACAAATGGAAAATAATAATTGGATTTACCCTTATAATATGGGGATTTTCAGTAAAGAAATATTTAATACT
This sequence comes from archaeon, assembly GCA_023230325.1. Lineage (GTDB taxonomy): Archaea > Iainarchaeota > Iainarchaeia > Iainarchaeales > CSSED10-239 > Forterrea. The sequence continues at coordinate 2,436 of JALNXN010000005.1, read as the reverse complement.
TATATGAATTGGTTATTTAAAAATCTAAATAAATTAGAAACAAATATAACTATATCTAAAGATCCGTATCAACAAAGAGTTTTTGCTTTTATTTCAGAAAGATTATTTACAACATACATGTTATATTTGATGTATGAAAAACCAAAAATTAAAATTAAAGAAATGCCAGTAATGTTTATTGATGAATAATTATGAAACCAAAAGTATCAATCTTAATTTGCACATACAATTGTGAAAAATATATTGAAAACACATTGAAAAGTATATTTGATCAAACATACAAAAATTGGGAATTACTTATATTAGATAACAATTCACAAGATAAAACTAAAGAAATACTAAAAAAATATACTAAAAATAAAAAAATAAAAGTTATTTTTAGCAAAAAAAACATAGGTGCATATCCTGGATTAAACTTGTTGTTAAAAAAAGCAAAAGGAAAATATATAGCGATACAAGATCATGATGATCTTTGGCACCCAGACAAACTTAGAAAACAAGTATCTTTTTTAGATGAAAATACTAAATATGTTGGGTGTGGATCTAGTATGATTTATTACTACGAAAAAGGAAAATATTATCATTATAATTACTCTAAGGAAATAGATTATTTTACATTTCACACAACATTACTTTTTAGAAATAAAAACATAAAATATAACACAAATATAACATTTGAAACAGATTTATACTTTATGAAAAAAATTTTATGTAAAGATAAAAAAAGAATATATAACTTTAAAAATGTTTACGGATTGCATTTAATGAGAGGAGATTTAAATAATCTAGGGAATAAGTGGATTAGAGATCACTCTATCTCAGAAATTATAAAAAACGCATTAAATTATAAAAGAATATCTCTTAGCTACATAAGTAGTATTTTTTTACAAAAAATAACCCCTAAACTTTACTTTAAACTAGCATATTTTAAAAACTATAAAAAAATTAAAAAAAAAGAAGAATTACTTAAAAATGATTTTACAAAATATTATTATAAACTTATTTAAAATTTGTGTCATAATATTTACTCCATTTATCAAATATAACTGCATACCAATAAGAAATATTATTTTCAGAAGTTATTTTATTAAATTTAGATAAAGACATGTAATCTTTAAAATTATTATAATTAAAATCATAACCCTTAACATAATCGTTACAGTTAAAACCAAAACCCATTTTATCTCTATACAGATTATATTTAGGTACTCTGTCCTCTAAAGCTTTTTTAAAAATAAATTTAGATATGTTATTTTTTATTCTTTGCTCAGGAAGAATAGAAAATGCAAAATCTACAAGATCATTATCTAATAGAGGAGGCCTAGATTCTAAAGAAAATGCAAGAGAAGCCCTATCAACTTTTGTTAAAATATCATCAGGAAGATAATACTTGTAATCAACCTTTTGAATATAATTTAACATATTATTATCAAATTTAAGATTATGAAACCCATAAAAATAATAAAAAGAGTTATAAAGATTATTTAACTTATTTGGAAATAAATTTTCTGCAATTTTAGAATGCCCAATCAAACTCCATAAATATTTGGTATAGTAAATAGATTTAGATAATAATGCATATTTGTTTAAAAGTACATGACTATTATAACCTGCAAATAATTCATCACCGCCATCTCCACTTAAAGAAACAGTAACGTATTTTTTTGCAAAATCAGACACTGCCATTGTAGGTATTTGAGAAGAATCTGCAAAAGGTTCATCATAATGAAAAGGAACTTTTTCTAAATACTTAAAAAAATCTTTTTCAGTTAAAATTTTTACATGATGATCAGTATTTACAGCATCTGCTATATTTTGTGCATATTTAGTTTCATCATATTTAGAATTTTCAAAACCTATTGAAAATGTATGTAAATCTGATTTATACTTTGCCATTGTAGCTACAACTGCACTTGAATCGGCGCCACCAGATAAAAACGCACCTATTGGGACATCTGATACTAACCTTTTTTTAACAGATTCATCTAATAAAGCCTGTATTTTAGAAATATTTTTTTTAATAGAAAAACCATTATTAGAAATATTTAATTTCCAATATTCTCTTTCAAAAAAATAGTTTTTAGAAATTTCAATATAGTGAGCAGGTTTTAATTTTTTAATATTAGTAAAAATAGTCATTGGAGAAGGAATATATCCAAATCTAAAAAATAAATCTACAGCTTTTGAGTCTAACTGTGTTTGTTTTAAAAAATAATTAATACTTTTTAATTCCGATGAAAAAATAAGCGTATTATTTTCTAAAGAATAATATAAAGGGTTTATTCCAGATCTATCTCTTACAAGAAATATTTTTTTTTTTTTTAAATCATACAGTCCAAAAGCAAATTGCCCATTAATTTTTTTCAAAAGAAGATCAAGACCCCACTCTTCATAACCATGAATTAAAACTTCAGTATCAGAATTTGATTTAAAAGC